>DATBCS010000104.1:0-9106 GCA_036270315.1 Gemmatimonadales bacterium
CGAGCGTCACGATGGCGTCGGACGCCGACTCGAACAGGTTGCGATAGCGGGCCTCCGAGCGCGCCAGTGTCTCCTGCGCCCGTTTCTGCTCGGTGATGTCGCGCAGGGTCGCCACGGTCCCGACGAGCTCGCCTTCGACGACCAGCGGCGTCGTCGACACCGCGACCACCCGTTCGTCGCCCGTCGTGCTTACGATTTTCGTTTCGTAGTGCTGCTCTTGACCTTCGAACGCGCGGTGCTCGCGCTCCGCCACGTGCTCGCGCTCGGCGGTGGCGACCAGGGCGTCGATCGGGGTGCCGGGGAGGTCTTCGAGCGGTCGGCCGAACAGCTCGGCCGCGGCGCGGTTGGCGGACAGCACCTCGCGGTCGCGCCCGGTGACCACCACGGCGTCGGCCAGGGCCGCCACGATTTCGGCCGCCCCGCGCAGCGGGTCGAAGGCCGGGGGCTTGGGCGCCGCCTTAGGCGACGCAGGGGCGCGAACCCCCCGCGACGGCGAAGCGCCCCGGCTCTTACTCATGAATCGTAGCAGACCACCATAGCGTCCTTCATGAGCGCCAGACTATGCGACGCCGCCTCGGTCACGGCCCGCGGCGTCTCGCCGCGCGTCACGCAATTCTTGATGATTTCGAGCGCGTGAATCGGATGCTCGTCGTCGTACTTGGCGTGCTCTTCCAACCACCAGCGCCCGCGGGGCCCGATCTTCTCGTTCTTCGCAAGCCCGCGCAGCGCCTTCTCCGAGATCTTCTGCGCGACCCCTTCCACCGCGTAGTTCGTGGCCGAGACCGCGGCTCCGAACGCCGCGCCGCGACACATCTCGGTCAGGTAGCCGTGGAACGCCTGCACCTCGGGATGCATCGGTTCGGGAATCTGGAAGCGTTCCTTGGGAACACTAAAGCCGTCCCCCATGGCGCGCCACATCGCATCGTGCCGCCGCTCCACCCGAATATTGTCCCGGAAGAACGCCTTGCCGTCGTCGGGCGAGCGGTCCAGCAGCAGCTGCAGCCACTGGGGGAAGTCGCGGATGATGGGATAGAACGCCACGAGGAAGTTCTGGATCCTGCCGTCCTTGAGCTGGTTCTCGGACGCATGGACGATAACGGGCGTGTCGAGAATTGCCTCCCGGCTCGGGTCCAGGGCGCCATCAAGGTCGGCCACCCAGGGCGGGTGGGGGGTCACCTGCACGGCCATCGTGTCTCCTTCTAGGGCACTGGAAATGATTGGTACGCCATGGGTTGGCGCGGGCTCAAATGTACCGGTCGGGCCCGGGCACACAAGCGTTCCGGCGAGCCATAACGTTCGCGCACGGGGGCCCGAGCCGATGTGAGGCCGATTACCCGTATTGACACGATATATCGTGTCATAATATCTTGACGTAACATCGTGACGACTGATACAGGAGGCATCGCATGAGTCGGCAATTCGGGTGGGACGCGTTCACGTTCGGCTTCGGACCGCGCGGCGTCTTCTGGCGCGGCGCCCGGCGCGGGCGCCGACAATGGTTTGAGTCGGGAGACATGCGGTACGTGATTTTGAAGCTGCTCGAGGACAAGCCGCGCCACGGGTACGAAGTGATGAAAGAGCTGGAGGAGCGGTTGCGGGGGTGCTACTCGCCGTCGCCCGGCACCGTCTACCCCACGCTCCAGCTGCTCGAGGACGAGGGGCTCGTGGTCGCCAAGGATGTGGGTGGCAAGAAGGTGTACGAGGTCACGGACACGGGGCGCAAGTTCCTGGAAGAGCACCGCGACGTGGTAGACGACATCTTCGAGCGCGTGCGCGATACGGTGGACCGGGCGCTCGGCGGCGCCATGGCCGACGTGAACCGCACCGTGGGCCGGCTGATGAAGGCCGTGTACCGCGCCGGGTGGCGGGCCCGCGACGACGCGACTCGCCAGCGCCTGGTCGAGATTCTCAACCGCGCGGTGGCCGAAGTCGAGGGCGTGGCGAGCTAGTCGCGCCTGCCCCGGCGGGCGCGCGCGGGCGCCGCGCCGGTCAGCGCGGGCGGGCCCGGCCGTGTCGGTTGCCCAGCTCCTGGAGCGCGCGCGCCACGTAGACGCGTGTCATTTGCTTCCGCCACGAGAGGTCGAAGTCCGTGTTGTCGAGCGGCTTGGCGGGGCGATACGCCGCGTCGACCGCCCCGGCAATCGTCTCGTCGGACAGCGGCGCGCCCGCGAGCGCCACCGCCGCCTCGGGCATCTCCTGGGGCTGGCTCGCGACGCTACCCAGCACGATGCGCGCCTTGGCGACCCGGTCGCCGTCCCATTGGATCCACGCCGCCACACCGAGCACTGGGAAGTCGAACGCGCCGCGGCGCCGCAGCTTGTGATATACGGCGTCGCTTCCGCCGGTGGCGGGGAGCCGCACCTCGACGAGGATCTCGTCGGGCTGTTTCGTGAGATAGGCGATGCCGTCGTTGTGATAGAATCGCGCCGCCGGCACCACCCGCTCGCCCCCCGGCCCGACGAGCCGGAACTCCGCGCCGAGTGCCACCATCACCGGCGCCAGATCCGAGGAGCTCACGGCCCAGCAGCGCGGTGAGGACGGTGCCACCCAGCAGATGTGACCGTCCTTCTTCAGGCAAAAGTCGATCGCCTTACGCCACTCGTAGGTCTGGTCGTAGTAGTTGCAGCGGGTGTCGAGGCACAGGTTGCCACCGAGCGTCCCCATGTTGCGCAGCAGCGGCGTGCTCACGACCTCGGCGGCGTGGGCGATTGCCGGGTAGTCCTGCCGGATGGCTGGCCGCGCGCTCAGCGCGGTCAGCGTCGCGCACGGGCCAAGGACCCGGTCCCCGAGACGCCCGAGCTCCGCGATCCCGCCCAGCGCCACGACCGTGGTGGGGGTCTGCTGGCGCCGTTTCATGTTGGGATACAGATCGGTGCCGCCCGCCACGAACATCCCGCTCGGGCCGGCGTCGACCTTCATCGCGAGCGCGTCAGACAGGGTACGCGGCTCGCGGTACGTGAAGGCGGGTAGCCGGAGCATCAGCGCCGTCCCGGCGCGATGCCGGGGCGCGCCGCGCCCCGGCGCCCGCGCGCGGGGCCCGCCGCCGGAGCGACCGCGGTGCCGTCGCCGCCCTCCCACGGTGGGGGGACCCGCGTCGGCTCGGGCCACGGGATGTCGGGGAAACTCGTCGGTCCGTACCGCGGTTCCTCGCCCTTCGCCTTGCGACGGAGCGCTTTGAACACCTTTTCCGGGGTGATCGGGACCTCGTCGATGCGCACGCCGACGGCGTCGTACACGGCGTTCGCGACGGCGGGCATCACGGGCAGCAACGGGCCCTGGCCACACTCCTTCGCGCCGAACGGGCCATTGGGATCGGGGTCCTCCACGAGGTAGGTGATTACGTCGCACATTTCGAGCGTGGTGGGACTCTTGTATTCGAGCAGGCTCGGAATCTTGTGCATGACGTTGCGGTTGCCCCGGTAGGCCATTTCCTCCATCAGCGCCTCGCCCAGGCCCATGTAGACCGAGCCCTCGATCTGGCCCATCACCGCCGCCGCGTTAATCGAGCGACCCACGTCGTGGGCGATCCAGATGCGCGGGACCTGCACGACCCCCGTCGCGGGGTCGACGGCGACTTCGGCGACGGCCGCGCTGTAAGAATACGCCGGGGACGGCCCCACGCCGGCGCCGCGATATTTCCCTGCCCCCGGCGCCGGGGTGTACGAGCCAACCGTGCCGAGCGTGCCGTGCGCCCCCTCGGCGAGCCGGACCGCCTCGGCGAACGAGAGCCCGTGCTCGGGGCGCTCCCGGTCGTACACCCGCCGGTCGGCGAACGCGACGCGCTCCGGGGGAATTCCGAGCTGGCGCGCCGCTTGGGGCGCGATGATGTCCCGGGCCCGCTCTGCCGCTTGGATCGCGGCATTGCCGCTCATCAACGTCACGCGGCTCGAGTAGCTGCCGAGGTCGACCGGCGTGAGGTCCGTGTCCCCCGTGACCACCGCGATGTCGCGCACCTCGAGCCCCAGCACTTCGGCGACCAGGATGGCGAGAATCGAGTCGGAGCCCTGCCCGATCTCCGTGGAGCCGCAGAACACCGTCACGCCGCCGCCGCGGTCGCACTTGAGCTGCACGCCGGAATGGGGCATCGCGTTCCAGTACACCGGCAGCCCGGCGCCCGTGATATAGGAAGAGCAGGCGAGGCCGACCCCCTGGCCGTAGGGCAGCTGGCGGAACTTCTCCTTCCACCCGGACCCGGCGACCACTTTTGTGATGCACGTCCCGAGTCCCATCGTGCCGATTTTGAGCCAATTCGCCGTGAGCGAGTGGGCTGGGACGAGCTGCTGGAGGCGCAATTCCGCGGGATCGCGCCCGAGCTGCTCGGCGAGCTTGTCGAGCTGCACTTCCACGGCAAAGCGGGGCTGCGGCGTGCCGTGTCCCCGTTTGGGGCCGCAGGGAGGCTTATTGGTGAACGCGCGCGCGCCCTGGAACCGGTAGCGGGGCAGGTGGTAGGTGACGGTCTGCAGGGCGCCCGTGTAGTAGGTGCTCGCGACGCCGTACGACCCGTAGGCGCCCCCGTCGAGCAGCGACTTGAAGTGCATCCCGGTGAGCGTGCCATCCCGCTTCACACCCGTCTTGACCCACATCAGCGTCGGGTGGCGCCCACGGTGACAGTAAAACACCTCCTCGCGGGTCAGGGTGATCTTCACCGGGCGGCCCGTCACCATGGCGAGCTTTGCGACGACGATCTCATGGCTGAAGGGGTCGCTTTTTCCACCGAAGCCCCCACCGTTGGGGGTGGCGATCACGCGGATCTGCGCGGGCTCGAGTTCGAGCACCTGGGCGAGCGCGCGGTGCACGTAGTGGGGCGTCTGGGTCGAGCTCCACAGCGTGAGCTTGCCGTCCGGCGACCAGTCCGCGAGGGCTGCGTGCTGTTCCATTGGCAGGTGGGTGCTCCCCTCGAAGAACATCAGGTCCTCGCGCACTAGGTCCGCGTCCGCGAACCCCGCCTCCACGTCGCCGAACTCGAGGTCGACGAGTTTGTGGAGGTTGCCCGTGTCGGCGTAGGCGTGGAGTTGGGGCTCGGGGTGGCGGATGGCGTCGACGGCGTCGGTCATAGCCCGGAGCGGCTGGTAGTCGACCGCGATCAGGTCAAGCGCGGCGGTGGCGATCTCCTCGCTCACGGCGGCGACCGCCGCCACGGGATCACCCACGAAGCGCGCCGTCTGGAGCGCCAACGCATGCTCGTCCTGACTCACGGGCAGGATACCGAAAGGGATCTGCAGGTCCTGCCCGGTGAGGACGGCCTTGACGCCCGGCAAGGCGCGGGCCCGCGCGGTGTCGATGCGCCCGAGACGCGCGTGCGGGTGGGGGCTGCGCAACAGGCGGGCGTACAGCATCCGCGGGAGCGCCAGGTCGTCGGCGAACTTCGTGGCGCCCGTCACTTTCGCCGCGGCGTCCACCTTCCGGTGGGCCTTGCCCACGAGGCGCAGGGCGCGCCGGTCAGCGGCCATACAACGCTTCCGCATTGGGCGACGCCGCTTCACCCCGCAGGCGAGCCGCGGCGAGTTCCACCGCCTCGTAAATCTTGATGTAGCCAGTACAGCGACACAGGTTGCCCGCCAGTGCCTGTTTAATCTCGTCGCGCGTGGGTCGGGGGTTCGCGGCGAGCAAGGCATCGGCAGTGAGCAGGAACGCGGGCGTGCAGTAACCGCATTGCGCCGCCCCGAAGTCGGCGAAGGCCGCCTGCAGCGGATGCAGCGTCCCGCCCGGTGCCATCCCTTCGACGGTCTTCACCCGGTGGCCGGCGCACGCGAGCCCGAGCGCGAGGCACGAGAGCACCGGCGTGCCGTCGAGCAGCACGGTGCAGGTGCCGCACTCGCCGAGCTCGCAGCCGTGCTTCGTGCCTGTGAGGGCGAGGTCTTCGCGCAGCACTTCGAGCAGCGTCTTATGCGGCGCGAAGGCGACCTCGACCGGCTCGCCGTTCAGCTCGAAGGCGATGTGCGCTTTCGCCATGGACATGCTGGGAAACGTAATCTTGGTAACCGGTACGCGGGGCGCCAGCGTTCGGCCTGCTTGGGAGCGCGGATCCACCGGGGCTCCGACGTCTCGGCGCCGCGCCGCCCCCGCTATCCCACGACCTGCTTGCTCGGCGGCCCGAAGCCCTTTCTCGTCATCTCGCCCCAGGCGTGACGACGGGTCCATAACCCGAAGAACGCTTTGAGCCGCCACCATACCGTCCGCTGCCGATACCCGAATGTCTCGAACGTGGCGTAAGCCAACAGCCGCGCCAGGTCCCCGAGCCGCCCGTAGCGGCGGAAGCTCACCTCCTCCAGCACGACGGCCCAGAGCGACAGCAGCATTCCATAGCCCCACGCCACGGACAGGAACAGCAACGCGAACGGGAGGTCGATGGCGTGGAGGGCGACCCCAAGCGCGGTGCCGACGTAGCCTCCCACCTCCACCACGGGCGCGAGCATCTCCCCGAAGGTAAAAAAAGGCATGGCGAGCAACCCCACACGACCGTACCGGGGGTTGAACAGCATCCCCTTGTACAACCACATCGCCGCGATGAGCCCGCGATGCCACCGCTCCCGCTGGCGGGACAGGATGCGCCCCGACTCCGGGACCTCCGTCCACGCCACGGGGTCGGGCACGAAAGGAATCTCGTAGCGAATCTTGTGCTGTCGCAGGTAGCGGTGCAGTCGCACCACGAGGTCGAGGTCCTCCACGACGCTCGTGGTCCGGTAGCCGCCGATAGCGTGGAGGTATTCCTTGCGGAACAGCCCGAACGCGCCGGAGATGATGAGGCTCCCGCCGAGCCGGTTCCAGCCGAGGCGCCCGAACAAGAACGCACGCAGGTACTCGACGACCTGGATCCCCGGGAGGAAGCGGCGCGGCACGCGGGCGTCGGTGACGCGGCCGTCTTTCACCGTGCAGCCGTTCGCGACCCGGACGGTGCCCCCGACGGCGGCGATGCGGCGACCCAGCAAGAACGGCCGGGTGAGGCGCAGCAGGGCGTCGGGCTCGATCAGCGTGTCCGCGTCCACCGCGATCACGAGGGGAAAGCGGCTCGCATTGATGGCGGCGTTCAACGAGTCGGCCTTTCCGCCGTTCTCCTTGTCGACAACGAGCAGCCGGGTCCGCGTGCGGGAGCGGTACACGGCGCGCAGCGGCCTGGTCGGCAGCCTATCCGGGTAGGTGCGTGGCACTTCGTATAGATCGAACGCGTGGCGCAGCTGCTCCAGGGTGTTGTCCTTGGAGCCGTCATTGACCACGATGACCTCGAAGCTGCGGTACTCGAGCGTCAGGATCGCGGTCACGCTGGTCTCGATCGTGGCACTCTCGTTGTGCGCGGGCACGAGAATCGAGATCGGCGGGAGGGCATCGCTCTGCATCAGGCGCTGAAAGTCCTCATCTTCCGCCAAACGGGTCTGCGTCCAGATCTCCGGAATCGAGAGCACGAGCAGCAGGGCGTAGAACGAGTTGAGCCCCAGGAAGTAGACCAGGATGGCGACATTGATGCCGTGGAGCACGCCGCTCACGCGGCGTACTCCATGAGGGCTTGGGGGGAAAGCCCGAGGATGAGGCGTGCCAGGTCCCGGGCCGCGGCATCGGGACCGACCTCCGCCTGGAGCAGGGCGTTGCGACCCGGGGCGCCGAACCGGGCGAGCGCGAGGCCGGCGCGCAGCCGCACCCACCACTCTGAGTCCTGCAGCGCGGCGCGCACGAGCGACAGCGTCGCGGGATCGGCGATCATGCCGAGCGAGCGCGCCGCTTGCGCGCGCACCGGCCAGTGCTCGTCCTGGACGAGGTAGCTCAGGGCGGCGACGGACTCTCCGTGCGGGAACTTGCCGAGCGCGCGCGCGACCTGGGTGCGGACCTCGGCGTCGGGATGCGTGGCGAGCGTCGTGAACCCGGCGCGCAGCACGGGCTCATCGAGGCGCCCGGCGAACTCGATGATGCGCGGTAGCCGGGGGTCGTCCAGCCGTCGGAACAGTTGCAACAGATGCCGCACGACGGCCGGGCGGGCGCGCTTCAAGACGCTCGCGTAGTACGCCTGGACCGTGGCGCCGAGGAACGGAAGCTGGTCGAGCACCGCCGCCACGAGCACGGGACTGCCCACGCGCTCGAGCGTCGTGGCCGCCGCGAGCTGCACCGCGGGATGGGCGTCGCGCAACAGCCGGAGCACGCGGCCGATGTCGTGGGGTGTCGCCGCCAGCGACAGAAAACGGGCGCATTCCAGCCGCTTCCACCACCGCGCCGAGCGGCAGTTGGCGCGCACCAGCCGCGCCCACCACTGGTGCTCCAAGGCGCGCGACAGCTCCTGCCACCGCTGGCTCGCCACCCGGGCGGACCAGGTCACGAGCGCTCCGATCGCGAGCGAGGCGGGCAGGCGCGCGAGCCCCCGCAGGACGTCGTCGGAGCCGCCCCGGCCCAGCGTCCAGCCCTGCATGACCGCCTCGAGCTCGGCTCGCCGCGGGTGGAGCGCGGCACCGCGGCGCCGGCGAATCCACCGATTCAGGATGATGAGGAGGACGAGGGCGACGAGCAACGCGCCCTGCGCCAGCGCCACGATCACGAGCGCCTGACGGCTCGTCATCGTCCCACCCAGCGCTTGATCTTCTCGAGTGCCACGCGCAGGCTGATCGGCTTCACGAGGTAATCGAGGGCGCCGGCTTCGAGGCCGCGCAGCTGCTCGTCCTCCGTGCCGTGCACGGTGGTGAAGACTACGCGATAGATCCCGGGGCGGTCCCGCTGGAGCGCCTCGAAGATCGTATACCCGTCGAGCGCGGGCAGATCAACATCCAGCAAGAGGAGCGGATGGGTGTCCCCCACGTCGAGCGCCAGCAGCTCGCGCAACGCATCGCGCCCGTTGCGATAGGCGGTGAAGCGGTAGCCGCGGGAGTTGAGCCCGTATTGCAGCAGCTCGGCGAGCGCGGCGTCGTCTTCCACAAAGATGATCTCCGGCACGTCGGCCGCCGGGGCGGCATCGGCCGCGGCTGGCGCCGCGGCGGGCGCCGCGGCGGGTGGGGGGGGTGCGGGAGGAGATGTCTCGGCTGGGGGTGCCTCGGGGGCAACGATCGGTCTAATGCTCGGTTCGGCCGACGGAGGCCCCGCCGCCGGCTGCGCGTGGGCGAGCGGTGGGGGGGTCGGGTGCGTCGCCTCG
>DATBCS010000105.1:0-7513 GCA_036270315.1 Gemmatimonadales bacterium
CGCCGCCAGCGCGCGGACGTCCGCGTCGCGGTCGCGGAGCGCGGTCCCGAGCGGCCCGCCCGCGCGGGTATCCCCCAGCTCCCCCAGCCCGAGCGCGCCGGTCGCCCGCAGGCCGGCCTTCGGGTCCCCGAGCAGACCCGCAAACAGCTCATAGGTCCCGGCCGGGCGCGCGCGACCGAGCACGCGCGCGGCGACGTTGCGGACGCACGCGTTGTCATCGCGCAGCACCGCGCGGAACGCGCCCAGGCTCGCCGCGTCCCCGAATTCCGCGCGCCAGCCCCCGTCGCGGATGCGATGGATGTGGATGCGGGGCCTGGAGCCGTGCCACGCGGCATCGAGCCGATGGATCATGGGCATGGGCATCGGCGTGGGCATCGGCATCGGCATGGGCATCGGCAGCAGCCGCGACTCGAAGCCCCAGCCGAGATGGTCGCTCAACGTTTCGCCGGCGAGCTCGCACACCGTCGAGTCGGAGGTTTTGAGGAGCGAGAGCAGCTGCGTCACGCGCGCCGAATCGAGCGGCGCGTGCTGGGCAGCGAGCGGCGACCGGAGGAGCGCGGTCGCCGCGAGAAGCGAAAGTACCGATGAACGGGGCATACGGACCTCGATGGGAGACGGGCGTTACCGAATGGGATGTGTCGACCCCTGAAAAGGTTGCAGGGGGCCCGCACCGCGCCCCCCGCTCCTCAGCCCGCTCCGTGGCGACCGCCCGCCGAGCGCGTTACCGCCGGCCGCGTGCCTTCCCGAGCAACCGCAGGATCTCGATGTACAGCCAGATCAGCGTGACCATCAAGCCGAACGCGCCGTACCACTCCATGAACTTAGGCGCCCCAGCGCTCACCCCGGTCTCGATGAAGTCGAAGTCCAGGATGAGGTTCAGGGCGGCGACGACCACGATCACGCCGCTCACCACGATGCTCGCGGTGCTCGTGCCGTTCAACAACGGCAGCGCGACCCCGAAGAAGGAGAGGATGAATCCCACCAGGTAGAACAGGGCGATCGCGCCGGTCGCGGCCACGACGCCGAGCTTGAACTTCTCGGTGGCTTTGATGAGCCCCGAGCGATACGCCAGGAACATGGCGGCGAAGGTCCCGAAGGTGAGGCCGACCGCCTGTACCACGATGCCGCGGTAGCGGATCTCGAGCCACGCCGACAGCCCGCCGAGCGCCAACCACTCGAGTGCGGCGTAGACCGGCGCCGTCACGGGCGACCATTCCTTTTTGAAGATCGTGACCAACGCGACGATGAGCCCGCCAATCGCGCCGAGCGCGATCCACGGGCCCGCGACCGCGGGGTCCGCGGCCGCGCGCACCTGGGACCACACCCAGGCGGCGGGGACGACGACCAGGAACAAGAGGAACGCCGCCTTGTTCACCGTGCCCTCGAGGGTCATCGCCGGCGCGGTGGGATCGCGGCGCACGTCGGTGAACGTCTTGGCGGTGAGGGCCGGATTCGAAGTCTTTATGAGAGCCATGATGCCCCTTTCGCTGTGATGCGGACGATCAATCTAACTAGACCACAGGTGCGGTGCGGGCGATCACCGCACCGCCGCCTAGCGCCAGCCGCGCAGCCCCCGCACGTAGTCGTGCAGCACGAGGAACTTCTCAAACACCGGCACCCCTTTGCGTTTCCGCCCGAACTCGGCGAACAGCTCGCGCAGCCGGCCGCGCCGCGCGACGTAGAACCGGAACGTCTCGGCGAAGTCCTCCTGCGGGTGCGTCGCCGCGTACCCGGTGACGAAGTTGGGCAGCGTCGTGGTCACGCCCCGCCGCTCGAAATCCACCCACTTGGAGTCGGCGACGCGATACGCTTTGCGCACCTCGCCGAAGGCGCGCCGGAAGCGGCCGGTGCGAGTGAGGGCCCAGTTGTGGTACAGAAAGGAGTGGCCCAGCTCGTGGAGGATCAGCCCGGTGAGCATGTTCCACGAGATCTCGTCGCGCCGCCGCTTGCCGGTCACGTAGCGACGCTCGATTTCGATGATCTTGGGCGTCCGCGGCGTCACGCCGGAGACGCCCGGCCGCAGCAGGACGCGGTAGTTCCAGCCCTTGAGGCGACCTACGACGAGCCGCTGGCGCACGCGCCGGAGCGCCTGGCGGATCAGGTCGCGTCCGGTGGCGTCCTCGCCGCACCAGGGGCACACCTCCATCCAGTCGTCGACGCCGCGGTTACAGTGCGGGCAGATGTTCTGGAAGCGGTCGCGGTAGCGCCACTTCTGGGGGCGGCCGCACCACGGGCAATGGCGCATCGGGTACATCACGCCGCCGCCGCACCCCCACTGGCAGCGGCGGTCGTAGCGAAACCCCTTGGGCGCCTTGAGGGGCTCGGGGCTCGAATCGCGGTCGGCGATGTTGCGGCCACACCAGGGACAGAAGGCGAAGCTGTCCGACACGACCCAGCGGCAGTAGTAGCACTCCGCTCCGGTCTCCTTCGTGGTATCGCGCCATTCGAGCCGGCGGCCGCAGTTCGAGCAGTACGACCCGAAGCGCTCGAGCTCCGCCGCGCAGGTCGGGCAGCGCAGCTCCGGGGTCGGGACCTCGCGTCTATGCCGGGTCACGCGCCACCGCTTCGTCGACGATCCGCTCGATGAACTGCGGGTAGCTCATTCCCGCCTTCGCCGCGGCGTCCGCCATCTCGTTCTCCTCGGCGAGGAAGGGGTTCGGGTTGACCTCGAGGACGTAGACCTCATCGTCGTGCGTCAGCCGCAGGTCGATCCGGCCGTAGTCCCGGAGCCACAGGGCATGAAACGCCGTGGTGCAGAGCTCGGTGATCTTCGCCGTCACCTCGTCCGGCAGACCCTTGGCGAACACGTTCTTGATCTTCTTGCGCTTGCGGTACTCCTCGTCCCATTTCGCCTTGTAGGTGGCGATGCGGTGCTCCCCGTCGGCCTCGCCGAACGTGAGCTCCACGAGGGGCAGCAGCTGGAGCGTCCCGTTCCCGAGCACACCCGCGTACAGCTCCCGCCCCTCGATCAGCTCCTCCACGATCGCCGCCTGGCGGAACTTCTCGTGGATGAACCTGACGCGCTCCCCGAGGTCGTCGTCGGTCTCGACGACCGAGGCCTGGGCGATGCCGATTGACGCGTCTTCGAGTAGCGGCTTCACAATGAGGGGGAAGCGCAGCTCGGACGGCCGCACCGGCTTCTCGCCGGGGTGGAACTCCGCGAACGCGGGCACCCGGATGGCGTGGTAGGCGAGCACCTTCTTCGTGAGGGACTTGTTGCGGGCGACGAGCAGCGCCGTCGGCGACGAGCCGGTGAAGCGGTAGCCGTGCATCTCGAGGACGGCGGCGAGGGCGTATTCGTGGCGCGCCTGCCCGCGGAACGCCTCACACCCGTTGAACACGAGCTGCGGCTTGAAGGGGGCGAGCCGCTCGAGCATCCCGCCGAGCTGCTCGGCGACCCCGACCATCAGCACGTCGTGCCCCTGCGCCAGGAGCGCCCGCGCCACGTCGTACTCGGCCTCCTCGGCCTTCGCCGCGACCTCCTTCTTGTAGTCGGCGTCCTCCCAGTCGGGATGGAGGGTGTCGAACACGACGGCGATCTTCACGCCGCCCTCGCGCGCTGCATGTCCCGCCCCACGGTCGTCAGGGCGATGAGGATCACGACGCCCCCCACGACGCCCGCCGCGGGCAGTACGAGCATCGCCGGCCGCAGCCCGATCCGGTCGGACAGGTAGCCGATCAGGGGCGGGGCGATGGCATCGCCTGCGAGGTGGGAGAACAGCACGTAGCCGCCGATCACCGAGGCCCGCACCGCCGGCGGGACGACGTCCAAGATCACGGCCGAGAGCGGCCCGTTGTACCACGAGTATAAGAAGAAGGTCGCGAGCAGGAGCGGGACGAAGAGGTGCAGCTCGTCCACCCAGAGGAGCGCGGCGCACACTGGGCCCCCCAGCACGAACCCGGCGCCCGACACCACCACGCGGCCGCCGCTCCAGCGCGCGAGCAGCGCGTCGCCCACCCGCCCCCCGAACAGACCGCCCAGCGCCCCGCCCACGAGCCCCCACACCCCGAACTGCCGCCCCACCGCCGTCATCGACAGGCCGTGGGTGCGTTCCAGGAAGCTCGGGGCCCACGCGATCAGACCGTTTACCGCAAACGTCACGAGCGCTCCGCCCACGAACATCCAGATCAGGGTGGGCGTGCGGAGCACGGTGGCGGCGGCCTGCACGAAGTCGCCGAGCGCCGTCGCCGCGACCTCGCCCGCCTCGGTCGTGCGGCGCACCGCGACCGGGACGAGCCGGACCACCGTCCAGATGATCCCGGCGCTCACCCCGGCGGCGAACGGTGCCGCGTCGAGGCCCGGCGGCAATGCCCGGAACAGCGCGAGCGTCCCGCTCACGAGCGCCCCCCCCAGCGCGAGCCAGAGGAGCGGCTGGACGAGGACGAGGGCCTGACGCACGCCGCGGCGCCCGCGCTCGTACCACCCGACCACGGTGCGGCGCAGCGACAGGGGCGCGGCGCGCCGCGGTTCGTGCAGCCGGGACGCGAGCCCGGCGAGCAGGAAGCCCGGGACGCCGAGCGCCACGAACGCCGCACGCCAGCCGTAGCGCTCCCCCAGCACGCCGCCCACCCAGATCCCGAGCACGCCGCCGACCATCATGCCCACCGAGTACACGCCGATCGCGAACGCCCGCCGTTTCCCCCGGAACAGCTCGGCGATCAACGCCTGGGCGGCGGGGGCATAGCCCGCTTCCCCCACGCCCACCAGGGCGCGGCACGCCAAGAGCTGCCAGAAGCGGCTCACCGTGGCGCACAGGGCGGTGAAGAGACTCCACAACGCGACGCCGCCCGCGATCACGGCGCGGCGCGACTTCAGGTCGCCGATGACGCCGAGCGGCAGCGCGGCGAGCGACAGCACGATGACGTAGGCCGACCCGAGCCAGCCGAGCTGCTGGTCGGAGAGCGCCAGCGCGCGCTTGATCGGCTGAAACAGCGCGAAGACGACGTTGCGATCGGTGTAGTTGAGGAGATTGATGAGCGTGAGCAGGCCCAGGGCGTAGAGCGCGTATGCCCGGGAGCCCGCGGCCGCGGGGGCCGCGTCAGGTCTTGCGTCCGACAGTCGTCGCCTCCGCGCGGGCGTCGCGCTCCCCCTTTGCCTCCCGATACGCCGCCGTCAGCTGCCGCATCAGCTCGTCGCGCCGCTCGTACAGCCGCTTGAGCGGGCGGCGCGGGCGCTTGGCGAGCGCGTAGGCGGCGAGAATCGGGAAGCCCACGGTGGTGTCGAGGTAGCACACCACGGTCCCCGGCAGCTGGTCGGGGTCGACCTTCCCCCAGCTCACCGCCTCGGCGGGCGTGGCGCCCGAGAGGCCCCCCGTGTCGGGGCGCGCGTCGGTCAGCTGGAGATAGTAGTCGTGGCCCTTCTCGCTGATCCCGAGCACCTCCTGGATCTGGGGCTCGGTCTGGAGCACAAAGTTCTTGGGACTGCCGCCGCCGATGATGAGCACGCCGCTCTTGCCGCCGCGCCGCTTGGCGTCGAACACGATCGCCGAGGTCTCGTTCACGTCGGCGCTCGGGTCGAAGCGCAGCCGCGATCCCGCGAGCGCCTGCTCGGCGACGTTCATCCCGATCGAGGAATCCCCGGGGGACGACGTGTAGATGGGCACGCCGCACTCATGGGCCACGCCGAGCAGCGACTTCCGGGCGATCCCGAGGGCCTGCTCGCGCCCGCGGATGTAGCCGCCCAAGAGGTAGTGGTACTCCGCCGTGCTCATGGGGCGCTGGAACTCCGGGCCGGCCGATACCTGGCGGATGTAGGCGTCCGTCGAGAGCAGCACTTCGTAATCGAAGAAGATGTCGTAGATGCGCACGACCCCTTCGGCGCGCAGCTCCACGTCGTTCGCGAACGGGGTGCCCCGGTGCATCGTGAGCCCGAGGCCGAAGTGGGCGTCGTGGTACAGGTTCGCTCCGGTCGACACGATCCAGTCGAGAAACCCGGCTTCGATGAGCGGGATGATGGTCGACATGCCAAGCCCGGCCGGGGTCATGGCGCCCGTGAGGCTCATGCCGACCGTGGCGTCGGCGGCGAGCATCCGCTCGGCGAACAGGCGACACCCCTCGGCGAGGCGGCCGGCATTGTAGGCGAGGAATGCACTGTCGACGAGCTCGGCCACCGTCTCGCGCCCGTTCAGGGGCTGGGGATCGATGCGCGGGCCGCGCAGGAAGTCGCTTCGGGCCATCGGGCGGTCAGCGATCCCGGTCCGCGTCGACGGCCGGGAGGGCCTGGGCGCGGCGCTCGCGCGCCTGTCGCACGATCGCCACGGCGTCGCGCGGGCTGTCGGTGATGTGCAGCAGGGCGAGATCGGTGGTGGCGATCTTGCCCTCCCCCGCCACGCGGTCGCGCAGCCAGTCGGCGAGGCCTTGCCAGTAGGCCGCGCCGAACAGGATGACCGGGAAATACTTGACCTTGCCGGTCTGGATCAGCGTGAGGGCCTCGAACAGCTCGTCCATCGTGCCATAGCCGCCGGGGAACACGATGAACGCCGTCGAGTATTTCACGAACATCGTCTTGCGGACGAAGAAGTAGCGGAAATTGATCGCGCGCTCCACGTACGGGTTGAGCCCCTGTTCGAACGGCAGCTCGATGTTGCACCCGATCGAGAGGCCATTGCCCTCCTGGCAGCCGCGGTTCGCGGCCTCCATGATCCCCGGGCCGCCGCCGGTGATGATGGGAAAC
The DNA here is from genome assembly GCA_036270315.1 of Gemmatimonadales bacterium. Classification (GTDB taxonomy): domain Bacteria; phylum Gemmatimonadota; class Gemmatimonadetes; order Gemmatimonadales; family GWC2-71-9; genus AG41. The sequence continues at coordinate 6,674 of DATBCS010000105.1, forward strand.
CCTTCCGTCGCGAGCATGCGGGCGGTCTCGACGGCCTTCTCGTAGTAGGGATCGGTGGGCGGCGTGCGGGCGGACCCGAACACGGTGACGGCGTTGTAGACGTCGGAGAGCGTGTCGAAGCCCTCGACGAACTCGCCCATGATCCGCAGCACGCGCCACGAATCGGTCTTAGTGAACGCGCGCCGCTCCCGCGGGAGCTGCGTGAGGAGGCGCTCGTCCTCAGTGACGGGCGGGTGTGACGAGCCGCTCGAGCGCTGTGACATGATCGTCCTGCACGTTGTAGAAGAAGGGGGAGAGGCGCACGTGGCCGGGCCGCGCGTCGGCGACGATGCCCGCCGCGGCGAGGTGCCGCACCGCCGCCGCGGGATCCGCCGCCGGGAGCATCACGATCGCCGAGCGATCCTCCGGTCGGGCCGCCACCTTGGGCCGGAGCCCGCGGGCCCGGGCCTGCGCGATCAGGTCCTCCGTGAGCGCGGCGGTCACGGCGCGGATCGCCGGGACCCCGATCTCCTCGATGTAGTCGAGCCCGCCGAGCTGCGCATACACGGCGGCGAGGGCCGGCGTTCCCAGCTCGAAGCGCCGCGCGTCGTCGTGCGGCTCGAGCGTGCGCGGCTCGAAGGCGAACTGGTGTTTGTGGCCGAACCACCCGGCGATCCCCGGCGCGAGGCGCCGGGCGAGTGCCTCGCGCACGTAGAGGAACACGATCCCCGGGCCGCCCAGGAGCCACTTGAGGCCGCCGGCGGTGCAGCAGTCGACGCCCGCCGCCCGGACGTCGAGCGGCACCTGGCCCACCGACTGGTAGGCGTCGACGAGGCAGAGCGCGCCCTTGGCGTGCGCCGC
>DATBCS010000106.1:0-2295 GCA_036270315.1 Gemmatimonadales bacterium
CACTTCCTGCACAACGACCCGACGTCGGACACGGCGAACTACAACGCCACGGTGACGCTGCGCCAGCCAGCATTTCTCTCGCCGCGCCATACGGCGAGCCTTGCGGTTTTTGCCGAGCGGCGCTCCGAGTTCCAGGCGTACACCCGAGAGGCGGTGGGCGCGAACCTGGCGGTGACGCTCAACGCCCGGCGCAACGTGCCCGTCACCATCGCGTACACCTACTCGATCGGGCGCACGACAGCGGACCTCGCGGTCTACTGCATCTACTTTCGCGTGTGCAACGAAGCGGATTCGGTGTTTCTCGCCCCGCGGCGGAGCTTCGGAGCGCTCAGCGTTACCGCGGTGCGCTATGAGGTGAATTCGGTGCTCGATCCGACCGTCGGCAGCACGGTCCGCGGCACACTCTTGTACGCGTCGCGGCACGTCCTCTCGGACCCGCTGTATGAGTTCAGTCGGGGGGAGGTTGAGATCTCTCGCTACTATGCGCTGTCGCGCCGCAGCGTGCTTGCGTGGCGGGTGCGCGGGGGCACGATCTTGCCTCCGCGCCTCACGCTGTCGGGACAGAGCACCCAGTTCGTTCCGCCGGATCAGCGCTTTTACGCCGGCGGCCCGAACTCAGTGCGCGGCTATGCCCTGAACGAGCTCGGGCCGCGCGTCTACGTGCAGAGTATCGGCGCACAGGCGTCCGACACGATCGTGCGCGCATCGCCGACCGGCGGTAACACCGTGTTCACCGCCAACTTGGAACTGCGCATCGCGACGCCGATCCTACCGGAGCGGGTGCGCTTCGGTTTGTTCGTTGATGTCGGGCAAGTGTGGGCGCGGGGTGACACCGTGACCGCAGTGCGCGGGCTGCGCGTCACCCCGGGCCTTGGACTGCGCTTTGTCACGCCACTCGGCCCGGTACGGTTCGATGCGGCCTACAACGGTTACCCCCAGGAGCCCGGCCCGCTGTACTTCCTGAACACCAGAAACGGGAAGCTCACGAAGGCGGGGGTGACCTTCCAGCAGGATGCGCCGGCGGGGTTGTGGCGGCGGATCGTCCTGCAGTTCGCCGTGGGGCAGGCGTTCTGATGGTTCGCCGCTCGCTCGCCGTCGCCCTGTGGAGCGTGGTGGGGCTCTTGGCCTGCTTCCTCGGGGCCTTGTCGGCGCTCGTGGGCAGCGATGCCGGCCGCACGCTCTTGGCGCGGGTGAGCGAGGGCGCGCTCGGGCGGGTGTTCACCGGCGTGATCGAAGTGGGGGACGTCCACGGCTCCCTCCTGACCGGGGTGACGCTGTCGCAGGTGCGGCTCTTCGACGCGGACACGACGCTCGTCGCCGTACTGCCGCGCGTCGACCTGAGCTACAACCCGCTTGACTTCGCCGCCGGTCGCGTGGTCTTGTTCGAGTTCGCCTTGCACCAGCCCGTCATCAACATCGTGCAGCACCCCACTGGCCGACTCAACATCGAGGAGTTCTTGCGGCTCGGGGGACCGCCGAGCGGCCCGTCCGGGCCGGCGACGCTCATCCTGTTCCGCAACGTGCGCATCGACGACGGTGCCGTCACTCTGCGCCTGCAAGCGGGACGCCCCGCCCCCGGCGACTCCACGCTCGAAATCCAGAGCGGCGGGCCCAACGGTCGCTTGCGGATCCGGCGGTTTGAGCACCTGCACGCGCAGCTCGCCTCCCTCCAGGTCTCCGCCCCGCGCGAGCGTGGAGTCCGCATCGCCGTGACCCGGCTGGCGTTCGAGAGCACCGATCCCACGGTGCGGCTCGCGGACCTGACCGGACGACTGCAGGTGCACGGCGACTCGCTGGAGCTGAACGTGGCGCGGGCCCGCCTCCCCGGGTCGGCGCTGCGGGACGCGCATGGCGTTGTCACGTGGCCGCACGGCCCGCTCCGGTATGACCTCCAGCTCCACGCCGACTCGGCCACGTTGCGGGACTTTCGGTTCATCGACGCGCGGTTCGGGGAGACGCCAGGTGCGGGGGTGGTCGCCGGCACCCTCCGGCTTCGCTCACACGGGCCCCGGCTGCTCGAGATCGGCATCGATCCGCTGCGCCTGACCTATGGCAGCGGAACGGTGTCCGGTCGCTTGACGGCGTTCAGCGCCGCCGACTCGGGACTCGTCGCGTTGGGCGGCGCGGACCTCGAGGCGCGGGATTTCGACCTCGAGTTCGCCCGCCCGTTCCTCGACACGTTGCCGTTCGCAGGCTGGCTCAGCGGGCATACGGTGGCCGACGGGCGGCTGACGGCCCTGGCGCTCGACGTCGCGTGGACCTTCCGGGACTCGCTCGTGGCTGGCTGGCCGGAGT
>DATBCS010000107.1:0-3762 GCA_036270315.1 Gemmatimonadales bacterium
GACTAGCGACCCCGCAGGGCGGACCGGCTTCGCAACCCTTCAACCCGAACGGGCTCGACGTGTCGATTCCCCGGAGCCCCAGTCGTCGCGTCGGTAGACATTGGGTTCAGCCCGGTCGCGACCGCCCGGAGGCCGGCTCCGAACCCAAAACCAGAGGTGCTCGCGGCGAATTCCTAGGAAGGCGCTGCGCCCCCGACCTTGCCGGGGCAGGTGAAGATGGACTGATTGGATGCCGTGACGGCATCCGCTACCCATGCCGCGATCGAGGCGGTCTGGAGAATCGAGTCGGCGAGGCTCATCGCCGGCCTCGCCCGCATGGTGCGCGACGTCGGTGTGGCCGAAGACCTCGCGCAGGACGCCCTCGTCGCGGCGCTCGAGCGGTGGCCGGAGTCGGGGGTCCCGGACAATCCGGGCGCCTGGCTCATGGCCACCGGGAAGCACCGGGCGATCGACCTGTTGCGCCGCGGCAAGCGGCTCGAGCGGAAGCACCAGGAGCTGGGGCACGAGCTCGAGGCCCGGCAGGAGACGGCAGTGCCGGATCTCGACGCCGCGATCGACGACGACATCGGCGACGACCTGCTGCGCCTCATGTTCACCGCCTGCCACCCCGTGCTCCCCTCCGACGCGCGCGTGGCGCTCACGCTGCGCTTGCTCGGAGGTCTGACGACCGACGAGATCGCGCGCGCTTACCTCGTCCCCGAATCGACGGTCGCCCAGCGCATCGTCCGCGCCAAGCGGACCCTCGCCAAGGCGCGCGTCCCCTTCGAGGTACCTCGCGGGGCCGAGCGCGCCGGCCGCCTCTCGTCAGTGCTCGAGGTCATCTACCTCATATTCAACGAGGGCTACTCGGCGACCGCGGGTGACGACTGGATGCGACCGGCGCTGTGTGAGGACGCGCTCCGGCTCGGCCGGATCCTTGCCGAGCTCGTGCCGCAGGAGGCGGAGGTCCACGGCCTCGTCGCGCTGATGGAGATCCAGGCCTCGCGCACGGCCGCGCGGACCAGTCCCGCAGGTGAACCGATCATGCTTCTCGATCAGGACCGCGCGCGCTGGGATCAACTGCTGATCCGGCGGGGGCTCGCGGCGTTGGAACGGGCTGACGCGCTGGGCGGTGCACCCGGCCCGTACGCGTTGCAGGCCGCGATCGCGGCCTGTCATGCCCGCGCGCGGACGGCAGCGGACACGGACTGGCAGCGCATCGTCGCATTGTACGATGCGCTCGCCCGGCTCATGCCCTCTCCCATCGTGGAGCTGAATCGCGCCGTCGCGGTCGCGATGGCGTCCGGGCCGGCAGCGGGTCTAGCGCTGGTCGACCAGCTCACGTCGGAGCCGGCGCTCAAGCGCTACCACCTCTTGCCGAGCGTCCGGGGCGACCTGCTCGCCAAGTTGGGGCGCTGGGACGAGGCGCGGGTGGAGTTCGCGCGCGCCGCGGCGCTTACGCGCAACGCCCGCGAGCGCGCGCTGCTGCTGCGTCGCGCTACCGAGCGCACGCGTGGAGCAGCGCCCCCGTAACCATGATGGGGGTGGCGTGTCTCTGGCGCCACGTCTCAGCCCGGGACGAGGACTCCACGGGCGTCGGCAAGGCCAAGCCTCTGCACAACGAAACGGGCAATGCTTTCACTCCGGGAACCCCAAGCGGCGGTAGACCCGCTCCATCCGCGGATCCGTCTGCAGCAGATGAAAGAAGGGGTAGCGCTTCGCGTAGACGAGGATGCCGTCGTGCTCGTCGCACCCGCGATCGAGCAGCGCGAAGGCGTCGTCCATCTCTGCTGCAGCAGCCGCCAGGATGGCGAGGATGGTCGACTGGACGTACTCCCGCCGCGCGCGCGCCACGAGCTCCTGACGAATCGCTTGGACGTCAGCGACCTTCCCGAGCGAGCGGCAACAGACGGCCAGAGCCGCGAGCGTCAACGGGTGACGGCCCGACAGGGCGACCGCCGCTTCGATGGACGCGATCGCTTCCGCGGTCCGCCCGAGATGATTGTAGAGCAAGCCTAAGTGGGTGTGGGGGAGAAACATCAGGGGCGCGACCTCGGCGGCCCGCCGCAGCGGCGCAACAGCCTCCTCGTAGCGACCCGCCCCGAGCAGCGCCATGCTCCATTGCACGACGGGTAGCGGTGCCAGCGGATCAAGTTCCACCGCCCGCCGGGCATGGAGAATCCCTTCTTCGAACTGGCCTTCGACGAACACGAGATAGAAGGACAGCCAGTAGCGGGCCGTGACATAGCGGGGGTTCAGGTCGATGGCGCGCCGGAGACTCGCGGCCGCCCCCGGCCAGTCCCACTCGAGCACCAAGTTCAACATCCCCGCCGCGCAGTGGGCCTCCGCGAGGGCGGGCGCAAGCTCGAGGGCTCGGCGCACAGCCTGCTTGGCCTTTTCCCGGATCGCGTTGGGCGGCACCAGTCCGAATTGGGCGGCCGTGGTGCACGCATCGGCGAGTCCGGCATGGGCGAGCGCGAAGTTCGGGTCGAGCGCGAGTGCCTGTTCGAAGCAAGCGGGCGCCTTCTTGAGCCCCAATCCACGCTGCTCCAGGTAGAAGCGCCCCTTCAGGTACAGATGGTACGCGTCGAGACTCCGGGTGGAGGGCGCGACCAGTCGAACTCCCTCACCGCCTCCGAAGGTCACCTGCAGCCGGTCGGCGATCGCCTTCGCGATCTCGTCCTGGATGGCGAAGAGGTCGGTCACCTCGCGGTCGTAGCGCTCGGACCACAGGTGGTAGCCATCCGCAACCTTGACGAGCTGTGCCGTGACCCGGAGGTGATTCCCGGCCAGGCGCACGCTACCCTCCAACACGGTCGCGACCCTGAGCTTGGCACCTACTTCGGGGAGGTGGACCGCCTTGCCCCGGAAGGCGAACGAGGAGGTCCGCGCGGCGACGCGCAGACCCGGCAGCTGGGCGAGGGCGTTGATGATCTCTTCCCCGATGCCATCGCCCAGGTAGTCGAAATCCGGATTGCCGCTCAGGTTCGCGAACGGCAGGACAGCGACGGACTCGCCGTCCCCGTCGTCCACCGTGGCGGTAGGCCCCGCCATCAGGGCTTCCGCAAACTGGTGCACGGTCGCAAACCGGTCCGCCGGCGCTTTGGCGAGGGCCCGTAACACAGCCCGCTCTAATGGCTCCGGCACCGCCGGGCGGACGCTGTGGATCGGTTGGGGTGTGTCAACCGTGTGACGCGCAATCAAGGCCCGCGGCGTGGACGCGGTGAACGGCACGGTTCCCGTGAGCATTTCGTAGACCACGCAGCCGAGACTGTAGAGATCGCTCCGGCCGTCGATCTCGGGGTCGCCCGCGGCCTGCTCGGGGCTCATGTACGCGGGCGTGCCCACGACCACGCCAGGCGCGGTCAGCGGCTCGAGACTCGCGGCGCTCACCGCGCGGGCGATCCCGAAGTCCGTCACGACGGGACGGCCGGCGGAGAACATGATGTTTTCGGGCTTGATGTCGCGGTGCACCACACCGTGGCTGTGGGCGTAGGCGAGTGCCTCGACTACATCGCACGTCAACCGGATCGCGGCGTCGATGGACAGTTGGCGCTCCCGATTCAAGCGCCCGCGGAGCGTTTCGCCCTCGACGTACGGCATCACGTAGTAGAGGAGGCCGTCCGCCTGGCCGGAGTCGTACAGTGGCAAAATGTGCGGGTGGGTGAGCCCGGCGGCGGTCTCGATCTCGCGCAGAAACCGCTCGACGCCGAGGCCCGTCGCGAGCTCGGGATGCAGCACCTTGATCGCGACGCGGCGGCGGTGTTTCAGATCCTGGGCGAG
>DATBCS010000108.1:0-1895 GCA_036270315.1 Gemmatimonadales bacterium
CGTGCTCGTCCGCCAGCCCGCGGACGATGCGCTCCCAGCGCACCACGCTCGCGGGCAAGCGCAGGCCCTCCTCGTCCTTCCACGTTCCCCGGGCGGGCGAGGCGCTCGGCACGACGATGAGCTGCGCGCCCTCGAGCGCCGCGATCGCGCCGGTGAGCGAGTGCCAGGCATCCTCGCAGATCAGGATTGCCGCCCGCCCCCAGCTCGTGTCAAACGCGCGCACGTCGCGGCCGCGCTCGACGAACCGCTCTTCGTCGAACACCCCGTAGGTGGGAAGGAACACCTTGCGGTGCACGTGCCGCACGCCTGCCTCCGGGCCGCCGAGGGTCGCGTACAGGCAGGAGTTGTAGAAACGGTTCTGGAACACTTCGTAGAACCCGACCGCCACGTCGAGGCGGGGCGCCTTGGCGGCCGTGTGCGCCTGGGTGAGGTCGCGATAGAGCGTCCCCGCCGTGACCGCCACGTCCTGGACGCCGCCCTCCACGAAGTAGCCGGAGGTCGCCGCCTCGGGGAACACGACGAGGTCGGCGGGCGGCTGGAGCGCGGCGAGCTGCCCCAGCACGCCGCCGATCTTCTGGAGATTGGCGGCGTACTCGCCCTTCATCGGGCGGATCTGAGCGATCGCGAGGCGCAGCATCTAGGGGAAGATAATGCGCCGCGACTGGACGGCAGGGAACGGCGTGGCAGCTAGCGTCCGGCGACGAACCACGCCCCCGCGCCCACGAGCACGAGCTCGATGATCACCACGAACGCCCGCTCCGGCAGACGATCGAGGATGCGCTTGCCGACGAACGATCCCACGATCATGATCGGCCCGAGCGCGAGACCCACGGCGACCGACCGCAGGGTGAGGAGCGCGGTGCCCTGGTAGGCACCGAGCTTGGCGACGTGCATCACGACGGTGGCGAGCGCCTCGGTGCCGATGTAGGCGCCTTTCACGAGCCCGTGTGCTAAGAAGAGCGGCGCCATCAGTGGGCCCACGCTGCCGACCAAGGCCGAGAGGAAGCTGAACACCGCGCCGATCAGCGCGAACGCGCGCACCCCGGGACGCCAGGTCGGCGCGCGGGGTAGGTGCCGCCAGAGGACCATGACGAGCAGGAACGCGCCCACGAGGCGCTTCAGCGCGCCGAGCGGAGCGGTGGCGAACAGCACGCCGCCCAAGAGGGCGAGCGGCACGGCGCCGAGCGCGAACCAGGCGACGACGGGCACGGCGACCTCGCGCCGGTTGAACCAGACCCGACTGCCGTTCCCGATGAGCTGCGCCACGGTGAGGATGGGGATCGCGTCCCGCACCCCGAACAGCGCGACGAGCGCGGGCAGGAGCACCGCCGCGCCGCCGAAGCCGGTGACAGCGGCGAGCGTGCTCGCGGCGAGCGCGGCGCCGCCCAAAAGGAGCCACTGGCCCAGCGTTCCGCCCATCGTCAGGTGGTCGGTAGGGCTCCCGCCTCCGGGCGGATCACGAGCCGACTCAGGCCGTAGGTCGCCCAGAGCACGAGCACTGCGGTGGCCACGAGTCCCGGTTGGGCCAGCGTCGCGCCCACGAGCAGGGCACCATACACGGCGAGAAAGAGGAGCGGGACGAGCGGGTACCCGGGCACGCTGAACGGCGCCCGCGGCTCGCGGGCGCGCAGCCGCAACAGCGCCACCACCGCGAGGCCATCGATCAGGAGGATCGTGATGATCGCGAGGCCGAGCAGCCGCTCGAAGGTGCCGGTGCCGGCGAGCGCGGTCGCGACGCCGCCCACCAGGAGCATCGCGACCCAGGGCGACCCACCGGCGTTGACGCGCGCCAGCTCGGCCGGGGCCAGCCCATCGCGCGCCAGGCCGAACAGCACGCGGGGCGTCACGAACACATTGCCGTTGAGCGACGCCAGCACCACGAGCAGGGCGAGCCC
>DATBCS010000109.1:0-5643 GCA_036270315.1 Gemmatimonadales bacterium
GACCTGACGGCTCCTGCCGTACTACCGCAGCTCCATTAGCGCAGCGTCAACGAGCGCCACCCCGGGCCGAGAACCGGTGTAAGTGGTGCTCGGTGCTCACGTTGCATGTCGCACATAACTTAGCTATCTTCAAGCGTTTAGGACACTTGGGACCATCGTGCGCCTCTCTGAGCTACTCAGTCCCGCCCGCATCCTCGTCCCCCTGCACGCGACGGACAAGGAGGGGGTGCTGCGCGAGCTCGTCGCCGTGATGGTGGCGGGGAACGGTGTGCACTCGGGCGAAGTACTGGCGGCAATTCTCGAGCGGGAGCGCCAGTTCCCGACGGGGATCGGCTACGGCGTGGCGGTGCCGCACGGCAAGACCCCGGCGTTGGCATCGCTGGTGATCGTCGCGGGCACGACGCCCGCGCCCGTGCCCTATGAGACGATCGATGGGCAGCCGGTGCGCCTGTTCTTTCTGCTCGCCGGGCCCGAGTCGGCGGCCGGGGCGCATGTGAAAGCGTTGAGCCGCATCTCCCGCCTGGTGCGCCGCGAGCAGGTGCGCGACCGGTTACTGACGGCCCAGAGCCCGGACGAATTCTACCGCGCCGTGTGCGAGGCGGAGGTCTCATAGACCGCGTGAGTAGCACGTCGCGCCGCACGCACCGCTGCGGCGAGCTGCGCCGCGAGCACGTCGGCGCCCGCGTCCGGCTGGGTGGCTGGGTGCAGCGGCGGCGCGATCTCGGGGGCATCGTCTTCATCGATCTGCGCGACCGCGCCGGCGTGGTGCAGGTCGCGGTGGGGCCGGACGCCCCCGAGCCGGTGCGCGGCCTCGCGGCCCGGCTCACGAGCGAAACGGTAGTGGAGCTGGAGGGGCAGGTCCGCGCCCGGCCCGCCGAAATGCGCAACCCCGAGCTCGCGACGGGCGACGTCGAGGTGCATGCCACGGCGCTCACCGAGGTCGGGCCTGCGGTCACGCCCGCCATCCCCGTCGTGCGTGGCAAGGGGGAGGAGCTGCCGGCAGAGGAGCTGCGGCTGCGCTACCGCCATCTCGACCTGCGGCGTCCCGAGATGCAGGGGATCCTGCTCCTGCGGCACCGCCTGTTGCAGCGGGCGCGCCGGACGCTCTCCGAGCTCGAATTCCTCGAGATCGAGACGCCGATCCTCACGAAGCCCACCCCGGAGGGGGCGCGCGACTACCTTGTGCCGTCGCGCGTGCACCCGGGGGAGTTCTACGCCTTGCCGCAGTCGCCGCAGCTGTACAAGCAGCTCCTCATGGTGGCGGGGTTCGACCGCTATTTCCAGCTGGCGCGTTGCTTTCGGGATGAAGATCTGCGCCATGACCGGCAGCCCGAGTTCACGCAGATCGATCTTGAGGCGTCGTTCGTCGGGATGGAGGACGTGCTAGGCTTCGTCGAAGCCGTACTCGTCGCCCTGTGGGACGAGGCGGGGCACGCGATCGCGCCCCCATTTCCCCGGATCACCTGGCATGACGCGATGGAGCGCTACGGGACTGACAAGCCCGACCTGCGGTACGAGCTCTCGATCGCCGACTGGACGGCGCGCGTGACGCCGCTCGCCGTGCCCTTCTTCCAGGCGGCGGCCCAGGACGGCGCGCGGGTGCGCGGCCTCGCGGTGAAAGGGGGCGCCGCGCTGTCACGCAAGGACGTGGATCAGCTGGCCGCGGCGGCGAAGCAAGCGGGCGGGGTGGGGCTCGCCTGGGTGAAGCGGCGCGGTGACGAGATCTCGGGCTCGGTGGCGAAGCACTTCACCGCCCCCGCGTTGGGCGCGCTCGGCGTGGGGGACGGCGACGCCGCCCTGATGACGGTGGGGCCTGACCGCGTGACCTCGCCGCTGCTCGACCGGGTGCGTCAGGACGTGATCCGCCGGCTCGCGCCGGCGCCCAAAATGGCGCACGCGTTCTGCTGGGTGCTCGACTTCCCCCTGTTCGAGCCCGATCCCGAGACCGGGCGGCCGGTGTTCGCGCATCATCCGTTCACGGCGCCGCGGCCCGAGGATCTGGGACGTCTGGACGCCGACCCCTTCGCCTGCCGGGCCCTGCATTACGACGCGGTTTACAACGGCCAGGAGCTCGGGTCGGGCTCGATCCGCATCACGGATCGGGAGTTGCAGACCAAGGTGTTCCGCATGCTCGGCATGGCGGAGGACGACTGGACGCAGCGCTTCGGGTTTCTCCTGGACGCGCTCAGCGCCGGGGCGCCGCCGCACGGCGGGTTCGCGATCGGGTTCGACCGCGTGGTCATGGAGCTCGCCGGAGCGGCGAGCATGCGCGACGTGATCGCGTTCCCCAAGACGACGGCGGCGCGCGCGCTGTTCGAGGGCGCGCCCGCGCCCGCGGCGGCGCGCGATCTCCAGGCGCTCCACATCGCGGTCAAGCGATGAGCGACGAGATCACCCACCGCCTCTCGACCGAGGGGGTCGACCCCCTGGCGCTCGCGGGCGTGAATGACGGCAACCTGATCGAGCTCGCCAAGCGGCTCGGCGTGCGGGTCTCGCTGCGCGGCGACACGCTGACGCTGCAGGGGGCCCTTCCGGCCGTCGAGCGCGCCGCCCAGGTGGCGCAAGCGCTGGTGGACCTCGCGCGCATGGGCGAGCTGCTCGAGGCGGCGGACGTCGATCGCCTGGTGGCTCAGGAGGCCGAGGCACCGGGCGCCGGGGTGGGGGCGGGGGCGGGGGCGGGCGGTGGACCGGTGGGCCGCTCGGCCGACGGCGAGTACAAGATCATCCTGCCAGGGCTGCGGCGCGTGATTCAGGCGAAGACCGCTGGGCAGCGGAGTTACCTCGAGGCGATCGCGCAGCATGACATCGTCATCGCGATCGGCCCCGCGGGCACGGGGAAGACCTATCTCGCGGTGGCGGCGGCAGTGGACGCGCTGTCGCGCAAGCGGGTGCGACGCATCGTGCTGGCGCGCCCCGCCGTGGAGGCGGGGGAGAGCCTGGGGTTCTTGCCCGGGGATCTCCATGAGAAGGTGGATCCGTATCTCCGGCCGCTGTATGACGCGCTCGAGGACATGATGCCGCGCGACCGGGTGCAGAAAGCGATCGACTCCCGCATCATCGAGATCGCGCCGCTCGCCTACATGCGGGGCCGCACGCTGGCGGACGCGTTCGTGATCCTCGACGAGGCGCAAAACGCCACCGGGATGCAGATGAAGATGTTCCTCACGCGCCTGGGCGTGAACTCGCGCGCCGTGATCACCGGCGATAAGACCCAGATCGACTTGAGGAACCGCGAAGACTCGGGGCTGTTGCAGGTGGAGCGCATCCTCCCGGGGATCGAGGGGATCGCTTTCTGTTATCTGGCCGAGACGGATGTGGTGCGGCACCGCCTGGTGCGCGACATCATCCGGGCCTATGCGGAGGACGCTCAGGGCTGACATGAGGCTCCCTACCGCGGACCAAGTGCGCTACCATGGCGCCCGCTGGGCCTGGGTCGTGGGGCTCGCCGTGCTCGCCTACGCGGCGTTCCCGTCGAGCGCGACCAACGTGGCGCCGCTGCTCGCCCCCGGCGCCGTGGCCGAGCGCGATGTGATCGCCCCGTTCACCTTCCCCGTGAACAAGTCGGACGAGGAGCTGGCGCGCGAGGCCGAGGAACTCGCCGCCTCCGTGAAGCCGATCTACCAGTTCCAGGACCGCGCGCTCGACAGTGCCGTGGCGACGATGCACGCCTTCTTCGCCGCGCTCGAGGCCGCGGCGCGCCAGGGTGGGGCGGCGGCTGTCGGGGCCGCGGCACGAGCGCGCGGGGTCGCCCTGACCCCGGCAGAAGCGGGATACCTCAACAAGGGCGGCAAGCGCCGCGACCTCGAGCGCGCGCTCGGCGAGCTGCTCGAGCGCACGCTGGCGCTCGGGGTCGCAGGGCCCGGGGTGCTGCTCGTCGAGCAGTCGCCCGAGCTGATCGTGCGGCGGCGCGCCTCGGAGCAGTCCGTGCCGCGCGACCAGGTGCTGTCGTACACGCAGTACCTGGCGCGGGCGCGCACGGTGCACCCCGACAAGGGCTCGAGCGTGGGGGACGCCGTGTACCTGCGCCTGGCGAGCCACTTTTTTCGCGCCACACTCGTCCCCAACACCCTGGAGACCGAGCGGCGCAAGGACGAGCTGCGGCGCAGCGTCGATCCCAGCAAGTACATCGTGCGCGCCGGCGACCGGATCGTGAGCGCGCACGAGGTGGTGACGAACGAGGCGCACGAGAAGCTCGTGGCGTTGCACGGCGACCTGGTGCGGCGCGGCGCCGCGACCAGCCGCTCGGCGGGCGGCGTGTTTGGCCCGGTGCTGCGCGACTCGCTCATCCTCGCGATCTTCTGGGTGCTGCTGGAGTTCTACCGGCGGGAGACGTACCGCGAGCGGCGCCAGGTGGGCCTGATCGGCGGGCTGTTCGGCTTGGTGCTGCTCCAGGCCGCGATGGTGGCGCGCTTCTTCCCCGATCACGCCGAGATCGTGATCCTGCCCTTCCTGGCGATGCTCTTGACCGTGCTCTTCAACGGGCGCGTCTCGATGATCGCGGCCATGATCCTCGCCACGGTCATCGGGCTGCAGCCGGTGTTTCACGACCAGCCGGCGCTGTTTTTGTGCGTGGTCGGCGGCGTGACGGCGGCGCTGTCGGTCCGAACGCTCCGGCGCCGCAGCAACTTCTACGTCCCGGTGCTGATCATTGCGCTCGGGTATTTCGCGGCCGCGCTGGCGTTGGGGCTGGCGGGGGACCGGAGTCTCGGCGAAATCGCGCTGCGCGGCGCGTGGGGCGCGGCGAACGGGCTCGTCTGCGCGGGCCTCACGTTCTTCCTCCTCCCGGTGGCCGAGGCGATCACCGGGATCACCACGGATCTCACGCTGCTCGAGCTCTCCGATCCGAGCCGGCCGCTGTTGCGGCGCCTGTCACTCGAGGCGCCCGGTACCTACGCGCACTCGGTGGCGATGGCGAACCTAGTCGAGGCCGCGGCGAACCGCATCGGCGCCAACGGGCTGCTCGGCCGCGTGGGCTGTTACTACCACGACGTCGGCAAGATCAAGAACCCGCAATACTTCGTCGAGAACCAGACGCGCGGCCAGAATCCGCACGATCGCCTCAAGCCGTTCCAGTCGGCACAAATCATCAAGGCGCACGTGCCCGACGGGCTCGCGCTCGCGGCCGAGGCGCGGCTGCCGGAGGCGGTGGCCGCGTTCATCCCCGAGCATCACGGCACCACCGAGATCACCTACTTCCTGGACCGCGCCAAGAAGAGCGGGGACGGCGGGCCGCCGCGCCCCGAGGACTACATGTATCCCGGCCCCAAGCCCCGCTCCGCCGAGACGGCGATGACGATGCTAGCGGACTCGGTCGAGGCCTCGCTGCGCGTGCTCGAGGACCTGACCCCCGCGAAGATCGCGGAGGTGATCAACCACATCGTCCGCACCAAGTTGAATGCCGGGCAGCTGGACGAGACCCCGATGACGCTGCAGCAGCTCGACCAGGTGAAGCAGGAGTTCGTCCGGATCATCAGCGGGATGTATCACAACCGGATCGACTACCCGGAGTCCAGTGGCGGCATCACGGCGACCTGGCAACCCGCCGCCAAGGCTTGAGCGGGCCGTGCGGCGGGTGTTGGCGTGGGAGGGAGCCGTGCGGGCCACGGTCGAGCTCACCCTGCTCGACGCCGCCGCCATGCGCCG
>DATBCS010000110.1:0-9310 GCA_036270315.1 Gemmatimonadales bacterium
GCTCCGCCCGATTCGGCCACGCGCCAAAGGATGCGCGACCTGTTTCGACGCCACAACGAGGAGATTCGCGCCGTCCTGACCCCCGACCAACAGAAGATCTGGGACCGGAACCTCGCCGAGATGCGGGCGCGCCGTGGGGAACGGCCGTGATGGACCTGCGGCTCGAGCACTGAAGTGCCCTCCACAGTGCCCTCGGCGGCGGCGGGATCCGCGCGACTGAGTCTCGTGCCCTCACGCTAGTCCCCGGCGCTGAATGCGCCGGGGAAGAAGATGGCGAGGGCGACGACGTCGATGGCAAGGATCAGCCCGACGGTCTTCCACAACCCCGCGACGGGGTTGCCCAGCCGGATCGAGTCCACTTCGCTCCGCGGCACACTCGTGCGGCAGCTGTCGCAGCCCAGCGGTTGGAGGAACGGAATGCCCGTGACGGCGTCTGCCGTGAGCGTCACCGCGTGCCAGCGGTTCGCGCTGCCCTTGCGCCACACCTCGACCTGCTGGCGCGCCGGGAGAGGGCCCGGCGCAAGCCCACGCACCTGGTGCCACCCGGCGCCGCATGCGAGGGTGAGAACGAGCGACACCACAGCGCCGGCTCGAACCAACCCGACTGTGATATGTGGCCGTTGCGTCACGAGGACCTCCACTGGAGTACCGCGAGACCGCGCAGGATAAGCTGCAACGCGCGGACGCAAGCCTCAATCCCTATTGTCCACTCCACGGCGTGGACCGGTTCCCCAGCACCAACGTCGCGCCCCGCCGCTAGCCGTGCGGGGACTCGCGCCCACGTTGACCCTGTCGGGCACCTTCGGATACATTCCCGCGCGTGCCCCCCTCCGATCTGAAGACGCGCGTCGAGCGCGCGCTCTCGCACCTCAACAACCCCCGCCTCGGTAAGGACGTGCTCTCGGCTGGCATGGTGAAGGACCTGACCGTGGACGAGGCCGGCGCGGTCACGTTCACCTTCTTGCTGGGCCGAGAGGACCCGGGCTCGCTCGCGCGCGAGGTGCGCAAGGCGGCGCAAGCGGTGGAGGGCGCGACTGCGGTCCGGGTCAACGTCGCCGACGCGAGTGCCGCCGCGGGAGCGGCCGCCCCGCGCCGGGCGGCACCCGGTGCCGTCCCCCCGCCCCCCACGCCCGTCGACCTCCCACACTTGGGTCGCGTAATCGCGATCTCGTCGGGCAAGGGCGGGGTAGGGAAGTCCACCGTGTCGGCCAACCTCGCCGTCGCGCTCGCGCGCGCGGGGCACCGCGTAGGGCTGATGGACGCCGACATCTACGGACCCAACATTCCGCGGATGATGGGAGTGGACCAGAAACCCGAGGTGCACGACCAGAAGATCCAGCCGCTGGAGGCGCACGGAGTGAAGCTCATGTCGCTCGGCCTGATCGTCGAGCGCGATGCACCGGCGATTTGGCGCGGCCCCATCATCATGAAGGTGATCGGGCAGTTCCTGCGCGACGTGGAGTGGGGGACGCTCGACTACTTCCTGGTAGATCTTCCCCCGGGGACCGGCGACGCTCAGCTGTCGCTCGCCCAGTCGGTGCACATCCGGGCGGCGATCATCGTGACGACACCGCAAGAAGTGGCGGTGGGCGATTCACTGCGCGGCGCGAAGATGTTCGAGCGGGTGGGCGTCCCGGTGCTCGGCGTGGTCGAGAACATGAGTTACTACGTGTGTCCCCACTGCGGCGAGCGCACGGAGATCTTTCTCGCGGGTGGCGGAACGCGGCTGGCCGACGAACTCGGCGTACCGCTGCTCGGCCAGGTGCCGCTGCAAGCGAAACTCCCCGACCTCGCGGACTCGGGGCAGCCGATCGTGGCCGCCGAGCCCGACTCGCCCGCCGCCCGGGCGCTCGACGCGATCGCCCGCCGCGTGACGGACGCGCTCGCCGCCCTGCCGCGCTGACGTGCGGCTCGTCGTCGCCGCGCTCCTCCTTCTCCAGCATCCCCGCACCGAGCGGCCCGACGTGCGCAGGGGGCTGGACACCCTGTACGGCGGCGGGTTTCCGAGCGCGGCGGCGTACTTCGCCGCCCTCGCGGTGCGTGATACCGCCGACGCCGCCCCCGTCATCTTCGAGGCCAGCGCGTACATCTGGTGGGCCGAGGCACTGGAAAACGACACCTACGAGGCCGCGCGCATCGATTCGCTCCTCGAGCTCGCGCTCCTCCGCGTCCGCGCGGGTCCCGACGGGCCGGCGCGCGACTTTTGGCGCGCCACCGCGCTCGGCTACCGCGCCCGCCAGCGCGATCTGCACGGCCATTCCTGGGGCGCGGCGAAAGATGGCCGGGCGATGCGGGATGCCTACCAGCGCGTCCTGGCCGCGGACTCGGGCTGCGTGGACTGCTATCTGGGGCTGGGCGTCTACCAGTACGGGTTGGCGCGCGCGGGCGCGCTCGCCCGGTTGGTCGCGAAGCTCATCGGGCTTGGCAGCGGCAACGTTGAGACCGGGATCCGCTACCTGCGGCGCGTAGCGCAGGAGGGCGACCTGGCGCGGGTCGAAGCGACGTGGGTGCTGGCGGCGGCGCTGGTGCGCGAGGGGGCCCGCGATCCCGCTGGCCGCGGCACGCTCGAGCGGGAGGCCCGGGACTACGTCCAGCGCCTGGCCGAGCGTTACCCCGGCAACGCCGTGTTCCAGCGCTTTTTGCGCGACCACGCCGCTGGCCCGACGCCCGGCCCATGACCCTCGCCCAGCGCCCCGCGGGATCCCTGACCGTGGGCCCCCTGCGGCCCGTGATTCTCAGGCTCGCCGCCCCCGCGGTAGCGATGATGGCGTGCCATTTCTGTTTCAACCTCATCGACTCGATCTGGGTGGGCCGCTTGATCGGCCCCGCCGCCCTCGCGGCGGTCTCGACGGCGGGGTTCTACGTCTGGGTGCTGTTGTCGCTCGGGGAGATGGTGGAGGTCGGCCTGATCGCTGTGGCCGCACGACGCCACGGCGAGGGACTCCCCGATGCTGCGGCCCGTGCCGCGGGCGCGGCCGTTCAGTACGCCCTCGTCGCCGGACTGCTGGTGAGCCTCGCGGGCTTCGCGCTCACTGACTGGTTGTTCCGCGTGATGGGTGTGCCGCTCGAGGTGGCGCGCCTCGGCCACCAATACCTCCACACCTGGCTGCTTGGTGGGCCGCTCGTGTTCGGGTTCTTCGCCGTCGAGGCCACCTTCCGGGCGTCGGGTGATACCCGCACGCCGTTTCTGTTGCTCGCGGTCTCGGTCCTCTTGTCGATCGGGCTCGACCCGTTGCTGATCGCGGGCGTGGGGCCGTTTCCGAGACTCGGCGTCGAAGGCGCTGCAGCGGCGTCGGTGATGGTGCGCGGTGGCGGCTTCTTGATCGGGGTGGGGATCGCCCTGAAACGGGGCCTGATTCGCCTCGACGCGCCCGACTGGCGCGCCGTGCCCACCATCTTTCGTGTGGGCGCACCGCTCTCGCTCGCCGGCGTGCTGCTCTCGGTGATCTATATGTGGCTCACCCGCTTCACGTCGCGCTTCGGCACGCCGGCGCTCGCCGCCCTCGGCGTGGGCCATAAGGTGGAAGGGCTCGGGTTCCTCGCGATCTCGGGGTTCGCGCTGTCGGCAAGCGCGCTAGTCGGGCAGAACCTCGGCGCCGGGCAGGTGGCTCGCGCCCGCCAGGGCGTGCGGCTCACGGTCGTCTACTGTCTGGTCTTCACAACGGCGACGGCGGTCGCCTTCCTCACGATCCCGCAGACTCTCGTGGCGCTGTTCACGTCCGACCCGGCCGTGATCCACGACGGCAGCCTCTATCTGCGGGTGATCGCGTTCGCCCAGATCGGGCAGACGTTCGAGATCATCCTCGAGGGCGCACTCGCCGGCGCCGGCTACACGCTGTGGCCCCAGCTCACCGGCACGTCGCTCACGCTGCTGCGGGTGCCGCTCGCCGCTTGGTGGTCGCAGAGTATCGGCGTGCTCGGTATCTGGCTCGCGCTCTCCGTCACGGCAGTAGCCCGCGGGATCGCGATGACGCTGTTCTGGATGAGCGGCGCTTGGCGCCACGAGACCGTCTGATGGCCACGCTCATCACGTTGCTCACCGATTTCGGCGCGGCCGACGGCTACGTGGGCGAGGTGAAAGGCGTGCTCCTGACCCAGGTGCATGGCGCGGTGCTCGTGGACATCACGCACCAGGTACCGCCCGGTGACGTGCGCGCCGGGCAATACGTACTGTCGCGCGTGTGGCACCGGTTCCCGCAAGGGAGCGTCCACCTGGCCGTGATCGATCCGGGCGTCGGGACCGCACGGCGCGCGCTCGCGGCCCAGGCGGCGGGACACTTCTTCGTGGCTCCGGACAACGGCCTGCTGTCGTTTCTGCCGGAGGACGCGCATTTCGTGGCCCTCCCCATCCCGCCGCAGGCGGCGCCCACGTTCCACGCGCGCGATGTGTTCGCCCCGATTGCCGGCCAGCTCGCGCTCGGCACCGCGCTCACCCGCTTGGGCCAAACAGTCACCGACCCCTACCGAGACCCGATCCCTGCGGCAACGCACGACGGCGCCGCTGTGGTGGGCGAAGTCATCTACATCGACCGGTTCGGCACGTTGATCTCCAACATCCGGGGCGACCAGGTCGAACCCGGGATACGGATCAGGGTTGCGGGTACGGACGTGGGCCCCCTGGCGCGGACCTTCGGGGACGTCGGCCGGGGACAACTGGTGGCGTTTGTAGGAAGCGGCGGAACGGTGGAGGTCGCGGTGCGGGACGGCAGCGCGGCCCGGATGCTCGGGGTTGGCGTCGGGGCGGAGGTGCGGGCGTGAAGGCGTTCTCCCCCCTTGCCGGCCGGGGTGTGCGAGCGCCCCGTTGCTAGTGCTTGAATTCCCCCGAGGGCGTCCGGATCTTCACTTTCGCCATCACGCGCTCGACGAACCCGAACTCGGGCGTGAGGCGCGGCAGCAGCGCCAGCTCGCGGAGAAGCTTTCGCTCACGCTCGGCGCTGGCGCGGCAGTCACCGCACTGCGCCAGATGCACATCGCGGGCCGCGGGCAGGAGACCCTGAGCCCATAGCTCAATCTCCTCGGGGGTCAGGTGTTGCGTCACGGGTCCGTCCATCACGCTCCTTTACGAAGCCCGGTGGATTGAGGTTTCACGACCGCCGATCCTCCAAATGAATCCGTAATTCGTTGCGCGCCCGGTGGATAAAGGTCTTCACCGTGCCCAACGGCAAGTCAAGGATGCGGGCGATCTCCTCGTAGCTATGCCCCTCCACATGGCGCAGCAGGATGCACGCCCGGTACTCCGGGCGCAGTTTCGCGATCGCCTGCTCGATCGCGCCACCCAGCTCGCGCGCCTCGACCTCCTGGAGCGGCGTCTCGCCGGGCGCGCCGAGCTGGAGCGCGGTGGCGCTCATTGCGTCGGGTGTCGTGGCATGGGGCGAGCCGTCGAGCGACAGCGTCTCGACTTCACGCTTGCGCAGGTGATCGATTGCGGCGTTGTTCGCGATCTTGAAAATCCACGAGGAAAACTTGAACTGGGGATCGTACGAGTCCAGCCCGTTCAACACCTTGATGAACGTCTCCTGCGCCAGATCCTCGGCGAGCGTGCGGTCACGCACCATGCGGTAGAGCAGCGAGAACAGGGGCCGCTCATAGCGGCGCACCAATTCGCGGAACGCCGCCTCGTGGCCGCGCTTGGCCCACGCCACGACGTCCTGGTCGCTGGCGCCGGTCAGGTTGCCCGGCCTATCTTTCGCGCCTATGCCGCCGTCTCCCGCATGCGAGGTGGACGTGAGTGGGGTCGGGGACGCGAAGCGGACCGCCGTGCGGAGCATGTTCACCGCCATCGCGCCGCGCTACGACTTCCTCAACCATCTGCTGAGCCTCACCGTGGACCGCTACTGGCGCCGCGCCGCGGTGCGCCGGCTCGGCTGGGAACAGCGACCGGACGGCGTCTATCTCGACCTGTGCGCGGGCACCCAGGACCTCACGGCCACGCTGGCGCGCTCCTCGGGGTTCCGCGGGCGCGTGATCGCGGCGGATTTTGTGGTCCCCATGCTAGCACTGGGGAAAAGCAAGCCCGGCGGTACCCGCGCCGTGGGCGCCGACGCCCTCACCCTGCCGTTCGCCGACGCGCGGTTTGACGGCGCCGTGGTGGCCTTCGGGGTCCGCAACCTCGCGGACCTCGACGCCGGCCTGAGCGAAGCGTACCGCGTCCTCAAGCCTGGTGCCCGCTTCGTAGTCCTCGAGTTTACGACGCCCCGGTTCGAACCATTGCGGACCGTGTACCTCTTCTACTTGAGGCGCGTGCTCCCTGCCATTGGCCGCGCGGTGTCGAAACATAGAGACGCCTATACCTACCTGCCAGAGTCGGTAGTCGATTTCCTCGAGCCTGAGGAGCTGGCGCGCCGTCTCACCGCGGCGGGGTTCTCCAACGTCGAGTACGAGCGGCTCACCGGCGGGATCTGCGCCGTCCATCATGGCACTCGATATGGCACTCGATAACCTGCGTGCCTTGATCGGCGCGATCGAGGCCCAGGGCGACCTCGTGCGGGTGGAGCGGCCCGTCTCGGTGGACAAGGAGATCACCGAGATCGCCGACCGCTGCATGAAAACCCCGGGCGGTGGGCCGGCGCTCCTGTTCCGGCATCCCACGCTCGTGCGCGGCGGCGCCTCCCGCTACCCGGTCGCCGTGAACCTGTTCGGCTCCGAGAAGCGGATGGCGCTGGCGCTGGGCGTGGCGGACCTCGACGAGATCGGCGACCGGATCGCGACCCTGGCGAACCTCAAGGTGCCCGACGGCCTGTTCGGCAAGCTCGCCCTCCTCCCCCAACTCGCCGAGATCGCGAAGTACCCGCCGAAGGCGGGCGGCGGGCGAGCGCCGTGCCAGGAGATCCTGATCCGCGAGCCGGATGTGGACCTGGCGCAGTTCCCGGTGCCCATCTGCTGGCCCGAGGACGGCGGCCCATACATTACGCTCCCGGGCGTGATCACCCGCGACCCCGCAACCGGCGTGCGCAACGTCGGGATGTACCGCATCCAGGTGCTCGGTCGCAACGAACTCGCGATGCACTGGCAGCGCCACAAGGTGGGTGCGGCCCACTGGCGCGCCATGGCCGAGCGGGGCGACACCATGCCGATCGCGATCGCGCTGGGCGGGGATCCCGCGTCGATCTATGCCGCCTCGGCGCCGCTGCCGCCCGCGATCGACGAGTTCCTGTTCGCCGGGTTCTTGCGCCGAGAGCCGGTGCGGCTCGCCCCCGCCCTGACCTCCGACCTCGAGGTGCCGGCCGAGGCTGAGATCGTGCTCGAGGGCTACGTCGATCCGCGCGAGGAGCTCGTGCTCGAGGGGCCCTTCGGGGACCACACGGGCTTCTACTCGCTCGCCGACTACTATCCCAAAGTCCACATCACCGCCGTGACGCTGCGCGCCGAGCCGATCTGGCCGCACACTATCGTCGGCCGCCCCCCCATGGAGGATTACTGGCTGGGCCATGCGACCGAACGGATCTTCCTACCGCTCTTGCGCCTCACCATCCCCGAGATCGTCGACCTCCACATGCCGGCGGAGGGGATCTTTCATAACCTCGTGTTTGTGAGCATCGACAAGCAGTATCCTGGCCAGGCATACAAGGTGATGAACGGGCTGTGGGGGCAGGGCCTGATGGCGCTCGCCAAGGTGATCGTCGTGCTCGACAAGGATGTCAACGTCCGAGACCCGCGTGAAGCGTGGTGGGTGGCGTTGAACCACATCGATCCCGAGCGCGACGTGCGGTTCAGTCTGGGGCCGATCGATGTGCTGGACCACTCGAGCCGCGGCTTTACGTTCGGCTCCAAGATGGGGATCGACGCTACGCGCAAATGGAAGGAAGAGGGCTTCACGCGCGAGTGGCCCAATAAGATCGTGATGGACGAGGCGACGAAGCAGCGGGTCACCGCGATGTGGAGGGAGCTTGGCATCGAGCTCTGACGTCCGGCGCGAAGGGCAGACGTTGGCGGGCGACAGTCTACTCGTGCGCTACGCCAATTTCGTGAAGCTCCCCCACACGGTCTTCGCGTTGCCGTTCGCGTTGCTCGGCGTCGTGGTGGCGTCCCGCGAGTATCGCGTCACCGGACGGACGCTCGGCCTCGTGGTGCTGGCGTTCACCTGCGCGCGGTTCGTGGCGCTGGGATTCAACCGGATCGCCGACCGAGCGCTGGACGCGAGGAACCCTCGGACGCGCGCCCGGGAGCTGCCGGCCGGCCGGCTCACAATCCGGCAGGCGTGGGCCGCGGTACTCCTGGCGGCGACGCTGTTCCTCGCGACCGCTTGGGCGCTGAATCCGCTGTGCTTCGCGCTCGCACCAGTGGCACTCGTGTTCATCTCCGCCTACAGCTACGCTAAGCGGTTCACCGCGTGGTCACACCTGTGGCTCGGGCTCGCCGACGGGATCGCCCCGCCGGCGGGCTACCTCGCCGTGACGGGGCGGTGGAGCGACCCGTGGTGGGTCCTCGTCGTCGGGGCGGCGGCGGTGACGTTCTGGGTGGGCGGGTTCGACGTGTTCTACGCGCTCCAGGATGAGGCCTTCGACCGCGCCGAGCGGCTGGAGTCGCTCGTCGTGCGCCTCGGGCCTGCGCGCGCCATCGTCGCCGCGAAGGTGCTGCACGGCGCCGCGCTGCTCGCACTCGCCGCCTTCGGCGTCGGCGCGCGACTCGGCGTTCCCTACTTCGCCGGCGTCCTCGTCGGCGCGGCCTTCATCACGTGGGAGCACCAGCTCGTCACGCCGCGAGACCTGTCGCGCCTCAACGCCGCCTTCTTCACGGCCAACGGCGTCGTGTCGCTGGCGGTGTTGCTGGGCGCGCTGCTCGATCGCGTGCTATGACTCGGAACCGCCGTGCCGGCGGTGGGACAGTGGCACAGCGCCCCTCACGCCCGGCGCGTCCGGCCCGCCCGGCCCGCCCCGCGCGCCCCCCGCGTCCCGCACTCCCGCCGCCCCAACCCCCGCGTCATCCCCAGCGGAGTCCGACTCCGAATCGGAGAGGGCGATGAGCCGCTCGCCCGTGATCCTGGGGATCACCGGTGCCTCCGGTGCGCCCTACGGCGTCCGCCTGCTCGAGCTCCTCGCGCAGCACCACGTTCCCACTTGGCTCATGATCTCGAGCCATGGCTGGCGGCTGCTGACGGCGGAGTGTGGCATCAAGGATGACCGCGAGCTGCAGCAGGCCACGGGCGGCGACTGGGCCAGCGTGCGCGTGTTCGACGACACGGATCGCGGGGCGGAGCCCGCCTCGGGCTCGGCGCCGAGCGCCGGGATGGTCATCTGTCCGTGCTCGATGGGCACGGTCGCCGCGATCGCGCACGGCACCAGTCGCAGCCTCATCGAACGCGCCGCCGACG
>DATBCS010000111.1:0-2747 GCA_036270315.1 Gemmatimonadales bacterium
AGCCTCCCGCCGTGGCCACTACAGCGAGTACCTTTAGTCTCACGTGCGCCGAAGATAGTCCTGCCCCGGAGGCTCAACAAGCTATGCCCCGTTGTGTCGTGACGCGTCGCGTGCACTTCAACGCCGCCCACCGACTCTTCAACCCGCGCTTCTCCGACGTGGAGAACGAGCGGGCGTTCGGGGTCTGCAACAACCCGAATTTCCACGGACACAACTATGACCTCGAAGTGTCGGTCGAAGGGGAAATCGATCCGGCGACGGGGTATGTGCTCGACATCCAGCGCCTCAAGGAGCTTGTCGGCGAACGCGTCGTGCGCCAGCTGGACCACAAGAACTTGAACCTCGACGTGCCGTGGTTCGCCGACCTCAACCCCACCGCCGAGAACATCGCCGTTGTCTGCTGGCGTGTGCTAGCGCCCGCCCTCAAACCGGCCGCCCTCCAACGGATCCGCCTGTGGGAAACGGATCGCAACTACGTAGACTACCATGGCGCGTGACGAGCGCAAACCCGGCGGCGCGGCCGGGATCTCCGCCGCCCCCGTCGAGGCCGGTGGCACGCCGTTCGAACGGCTGGTGCACGAGATGCTCGAGCAGCTCGGCGAGGACCCGACGCGGGAAGGCCTGCGCCAGACCCCGGCCCGCGTCGAGGCGTCGCTCAAGTGGCTCACGCGCGGGTACCAGATGGCCGTCGCGGATGTGATCGGCGACGCGCTGTATAGCGAACGGCACGAAAACCTGGTGTGCGTGCGCGACATCGAGATCTACTCGCTCTGCGAGCACCACCTGCTGCCGTTCTTCGGGAAGGCGCACGTCGCCTACCTTCCCAATGGGCGGCTCGTGGGCCTCTCGAAGATCCCGCGGGTGATCGAAATCTTCGCGCGGCGACTCCAGGTACAGGAGCGGCTCACCGACCAGGTAGCGGACGCGCTGATGGAAGTGCTCGACCCGCGCGGCGTCGGCGTGGTGATCGAAGCCTACCATCTCTGCATGATGATGCGCGGCGTCGAGAAGCAGAACTCCAAGACGGTGACCAGCGCGCTGCGCGGCGCGCTGCTGCAAGACGCCAAGACGCGAGACGAGTTCCTGCGCCTGGTGTACGGCGGCCGGGGACTGGAGTGAGCGCCGCTCCGCTCGCGGGGCGGCTCGCACTCGTCACCGGGGCGTCGCGGGGCATCGGCCTCGCCGTCGCGGAGCAGTTGGAGGCCGCCGGCGCGCATGTGGTGCGGCTCGCACGGAGCCTGGTCGACGCGACGGCGGGGCGGCATACCGATGTGCGCTGCGACGTCGCGGATCCGTCCGCCGTGGAGCGCGGGGTCGCGCGCGTCCTCGCCGAGCTGGGCGTCCCGGACATCGTCGTCAACAACGCTGGGATCTTCTTCATCAAACCGGTTGCCGAAACGACGCCCGAGGACTTCACCCGCACCCTCGCCGTTAATCTCGCCGCGCCGTTTCTCATCACGCGGGCCCTCGTCCCCCATCTGGTGCGGCGTGGCAGCGGACACCTCGTGACCCTCGGCTCGGTGTCCGATCACGTGGCCTACAGCGGCTCCGCCGCCTACGCCGCCAGCAAGTACGGGCTCCGCGGCATGCACGAGGTGCTGCGGGTCGAGCTCGCCGCCACGGGAGTGCGCACCACGCTCGTCTCGCCAGGACCGGTGGACACGCCCATCTGGGATCCGGTGGATCCCGACTCGCGGCCGGGCTTCACGAAGCGCAGCGCTATGCTGCAAGCCACCGACGTAGCCGATGCGGTCCTCTTCGCCGTCACCCGGCCGACACGCGTCGACCTGACGGAGCTCCGCCTCATGCCCACCGTTTACACTCCCCGCCGCTAATGGCCCCGGCCACCCGCGGCGCCCTGCCCCTGCTCGTCGCGCTCGCCACCCCCCTCGCCGCGCAACAGCTGTTTCCGCCCTTGCCCGACACGACGGGGTTCGGCGTGCCCGTGCTCGCGCTCGCGCGGGGACCTGACCAGACGCTGTGGGTGGGCACGTACGGCCGGGGCATCTTCGTGCTGCGGTCCGGCGCCGGGGGCTGGGAGCAACTGAGCCGCAGCGCCGACTCGGCCGCGCGCTCCATCTCGTTCGATTTCGTGCATGCGTTCGCGTTCGGGCCGCGGGGCGAGATCTGGTATGGCACCGTGGGCAACGGCTGGGGGCTCTCGACGGACGGCGGCAAGCATTGGACGAACTGGGATTTCGCGCAGCTCGGCCCCGAGTGGCAGTACGTCGCGCCGAACGGCATCGTGACGCGCGGCGACACCGTCTACATCGCCACGGCCGACGGCATCAAGCTGTCGGCCGACCGTGGGGCCACGTGGGCCGAGATCACGGACTCGGTGGGCGCGACGACGGCCTCCCACCTCTTCGGACGGATCGCGAGCCAGTACGTGCTGGCGCTGGCGCGGGGACCGGACGGGAGCCTCTGGGCGGGCCACTTGCGTGGCCTCGCCCGCTCGACCGACGGCGGACGCACGTGGGCCGAAGTCCCCGCCCCGGCCCGCTGCCCCGCCCCCGAGTGCGCCAATCGGGTACGGGCCCTCGCCCCTGACTCGGGCGGGATAGTGTGGGTGGGGACAGAGCAGGGGCTGTACCGCTTCGACCCGGCCCGTCAGGCCTGGCTCGACAAGAAGGGGCGACCGGCGTGCGCCGCCGCGGCGGTGGTGCAGGGGTGCCGCACCGACATGCCGCCGGTCATGGCGCTTGCCGCGACGGCACCGGGGGTTGTCTACGCGGCGACGCGCGACG
>DATBCS010000112.1:0-4409 GCA_036270315.1 Gemmatimonadales bacterium
CAGGCCGAGCAGTAAATGCCGGGGCCGCTCGACACGATCCGCGGCAAGATCCTGCTCGGCCTCGTGTTGTTGATGGCCGGCCTGGTCGCCCCCGCGGTGGGCGGCGCCGCGACGCTGCGCCGAGTGCGGCGCACGGTGGCCGACGAGTTGGCCGCGCTCCGCACGTCGACCGACGTCGGCAGTGGGCTGGTGACGAGCGTGCTGGAAGAGATCCAGGGCGCCGAGCAGTACTTGGCGACACCATCCGCGGCCGCGCGCCAGCAGTTTCAGCGGTCCGCCGACGAGGCGTTCGACTACGAGCGGCGCCTGGCCGCGCTGAGCGGCCTCGCGGTCGAGGACCGTCTCACGATTAACCGGCTGAATCAACTGCATGCCGCGATTCAGACCGAGTACGCCCTGGCGCACGCGCTCAAGGATCTGGGGCGCGAGCCGGAGGCGCTGGCCCGCGTGAGCACCGTCCGGCCCCAGGCGGCCGAGCTCACGCGCTTGGTGCGCGACCTGTCGCGGCGCCAAGCCCAGAAGGCGGGGGCGGCGGCCGATCGCCTCGAGGCCGACGTGATCGCCCGCGAGCGCAAGTTGCTCGTGCTCGTCATCTCGCTGGTCGTCGTCGGGTTCTTTCTGTCGCGCTACACGCTGCAGGCGGTGGAGGCCCCGCTTGGCCGCTTGGTGACCGCGGCCGAGCGCTTCGGTGCGGGTGACCTCCGCCCGGTGACCGTAGGCGACATGCCGCGCGAGTTCCGCGTGCTCGCGGAGGCGATGCAGCGAATGGGTGACCGGCTGCGCGGCATCGTGGGCGATGTGGTGAGGGAGTCGGATCGCATCGCGGGATCAGCGGGCGATCTCTCGGCCGTGAGCGAACAGCTCGCCGCGTCCTCGAGCGAAGTCTCGACCGCCATGGTTGAGATGTCGAGCGGCGCGGACCAGCAGCGCGCGGCGCTCGGCGCAATTACCACGGGCATCGACGAGTTGCGGCGGGCCACGGCCGAAATGGCGGACGCCGCCGAGCGGGCCGCTCAACTGGGCGAAGAGATCCGGACCGTCGCGGAGCGCCACCGGGGCGACGTCGCCGCCGCCGGCAGCGCGCTCCTCGACGTGCGGGAGGTCGTGCAGACGACTTCGAAACAGGTCGCGCAGCTCGCCGAACTCAGCGCGTCGATCGACGACTTCGTCGATCTGATCAAGCGCATCTCGTCCCAGACCAACTTGCTCGCGCTGAATGCCGCGATCGAGGCCGCCCGGGCCGGGGAGCACGGGCGCGGGTTCGCCGTTGTGGCGGAGGAGGTGCGCCAGCTCGCCGACGAATCGGCCCGCGCCGCGGAGGAGGTCACCCGCACCACGGCGCTGATCCGGGAGCAGATGGAGGACGTCACGGCGACCATGACCGTGGGCCAGGCCAAGGTGCGCGGGATCGAGTCGGTTGCAGAGGGGGCAGCCCGCGGCCTCGCCGAGATCGCCGCCGCAGTGGAGCTCGTGGAACAGGCGGCGGCGCGGGTGCGGATGGCGGCGCAGTCGAACCGCGAAACCACCGCACGCCTCCAACAGCAGGCAGAGGAGATGGGGGGGCGGGCGACGGCCCACGCGGCGAGCGCCGAGCAGGTCACCGCCGCGACCGAGCAGCAAGGCGCGTCCACCGAAGAGATGGCGGCCGCCGCCGGCGGGTTGCTCCAGGCGGCGGAAACGCTGCGCGGTGTCGTCCGGGGATTTCGCGTCTAGGCACGAGCGCCGGTCGGTGGAGGCCGGCCCGCCCGACGCGCGGCCGCGCCGGGCTCAGCGCCGCGCTTTCTTCTTCGCGACCTTCTTGCGGGGGGCTGGGCGCGGCTTCACGGGGCGCCCCGGTTTGCGCTTGGCTTCGAGCGAACCCTCCGCCTCTGCCAAGACGCGGTCGCCTTCCTCGGGTCCGATCAGGCCGCGCCGCACGGCATAGCGCACCAACTCCTCGGCGTCATCCAGGGTGAATTCCCCGAGGCCCGCGGCGCCGCGGATCGCGCGGACGAGGGCGTCCGCCACCGGGCTGCGCAAAACGCTCGCGATGCCGGGGAGGGCTTCGAGCAGGGAAGAGATCTGCGACCCGCCGAGCTCGGCTGGCATCGAACACGCTGCTCCGGCGCTAAAGGTCGCGCCAAGCTACATCCCCCCTTGGGGACCGTCAAGGATTTTGGCGGCAACTACTGCTGCGGCGCGCGGTTGCGGCGCAGGCGCAGCGCGGCGGGGAGGCCGCCCGGAGCGCGCCGCGAGATGATCAGATCGGAGTGCGACAGGATCTCACCCAACACCGTCCGCGTGCGCGGATCGAGCGGCATCTCGAAGCGGAGATCGAGCTGGTACTCGGCATGGTCGGGGCCCTGGCCGGTGAGCGTGAAGCCCTGGCGTTGGGGCTTAGCCGCGTCGACTTCAATCTCCGCCAGGGGCTCGTACTCGGGGCGGTCCATGGCAACCTCCGGTTGCCGTGAGAGATACGCCCGCGCTCGGGGGTGTCAAGCAGGCGGCGCATCCGTTGCTGGGCTTCCAGGGGTGGCTACATTTCGCTTGGAGGCCGACTGTGGGGCGACGCGGAATCAAGGAGTACCGGGCGCCGGAAGCGCTGGCGTTGATTGCGGCGGATCGCGAACACGTGCCCTTGGTGTGTCCCTCCTGTGGGACACGATCCATCGTGCGGGCGCCCCGGCGGCGGGGGGCGCGGGTCATCCTCGCGCCCGAACGGGTGACGCTGACGTGCCAGGGCTGCGGCCGGCACGCCTCCTACATCGAGCGCGGCGCCGAGCCGCCCCGGGACGAGACCATGGACCCTCGCGACGTTCAACTGTAGCCCCGGAGAGCGACCGGCGAGTGGCAGGCGACGCCATCCAGATGATGGGGACGGTCAGCGAAGTGCTCCCCAACACGACGTTTCGCGTGAAGCTCGAAAACGGGCACGAGGTGCTGGCCTACGTCAGCGGCAAGATGCGCAAGAACTACATTCGCATTCTACAGGGCGACCGGGTCGCCGTGGATCTCTCCCCCTACGACCTGACCCGGGGTCGCATCACCTACCGCTACAAATAAGCAGCGCGCGCCACGGCGCGGGTGCCCTTAACAACAGAGGCCGGGATCGCTCCCGGCCTCTTGCTTTCACGCTGCCCGTACCGCGGGTCGCCGCTGTGCGACGCGCCGGCCCCACGCCTCGCGGGTTAGAAGAACAGCATCAACCCGGCGCCGACGTCCGTCTGCGACGGCGCGCCCGCGCCGTTACCCACCTGTTCCTTAGTGCCCTCGAACACGAGCTTCAAGGACTTCGTCCACTGATGGTAGACGCCCACAGTGTAGGACGCCCAGTTGGAGCGAATGCCGCTGTTGCCGTCGCCCGCGGGCGGAGCCGTATTGTTGTTCTTCAGGCGGCTGAAGCCCCAGCTGAATCCCACGCTGTTCTTGGGATCCACGCTGTACAGGATCTGGACGTAGCCGCCGTCCGATGTCCGCAGCTGGGTCCCGTTGCCGCCGGGCCCCGCGACCTCACCGCCGGAGAACATCAGCGTCGTGCCGAGGCCCTTGCCGACATAGCCATTCACCACCAGCGAGAATTGGGAAACGTCGGCCTTGATGCCAGCGGTGCCTCCCACCGAGCTCGCCGACGTGCCGCCCGTCGCGGCGTTGGAGGTCGTCTGCCACAGGCCGCCCACCCACACCATGTACCGCATGTTGCCAGACTTCTGGTTGTAGGTGAACTCTGCCTCAAACCGCGGAATCGTGGTGAAAGTGTACGTCCCGCTCCCCAGTTTGCTGGGCTGGAAGGCGCCGACGCTGAGCTGGGTCTGGCCCGGCTTGGTACTGTAGGTCACCTGAGCGTTGAAGTTGGGGTAGATGTAGCCGTAGCCGATCCGGCCGAGTGTGGTGCCGCCACCCTGACCGCCGTTGATGCCAACCGCGCCGATCCCGAACAGCGTCATGTCGTTCAGGATGTTCTGGCGGCCGAACAGGCCAAGCTCGCGGCCAGCGAGCAGCGACGACCCGTCCTTGAACCCGACCGTCAGGTAAAGCTGGCGCATGTCGATTTGCGCGCCCGCCTGTGTACCGTTGCCGAAGTTGTCGTGGACGCCGGCGTTTTGGATCTGCGGCGCGAACCCGACGTGGACGGCGAGGGCAAGCCCCGCTTCCTTGCCCTTCGCCTCGAAGGTGGCGAATCCAGGGAGCAACCCGGTGCGGATGCTCGAATTACCCGCGCTCCCACCGGCCGTATTCACTTTTGTATAGCTGTAAAACGCGTTCACGTTCCCTGAGAACGAGAACGACCAGCCGTTGGACATCTGCATCGTCAGGCCTTGCGCGTGCGCCGTCGCACTGACGGCCAACGCCAGACCCAACAGCAACAGTGTGAGACGCTTCATACGAGAATCCCTCCTTGGGAGTTTACCTGCTCAATCCTGCCGCTCGTG
>DATBCS010000113.1:0-4864 GCA_036270315.1 Gemmatimonadales bacterium
CGCCCGCGAGCGACGGGCGCAACAAGGGCAGCGTGACGCGGCGCAGCGTCGCGGCACGCCCCGCGCCGAGCGCCTGCGCGGCCTCCAGCAGCGAGGCGTCGAGCTGCGCCAGCCCTGCCCGGGTCAAGACGTAGAAGTAGACGTACATCGAGTACGCATGGACCAGCAGGATCGCTCCCGCGCCCTGGAGCCGCCACGGCGGCCGCTCGAGGCCCAGGGCCGCCTGCACGGCGCGCGCCACGAATCCGGACTCGCCGTACAGGAACAGGAACGCGATCACCCCGACGAAGGGCGGCAGCACCGCCGGCAGAGCGACCAGGGCGCCGAGCTGGCGGCGGCCCGGGAACTCGAGCCACTCGAACAGGAACGCCAGGGGAATGCCGAGCGCGGCCGCCAGCACGACGCTCGCGAGCGAGATCCACACGCTGGCCCACAGCGCCCCCCATTCCCCCGGGCGCGATACGAATGCGGTGATCGCGTCGCCGTGGGCCGCCTCCGCGACCACGATGACGAGCGGGTAGAGGACGAGCCACGCGAGCAGCAGGGTGAACGCCGCGCGTCGCGTCACCGTTCGGGGTCGGCGAAGGTGAGGGTGCGCACGGCCGCGAGGTGGACGCGCGCGCCGACCGTGGCGGCGTCCGGCGCGGTGAGCACTTCGAGGCGGTCCCCATGTTCCGTCTCGACGTGATAGAACGCGGTGGCGCCGGTGTAGCGACGTTCGCGCACCGTCCCGGGGAGCCCCGCGTCCGCGAACCGGAGCCGCTCGGGGCGCACCACGAGCAGCTGGCCGTCGCGCGCCCCGAGGGCGCGGGCCGTGGCGCCCCGCACTACGTTCGCGCGACCTACGAAAGTGGCCACGAACAGGCTGGCCGGCCGCTCGTACAGGTCCTCGGCCGTGCCCACCTGTTCGAGCCGTCCCCGCTCGAGCACCGCCACGCGGTCGCCCAGGTCGAACGCCTCCTCCTGCTCGTGCGTCACGAACACGGTGGTGATGCCCACGCGCTTGATCAGGGCGCGCAGCTCGCGGCGGGTGCGTTCCCGCAGGGTGGGATCGAGGTTGGAGAGGGGTTCGTCGAGCAGCAGCACGCGCGGCTCGGGCGCCAGCGCGCGGGCCAGGGCCACCCGTTGCTGCTGGCCGCCCGACAGCTCCTGCACTTTGCGCCGCTCGAAGCCGGCCAGATCGACCAGCTCCAGGGCGGCGGCGACGCGGCGCTCGCGGGCGACGCGCGCGCTACGGCTTAAGCCGAAGGCGACGTTCTCGCCCACGTCCAAATGGGGGAACAGGGCGTAGTGCTGGAACACCATCCCGCAGCGCCGGTCGGCGGGCGGGACGGCGGTGACGTCCGCGCCGTCCAGCACGATGCGGCCCGCGTCGGGCGTCTCGAATCCCGCCAAGAGGCGCAGCACGGTCGTCTTGCCGCTGCCCGACGGCCCGAGCAGTGCGAGGATCTCGCCGCGGGGGATCGCGAGCGCGAGCGGGCCCACGCGGACCGTGGGCGACCAATCCTTGCGCACGGCGTCCAGCGTGACGAACCCGCTCATCGAGCGGTGCCCCTGCCCCGCACGGTCGCGTCCCAGTAGCGCATCCATTCCGCCTCGTGCCGGGCGAGCAGATCCCAGTCCACGGGCGCGGCCTTCAGGTCGCGCCGCACCGCGCGGGCCCAGGGCGGGAGCGAGTCGACCGGGAGGTCGCGCCGCGCGGGCAGCCGGAACGCCTCGCGCGCCGCGAGGAGCTGCGCCGCGACGCTGCCCACGTACTCGACCCACGCCCGCGCCTGGGCGGCGTGGCGCGCGTGGCGCACCACGCCGATCGCATCCTCGATCACGGGGGTGCCGCTCCTGGGGAACACGTAGCCGAGCGCGAGCCCGTCGCGCTGCGACAGCAGAATGTCCGGCAGGTCCCAGATCGTCACCAAGCCCTCCTGGCGCACGATCTTCTGGTCGAGCAGCGGCCCGTTCAGCACGTACTCCTTGGTCTGGGCGTCGAGCCGGCGGAGCCAGGCGAACCCGGCCACCGTGTCGCCCGTCTGCGCCAGGCCGCGCTCGATGATCATGCCCCACACGGCGCGCATGGTCCCCGACGCCAAGGGGTCCCGGATCAGCAGCTGCCCCCGCCAGCGGGGGAGCAGCAGGTCGTCCCAGTCGTGCGGCGCCGCGGCGGGGGAGACCGCCTGCGCCGCGTAGACGATCACGGCGGGGGTTTCGTACACGGCGAAATACCGGGCGCCGGGCCCGCGCCCGTGGGGATCGAAGGCGCTCGCCCAGCTGGGCGCGAACGGCTCGAGCAGCGAGTCGGCCGCGGCGCGCGCGAAGATCGTCGCGGGTCCGCCGAACCAAACGTCGGCCTGCGGGTTGGCGCGCTCCGAGCGCAGCCGCTCGTACACCTCCTGCGAGCCCATGTCGAGCCAGCGCACGTCCACATCGGGGTGCACCTGCTCGAAGTGACGTTGGAGCAGCGTCAACAGGTCGCGGCCGTGCGGGGAGTAGATGACGAGGGGGGTGCGGTGATCGCGCGAACAGGCGGTTACGAGGAGGGCGGCCGCGACGAGCCCGACTCGGCCGTTAGGGAACATTCCGTCGCTTCAGCGCCAGCAGGTTGGCGAACAACCGGTACGCGCCGGGGACGCCCGCCGGCAACTCCCGGAAGAACGCGAGACCCGTGTAGATGTACGTTCCCTTCCCGAGGCCGGCCTGGAGCAAGCCGCCGGCGAGTGGGGGGTCATTGGGATCGTGCATCTCCAGCAGGGGAGTGTAGGCCGGGTCCCAGTCATGCGCGAAGTAGAGCCCGCGCTCCTGCACCCACCCCTGCCAAGCGTCGGGCCCGATCTCGTTCGGGACGTGGAACACGGCGCTCGCCGGCGCGCGCTCGGCCACGGGCGCCGTCTAGTCGGTCACCCGGTCGTGGGGCCGGGCGAGCGACAGCCGGTAGGGCGCGAAGTTCCCGTTGACGAACGGGTATTGCTGGTACTGCACGATCACGAGGCCGCCGGCGCGGGCATAATCCAGCACCCGCCCGTTGCTCGCGACCAGCGCCGGGTCCGTCTCGTAGGCCCGCGGGCCGATGACGATTGCGTCGTAGCGGGACAGATCGCCGCGCGCGAGAGTGTCGGCGTCGAGCAGGATGACGGGCACGCCCACGCCCGCGAGGGCCTCGGGCACGCGGTCGGAGGCGCCCCGCACGTAGCCGACGCGCGTGAGGGCGGGGAGCGCGATGCGAGCGGCGTGCAGTTCGGCGGTCGAGGGATGCACGACCGGACGCGGCCGGATGTGGGGGAAATCGATGATGGTGAGGGCCCCCTCGCTCCGCCCACCCCCGGTCAGGGCCGCGGCCTCGAGCGTATACACGCCGGGGCGTGCGCCCGCCGGGAGCGCGACGGTGACGGTGCGGCTCTTCGTCTCGTCTTCGCGCTGGAACGACAAGCTCTCGGGTGGCAGGGCCGCCCACCCGGTCGGCGCGGTGAGGAGCACTTGGGTGGCGGCCGGTCCGCGGGCGCGGTTCGTCACCGTCACGGTGAAGTGCCGGGGACCGCCCGCCGGTCCGTCGAGCGGCCACACGACGAGGTCCGGGGTCATGGCCACGTCGAACGGCTGGGTCACGAAGATCGGGCGGCGCACCTCGCCGATCCCCTGATCGCGATAGCGGTACACCACCTCGCGTCGCAGCGTGACCGGCTCGCCCGCGATGGTGACACGCGCGGCCACTTCGAGCGGTGGCGGCTCCGCCGGCAGGCCGCGCCATGCGGGTGGTACACCCGTCCAGTCGTACAGGGCACCGATGAGGGGGCGGCGCAGGAAATAGGGCTGCGACCGCGGTGCGTCAGGGGCGACCGTGACGGCATAGCGTCCCGTCGCGACGCGCCCCGGGGCCACGCCCGCGTCGGGCCTGGCGACCGCCGTCACGCCCCATCCGGGCGGCGCGGTCACGGCGATGCTGACCAGGGGCACCGCGTCCGCTCCCGCGTTCCACACCGTGGTTTCCACCTGTAGCTGCTCGCCGGGAATCACGATGCCGTCGTCCGCCACGCCATCGACCACCACGCCCGCGGCGACGGCGAGGGCCCGCGCGAGCGTCTCGCGCTGCTCGGCCACGGCGTCCCCCTCCCGCGATCCCGCTCCCTGAGCCGCCGGCTCGCTCCCGAGCTCGTGCAGCGCGCGCGCGAGCACCGGGACGATCGTCCCGGGCCGGGCCGGGTTGAGGCGAGCGCGTGCCGAGTCGATGAGCGCGGGGTAGCGTCCCGTGCCGTGCAGCACCGTGTCCACGCCCGCAAACAGACTGCCGCCGTCGCCGTCCAGTGGGCTCCGGGCGCCAGCGGTCGCCGTGGTCCCCGCGGTAGCGGCGGCCCCAGCGGTCCCCGGTCCCGCCCCCGCCCCCGCCCCGCTCCGCCAGGCGACGAAGGCGAGGCGGGTCGTGCTCGGTCCGGGCCGCTCGAGCTGCCCCATGTCTTGCGAGCGGTGGCGGCTCCGGCCCGCCATCGCGATCTGGTGGTAGGAAAAGCCGGTGACGGGATCGAGCGCGCCGCCGTCGAGCCGCAGCGTGGTCGCGGCGGTATCGAACCACGCGGCCCGGTACAGTTTGAGCGGTCCCCAGCTCGAGTCGCGCAAGAGCTCGAACGCCTGGCGGGTGACGAGGCCGGCCACCTGGTGCTGGCCGTGGCCGTCGCGCGGGGTGCCCGAGAAGATGGAGACGAGGATCTGGGGTCGAAACTGGCGGATCACCGCGACCACGTCGGCGAGCAGCGAATCCCGTGGCCAGAAGCGGAACGTCTCCTCAGCCGTCTTCGAGAAGCCGAAGTCGAACGCCCGGCTGAAGTACTGCCGCGCGCCGTCGAGCTGGCGCGCCGCGACGAGTTCCTCGGTGCGAATG
>DATBCS010000114.1:0-12412 GCA_036270315.1 Gemmatimonadales bacterium
CTCGTCGGGGGCGAGCGCGCGACGGGCCCGGGGCTCGAGCGGGGTTGGTTCTACCGCCCGACGGTGCTCGGGGGCGTGACGCCCGGCATGCGCGTCGAGCAGGAGGAGATCTTCGGTCCCGTGCTCTCGGTGATCAAGATCGGGTCCCTCGACGAGGCGGTCCGCGTCAACAACGACGTGAAGTACGGGCTGTCGAGTTCGCTCTACACGCGCGACGTGACGGCTGCGTTCCGCGCGATGACCGAGCTCGACACCGGCATCACCTACATCAACGCGCCCACCATCGGGGCGGAAGCGCACCTGCCGTTCGGGGGCGTGAAACAAACGGGGAACGGTCACCGCGAGGGCGGGTGGGAGGTCTACGACTTCTATTCCGAGACGAATGTCGTGTACGTGGACTTCTCCGGCAAGTTGCAGCGCGCCCAAATCGACACCGAGGCCTGACGCCCGCGCGCGCCGGTCGCCGCCCCCGACCGGTGACGTGGCTCACACCGGCGAGCGGTCCCGACCCCGGGACCCACCTCCCACGTGCCCGGGCCGGGGAGCCCGATGCGCCATCTGGCCGTTGCGCCTGGGGGACGGCCTCGCTAAAGTAAAAGCCATGCTTCACTTGGGGGACTCGCGGGCAGACCATGGCGCGCTCGGCGCGTCGCTCCCGGTCTCCCCCCCCGAGCGGCAACGGTCGCGGCTGGCGCGCTGGTTCGACAATTGGATGCGCTCCCTCGGCATGGCGCTCGTTCTCTTCCTCATCATCCGCACCTTCCTCATCGAAGCGTTCCAGATCCCGTCCGGCAGCATGGAGCGTACGCTGCTCGCCGGGGACTTTCTCTTCGTGAACAAGGCGGTCTATGGCGCCCAGATTCCGGGCACGACGGCGCGCCTGCCAGGGTTCGCGTCGCCGCGGCGGGGCGACGTCATCGTGTTCGCGTACCCGAAGAACCCCGAGCTCAATTACGTCAAGCGGGTGATCGGCGCCCCGGGCGACACGGTGGAAATGCGGGGCGCCGAGCTCCGCGTGAACGGCGAGCCCCTCACGGAGCCGTACGTGCAGCGGAGCGATCCGTCGCACGACGTGTACGACCCGGAATTCAACTGGCAGCGACCTTACCTGATCGGCGGCGTGTTCGCCGCGCGGAGCAGCTACCACCCCACCCGCGACACGTGGGGCCCCCTCGTGGTGCCGCGCGACAAGTTCTTCGTACTGGGAGACAACCGCGACAACTCCTCCGACTCCCGCTACTGGGGGTTCGTGGATCAGAAGGCCGTCAAAGGCCGCCCACTCATCGTGTACTTCAGCTACGACCGGGAGGCGCACGACGCGCTTCCCTGGCTGACCGATATCCGTTGGCGTCGCCTCGGCTCGATCGTGCGGTAGCCGCCGGTGACGTGTGGTAGCGCCCCCTGTCCGAGCCCGCGCCGTCGGCTCGGCAGGTCGTAGGCTAGAGTGCGGCGTCGTGCGCACCTGGAGGGGTGACTAGGCCATGCAACTGAACACGGCGAAGCGCGCCTCGTTCGACGAGGGGTCGCTCGATCAGTACCTACGAGAGATCAGTCAGTATCCGCTGATCACCCGGGAAGAGGAAGTCACGCTCGCCCAGCGGATCAAGCAACACGACGAGGAAGCGCTCGACAAGCTCGTGCGCTCGAACCTCCGCTTCGTCGTCTCCGTGGCGAAGAAGTACCAGAACCAGGGGGTGTCGCTCTCGGATCTGATCAACGAGGGCAACCTGGGCCTGATCCGCGCCGCCCACAAGTTCGACGAGACGAAGGGGATCAAGTTCATCTCCTACGCCGTCTGGTGGATCCGCCAGGCGATCCTCCAGGCCCTGGCCGAGCAGTCCCGCATCGTGCGCGTCCCCCTGAACCGCGCCGGCACCCTGCACCGCATCGGCAAGCGCTCTTCGGCCCTGCTCCAGGAACTGGGCCGCGAGCCCACCGTCGAGGAAATCGCCGAGGGCATGGACATCTCGGAGGAAGAGGTCGCGAAGACGCTCTCCATCTCCCAGGCGCACCTCTCGCTCGACGCCCCGCTCACCCCGGGCGAGGACAACAAGCTGCTCGACTACCTCCCCGACACGCAGAACCCCGGGCCCGACGACGAGATCTTCGAGCACGCGCTCACCGAGTCGATCGAGGGCGTGCTGGCGACCCTCAAGGATCGCGAGGCGAAGATCCTGCGGCTCTACTTCGGGCTCGAGGGCCAGGAGCCGATGACGTTGGAGGAGATCGGGTCGCTGCTCGGCATCACGCGGGAACGGGTCCGCCAGATCAAGGAGAAGGCGTTGGCCCGGCTCCGCCACGTGTCCCGCGCGCGCGCGCTCGAAAGCTTCCTGTTCTAACGCTTCCTGTTCTGGCGCCCGGGCGCGTAGATTTACCGCCCTATGGCCGGCTTGGTCTCGTTCGATATCTCCACGGGCGCCGACCTCCAGGAAGTCGATAACGCGGTCAACCAGGCGACCAAAGAGGTCGCCCAGCGTTACGACTTCAAGGGGTCCAAAGCCTCCCTCGCCTTCGACCGCACCAAAGCGATCCTCACCCTGGTGGCGGACGACGACTTCAAGATGAAAGCCCTGTTCGACGTGCTGCAGGCCAAGCTGATCAAGCGCGGCGTGCCCGTGAAGAACCTCGACCTCGGCCCGGTCACTCCGGCGGCGGGCGACACCGTGCGCCGCGAGATCACGCTGACCCAGGGCCTGCCGCAGGAGAAGGCCAAGGCCATCGTCAAGGCGATCAAGGACCGGAAGTTCAAGAAGGCGCAGGCCTCGATCCAGGGCACCGAGATCCGGGTACAGTCCCCGTCCAAGGACGAGCTGCAAGAGGTCATTGCCTTCCTCCGCTCCCAGGACTGGGGGCTCGAGCTCAAGTACGGGAACTTCCGCGGATGAAACTGGGCGTTATCTCCCTGGGGTGCGACAAGGCGACGGTCGACTCCGAGCGCCTCGTGGGCTCGCTAGTCGGGCACGGCGCGGTCGTGGTCCCCGACCTCGCGCGCGCCGACGTGATCCTCGTCAACACATGCGGCTTCATCGACGCTGCGAAACAGGAATCCATCAACGCGTTGCTCGAGGCCGCGCAATTCAAACAGACGGGGGACGCCAAGGCGGTCGTCGCCGTGGGCTGTCTCGTGGAGCGCTACAAGCGCGAGCTCACGGCCGAGATCCCCGAGGTCGACCTGTTCCTCGGGTTCTCGGACTTGCACCTCTTGGTGCCGGAGCTCGGCCGCCGGGGCCTGGTCGACGACCCTGTCGCGCGCCACCCCGGGGTCCGCCAGTTGCTCGGCGCCGCGCCGCACGTGCGCTACCTGAAGATCTCCGAGGGCTGCGACCACACCTGTGCCTTCTGCGCCATCCCCCTGATGCGGGGGAAACACCGCTCCGAGCCGCTCGAGCGGCTGGTGCGGGAAGCGCAGGCGCTCGAGGCCGAGGGCGCGCAAGAGATCAACCTCGTCGCCCAGGACCTGGGCCACTACGGCCGCGACCTCGCGCGCGGGGGGCGCGGGGGGCCGGCGCTCCCTGACCTGCTGCGCGCGCTCCTGCGGGACACGGCGGTGCCGTGGTACCGGCTGCTGTACGTGTATTCGGCGGGGCTCGACGAGCGCCTGGTGGAGCTGCTGGCGTCGGAGCCGCGCATCGTCCCCTACCTGGACATGCCGATCCAACACGCTTCCGATCGGATGCTGGAGCGCATGCGCCGGCCCGAGCGCCAGCGCACGCTGCGGACCAAGCTCGCCTGGTTGCGCGGCGCGATCCCCGATCTCGCACTCCGCACGACATGTCTCGTGGGCTTCCCGGGCGAAACCGACGCGGACTTCCGGGCGCTCGTCGAGTTCCTCGAGGAAGCCCAGTTCGATCGGCTGGGCGCGTTCGCCTATTCGCCGCAAGAAGGGACCCGCGCCGCGCACTACCCGGACGACGTGCCCGACGAAGTGAAGCGCGACCGCCTGGAGGAGCTGCTCGAGGTCCAGCGCGCCATCTCCGCCGACTGCCTGGGGCGCTTCGTGGGCCGCGACACCGAGGTGCTGGTCGACGGGATCGCCGATCCGGACGACGGGGGGGCGACCCACGTCGGCCGCGTGCGCTGGCAGGCCGACGATGTGGACGGCGTGACCTACCTCGCGCGGGGCGGCGCGACGCCGCCCGGCGCCTTCGTGCGGGCGCGGCTCGCGGCGAGCGAGGACTACGACTTCCGGGCGGTCGCGCTGACGTGAGTCGGTCGGGGGAGCTCTTCGACCGGGCGAGGGCGGTGCTCCCGGGCGGAGTGAATTCTCCGGTGCGGGCGTTCCGGGCGGTCGGCGGAACGCCCTTTTTCGTGGCCCACGCCGAGGGCGCCCGGCTCACCGACGTCGACGGGAAGACGTACGTGGACTATGTCTGCTCCTGGGGCCCGCTCATCCTTGGCCACCGGCCGCCCGCCGTGCTCGCCGCGATCCAGGGCGCCCTGGAGCGGGGCTGGAGTTACGGCGCTCCGTGCGAGGCGGAGGTGGAGCTGGCCGAGCTCGTGCGGCGCCGCATGCCGGCGGTCGAAATGGTGCGCTTCGTGAGCTCCGGCACCGAAGCGACAATGGCGGCGGTACGCCTGGCGCGCGCCGCCACCGGGCGCGACCTGCTCCTCAAGTTCGCGGGCTGTTATCACGGCCACGCCGACAGCTTCCTCGTCAAGGCGGGGAGCGGGGTCGCCACCCTGGGATTGCCCGACAGCCCGGGCGTGCCCCGGGCGCTCGCCGAACTCACCCTGACGGTTCCCTTCAACGACCGGGCCGCCGTGGCGGACACCTTCGCGCGCCGGGGCGCTGACATCGCCGCCGTGATCGTGGAGCCGTATGTCGGGAACGCCGGCTTCATTCCTCCCGACCCGGACTTCCCGGCGACGCTGCGCGCGCT
This sequence comes from Gemmatimonadales bacterium, assembly GCA_036270315.1. GTDB lineage: Bacteria > Gemmatimonadota > Gemmatimonadetes > Gemmatimonadales > GWC2-71-9 > AG41. The sequence goes on from DATBCS010000114.1 coordinate 4,881, forward strand.
GTGCGACCGCCACAGCGCCCTCCTGATCTTCGACGAGGTGATGACGGGCTTTCGCGTGGCGCCGGGCGGCGCCCAGGAGCGGCTCGGCGTCCGGCCCGACCTGACGACGCTGGGCAAGATCCTCGGCGGCGGGATGCCGGTGGGAGCCTACGGGGGGCGGGCGGACTTGATGCGCCGCGTGGCGCCCGAGGGGCCGGTATACCAGGCGGGGACCCTCGCGGGCAATCCCGTGGCGATGGCGGCCGGGCTCGCCACGCTGCGCGCCACGGAGGCGCCCGGCTTCTACCCGGCGCTCGAGCGGCGAACCGCGCGCCTCGTCGCGGGTATAGGGGACGCCGCGCGCCGCCACGGGATCCTGGTCACCACGGGCCATGCGGGCTCGATGTGGGGGATGTACTTCGCGCCCGGGCCGGTGCGGACCTTCGCCGAGGCACAGGCGTCGGATACCGCGCTGTTCGCGCGCTGGCACCGGGCCGCGCTCGCGCGCGGCGTGTTCCTCGCGCCCTCGGCGTTCGAGGCGGGCTTCGTCTCCAGCGCGCATAGCGATGCCGACATCGACTTCACAATCGCACAACTGGACGCGGCGTTGGGCGACGCGCGGGCTCGCTAGCCTCCTCGCCCTCGGGGCGGCCGCCTGCGCCCGGCCCGCGGCGATCACGCCGGGCGGCGAGCCCGAGCTGCGGATCGGCATCAGCGTGGGCGCACCGCGCGTCACGCTCGGCGGCGACGGCGAACTCTTCGTCACCGACGACGGCAACGGCGAACCGCTCGGCTCCATCCCGGCGGGCGCGAGTTGGACCGTCGTGGCGGACACGCCCGGCCTCCGGCTGGTGCACCCCGACGGCGCCAAGAGCGAACGCCACTTCGGCATCTCCGCGGTGAACGTCACCGAGGGGCGGTTCGCCCAGGCGGACGGCCGGCGCTACCGCGGCCGCGTGAACGTGGTGCGCGACGCCACCGGCCTCACCCTGATCAATCGCGTGCCGGTCGAGAGCTACGTGGCGGGCGTGATTGGAGGAGAATTGGGACCGCGCCGGCCCGACGAGCGCCAGGCCATGCTCGGGCAAGCGGTCGTGTCACGCAGCTTCGCGCTCCGCAATCGAGGTCGCTGGGAGGCCCAGGGGTTCGATGCGTGGGCCGACGTGCGCGACCAGGTCTACGCCGGCGTCGCGGGCGAGACGCCCGACGTGTGGGAGGCCGTGCGCCAGACCCGGGGCGAGGTGCTCCGCTACCACGGAGCGATCATCGAGGCCTACTTCCACTCCACCTGCGGGCGCAGCACCGCGGGTGTGGACGAAGTGTTCCGGACCGCCGCGACGCATCCGTACCTGCGCCCAGTGTCGGACGCCGCGGGGCCCGGCCACTACTACGACGAGATCTCCCCGCACTTTCGCTGGCGCGAGGAATGGGACGGCCCGCAGCTGCGCGCTATATTGTCGCGAACCCTTCCAGCGGTGATGAACACGGGCGGCGGCGGGCTGCAGCGCATTACGGACCTCGAGGTGAGCCGCACCACGGCGTCCGGTCGCGTGGGCGAGCTGCGCATCGTGTTCGAACACGGCGACGTGCCAGTGCCGGGATCCGACGTGCGCGCGGTGCTGCGCCCTCAGCCCGACCAACTGCTCGCGAGCTCCGCGTTCGAACTTCATGTGACCAAGGAAGGGGGCCAGGTGACCCGGGTCGTGGCCGTCGGGACGGGGTGGGGGCACGGCGTGGGCTTCTGCCAGTGGGGGGCCGTGGGCCGGGCCCGCGCCGGGCAAGACTACCGCGCGATTGTCACCACCTATTTCCCGGGGACGAGCCTTGAGCGCCTGTACTAGCGGGGCCCCGCCAGGCGGCGCGCTCGGGACGAGCGGCATCGTCGCGGCGCTCGCCGCCCTCGCGCTTGCCGGCAGCGCGATCCCGTTGCCGGCCCAGGCGCTGCTCGAGCAATTCTCCTATGAGAACCTGAAGCCGAGCGCGCTCCAGCTCGACCTCGGCCCGCTCGGTGGGACCAATGTTCGGGGGACGCTCACGGGTGGCGTCCGGCTCGACTACGGCCTGATTGCGCCGCACGTCCGGGTGGTGCTCGGCCTCTCCTACTTCAAGGCCGAGTTCAGCGCCGCCGCGATCGCCCGCTTCGCCGAGCGGTTGAGGAGCGCGGTGATCGATCCCACGCGCGACGACACGATCAAGCTCGGGCGCATCACCTGGAGCGACGTGACCGGGGACATCGATCTGCAATACGTGATGCCCCAAGGGCGGGCCGTGACGGCGTACATGGGCATCGGGCTCGGCGCCCATCTCCGCCACGGCAACGGGGCCGCGATCAACGGCACGTTTGTGCAAGACGCCCTGAATGAGATCACCGCCGGGCTCAACGGCACCCTGGGCGCCGAGATCGGCGCGGGCCACTGGCGCTTCACGCTCGACACCCGCGGCGTGCTGTCGAGTGGGCTCTCGACGGTGAGCCTCCGAAGCGGGGTGATGTACCGGTGGGGGGGGCGCGGCGGGCGATGAGCGAGCCGCTGCGCGTGGCGGTGATCGGGGCGGGCGCGATCGCGCAGGTGGCGCACCTCCCCGCGCTGCGGCGGCTCCCGGGGGTGGAAGTCGCGGCGATCTGCGACAACGACCTCGGCAAAGCGCAGGCGCTCGCCGCGCGGTTCGACGTGCGCGAGACGTTCGACGACATCGAGGAAGTGCTCAAGTACACCCGGCCGGACGCGGTCGCGATCTGCACACCGAACCACCTCCACGAGATCCACGTGGTGTCGGCGCTCGCGGCGGGCGCGCACGTGCTGTGCGAGCGACCGCTCGCGCTCGCCCTCGGGGGCGTGGAGCGCGTGCTGCAAGCGAGCGAGAAGTACGGCAAGCGCGTGATGGTCGGCATGAATCACCGGTTCCGCTCCGACGTGCAGGCGGTCCGCGCGTTCCTGGCGGGCGGGGACCTCGGCGTGCTGCAGGCGATCCGCGCCGGTTGGCACACCTTCCAACCCAGCCGCCAGATGGTGGGCTGGCGGTTGCGGCGCCAGGAGGCGGGCGGCGGGGCGTTCCTCGACCTCGGGCTGCAGCTGCTCGACTTGGGGCTGTGGCTCGCGGGATGGCCGGCGCCGAAACGCGTCGCCGCGCACGCCGTCGGGTCCGGGAAGGATGGCGTGGAGGACATGGCCACGGCACTCGTGGTGTGCGAGAGCGGCATGTCGCTCGCGATCGACGTGAGCTGGCGGCACATGGGGGAGGCGGAGCGGTTCTGGTTCGATCTCGTGGGGACCAAGGGCTCGGCGAGCGTGCAGCCGCTCCGGGTATTCAAGGACGTCCACGGTACGGCCACGGACGTCACGCCCCGCGGCGCCAGCGGGCGCGAGACGCCCTTCGCCCAATCGTACCGCGCGGAGTGGACCTATTTCTTGGCCGTGACGCGAGGGGAAGTGAACGCGCCGCCGCCGCGCGACCAGCTTGCCCTGCATCGCGCGCTCGAGGCCGTGTACCGCTCGGTCGCCGAAGGGCGTGACGTGATCCTGTGACGCCGCCCGCCCGGCGGGCCGCGACCCTCGTGGCGCTGGGCGCGGTGCTCCTCATGGCGAGCTATCCGCCGTTCCGGTTCCCCCTGCTGAGCTTCACCGCCGTGATCCCGGCCGTGCTGCTCGTGGCCCAGTTCGAGCGCGCAGCGGACTTCCGGGGGGCGCTGCGCTGGGGTTTCTTGTACGGCGTCGTCACCCAGGGCCTGGTGCTCTACTGGCTCGTAGTCGCGCTGTGGCATTTCACGCCCCTCTCGGCGCTCGGTTACCTCGCCACGATCGCGGTCTTCGGGCTGTGGAACGCGCTGCTCTTCTGGTTCGTGGTGCGCGCGCGCGTGCGACTGCCCGGGGTCCCGCTGTGGGTCGTGTTTCCCGTCGCGTGGACCGCGGTCGAGTGGGCGGTCGGGCACCAGGGGGACGTCCGCTTCCCCTGGCTCGGGCTGGGCACCTCGCTCGCGGATGCTCCCGTGCTCGCGCAGTGGGCGGACCTCGCGGGAGCCCGCGGCGTGACCCTCTGGCTCGCGTGGGTGAACGTGATGCTCGTGACGGCGTTGTTCGGGCGCCCGGTCGCAGACACGGTGCGTCGCGCCGTGCAGTGGCGACCGCTCGCCGCCATCGCCCTCACGGTGCTCGCGGCGTGGGGCTACGGGACGTGGCGCATGCGGACGCTGCCACTGCGCGAGCTCGGCACGATCGGACTGATCCAGCCAAACGAAGGGTTCCAGGAGAAGTGGGACACCCTCCACGCTGACAGCGTGGTCGCGAAGCTCGTGGGTATGTCGCGGGCGCTGGAAGCGCAGGGCCGGCTGGACCTCCTCGTGTGGCCCGAGGCGGCGATCCCGGGATGGCTGCAAGCGCAGCCGCGGTGGGACGCGCAGGTTGCCGCACTGGCGGGGACGAGCCACACGCCCATCCTCGCGGGTGGCCTGTATGCCACGAGCCAGGACGACTACTACAATGCGGCGTTCTTCTACGATTCGACCGGCACGTGGCGGGCGCACCCGGTCTACGAGAAGCATTACCTCGTGCCCGTGGTCGAGCGCGTGCCATTCGTCCCCGTGCGCGTGTTTCGCAGCGTCCCGGGCCTCGGGAACTGGTCGGGCGGCTTCGGGCGCGGCCGGCTGCTGCCGTTGTATCGCGGCGCCACCGGCCGCTTCGGCGTGCTCATCTGCTACGAATCGGCGTTCGAGGAGCTGAGCCGGAGCTATCGCCGGCTCGGCGCCGACTTCCTGGTCAACATCACGAACGACGCATGGTACGGCCGCACCGCTGGCCCCTACCAGCACGCGGCCCACCTCGTCCTGCGCGCGATCGAGACGCGCACCGGGATCGCCCGCGCGGCGAACGACGGCATCTCGGAGTTCGTGGATCCGCTGGGGCGGACGTCCGGCGCCAGCGCCCTCGAGACCGAGGCGACGGTCGCGGGCCGGCTCAGCACGAGCGACGTGGTCCCGCCGTATGTCCGGCTGGGCGACTGTGTCGGGTTCCTCGTCGTGCTCGGCACGCTCGGGCTCGGTGGTTGGCTCGTCTACGAGGAGCGGAGGCGGCCCTGACGGCGCGCGTCGGCGTCGACGTCGGCGGGACGTTCACCGACCTCGTCGCCCTGGCGGAAGACGGGACGATCGGCGTGCGCAAGGTGATCACGACGCCGGAGGATCCGACGCAGGCCATGTTTCGCGCGCTCGACGGTTTGTCGATCGACGTGCTGATTCATGGGACGACGATCGCAACCAACGCCCTGCTCGAGCGGCGCGGCGCCCGCGTCGTCCTCGTGACCACCCTTGGGTTCGAGGATCTGTTGTGGCTCAGGCGCCAAGACCGTGCCGCGCTGTACGATCTCGCGCGTGACCACCCGCCGCCGCTCGTCGCTCGGGGCGACGTCGTCGCCGTCGCGGAGCGGATGGGGCCGGCGGGCGCGCTCGAGCCGCTCACGGACGGGGAGATCGCACGGGTGGTGGCCGCGGTGCGGGCGCTCGCGCCCGAGGCCGTGGCCGTCGCGTTGCTCTTTGCGTTCCGCCACGCCGAGCACGAGCGCCGGCTCGCGGCCGCGCTGCGCGACGCGCTTCCCGGCGTCCCGGTGGCCGCGAGCCACGAAGTGCTGCCCGTGTTCCGGGAGTACGAGCGCACCAGCACAACGACCGTAGAGGCGTACCTGCGCCCCCGGGTGGAAACCTACCTCGCGCGCCTCGCGCGCGCGGTCGCGGGGCGCGGGATCACAGCGCTCCGCGTGATGACGTCGAGCGGGGGCACGCTGCGCCCGGCGCAGGCCGCCCAGCGGGCCGCTGCGCTCGCGCTGTCTGGGCCCGCAGGCGGCGTGGTAGGGGCGCAGCTCGTCGGCCGGGCCCTGGGGCTCGCCGAACTGCTCACGCTCGACATGGGTGGTACCAGCGCGGACGCGAGCCTCGTGACCGAGGGCGCCCCCGTGAGCGAAGGGGGCGGGGCAGTGGCTGGCATTCCCCTCGCCCTGCCGGCGGTCGTAATCGAGACGGTGAGCGCGGGGGGCGGCAGCATCGCGCGCCTCGACACAGGCGGCGCGCTCAAGGTCGGCCCCGAGAGCGCGGGCGCGGCGCCGGGACCCGCCTGCTACGCTCGCGGTGGCACCCAACCCACGGTGACGGATGCGTGCGTCGTCCTCGGCTGGCTCGACCCTGCGAGCCCGCTCGCGGACGGCGTGCGCCTCGATCGGGACCGAGCGACGCGAGCCGTGGCCTCGCTCGGGTCCCACGGCCGAGGCGCAGCCGGGGTAAGCGTCGTCGCCGCCGGGATCGTGGCGGTCGCCGTGGCGGTCATGGCGCGCGCGCTCAAGCGGGTGAGCGTGGCACGTGGGCTCGATCCGCGACGGATGGCGCTCGTCGCGTTCGGCGGCGCCGGCCCGCTCTTCGCATGCCAGCTCGCGGACGCCTTGGGAATGGACGCCGTGGTCATCCCGCCGCATCCGGGCGTGCTCTCCGCGCTGGGACTCGCCGCGGCCGCCGAGCGCGTCGACCTCGTGGCGTCGGTGCACCGACCCCTCGAGGCGCTGGCGGCGGCCGAGATCGGCCGTGCCTTCACCCCGCTCCTCGCCGAGGCCGCCGCCCAGATTCCGGGTGGAGCGCCGTGGCGCTACGCCGATTGCCGGTTCGCGGGACAGGGTTATGAAGTGACCGTGCCTGTGACAACCACCGACCCGCGGCGCATCGGGGCGGCGTTTCTGGCGGCGCACCAGGCACGCTACGGGCATGCGGGGAATGGTCAACCGGTCGAGCTGGTGAACCTCCGCGTCGTGGCCCTGAGCGAGGAGGCCGCGCTCCGCTTCGGGGCCCCTGACCACGGCGTGGCCGCCGCCCTGGGTGAGCGCCCAATCACGCTGGGCCGAGAATGCGTCACCGCGTCGGTATGGCCGCTCGACGGGCTTCGGGCGGGGGTGACGATCGACGGCCCCGCGATCCTCGCCGGCCAGGACGCCACCGCGCTCATCGAGCCCGGTTGGCGGGGGACGACGCATCCGTCGGGCGCCGTGCTGGTGCGGCGCCGGTGACGCTCGACGCGGTAGGTCTCGAGGTGATGGGCCACGCGTTCGCCTCCATCGCCGAGGAGATGGGACTCGTCCTCATCCACTCCGCCGTCTCGCCGAACATCCGCGAGCGGCGCGATTGCTCGGCGGCGCTGTTCGACGCCGACGGTGAGATGATCGCCCAGGCCGCGCACATCCCCGTCCATCTCGGCGCCCTGGCGGAAGCGGTCGCCGCGGTGCGCGTGCTCGATCCCCGGCCGGGGGAGCTGTTCATCCTCAACGACCCCTACACCGGAGGCTCGCACCTTCCCGACTTGACCTTGGTGGGCGCGATCGCGATCGAGGGCACGGTCGGCGGGTACAGTGTGGTTCGGGCACATCATTCCGATGTGGGCGGGGCTCAGCCGGGCAGCATGCCGGCGGGCGCGCGCGAGATCTTCGCCGAGGGGGTGATCGTGCCGCCGCTCCGGCTGACGCCGGAGGTGGAGCGCTTGGTGCTCGCCAACGTGCGCACCCCGGCCACCCGCGCGGCCGACCTCGCG
>DATBCS010000115.1:0-11044 GCA_036270315.1 Gemmatimonadales bacterium
CGGGTGGTGCAGCTCGGCGGCATCGCCGAGGCCACCGTCGGCGTCGTGGCCGAGCGCTCCACGCTCGTGGATTACCCGCTGGCGCTGTCAACGGGCGCGGAGCACGTGGCTGCCCTGTCCGATGCGCTCGCCGCATTCGGCCGCACGGTGCGGGTCGGCATCGAGGAGATGAACGAGCTCGAGGACGCCGCCAGCGCGGACATCCTGACCGAGGTGTCCCGGGGGGTGGACAAATGGCTCTGGTTCGTGGAGGCGCATCAGCAAGGCGGCTGAGCCCCGCACCACAATCGGCGACGCGCTACCTCACCGTCGCCACAGCGCAAACATCCCTTCCTCGGGATCGTGAAAGCCGCACGTACTGGATAAACGGAGCGAGCCCACGAGCAGCCGGCCGCCGTTCGCCTGAGCGCCCGTGCCGACGATCGTCCCGCTGCAGTGCTTCGCGGGATACAGGAACGTCATCCGGTAGGTCAGCACGGTGCCGGAGGTCCGCACGGTGAGCGGCCCACTGATCCCGACATCGCTCCAGCGCAACTCACCCACGAGCGAGTCCCCGCTCGGGCGCAGCTCCACCGTCGCCGGATGGCGATCCTCCTCGACCCGCAGCTCGCCCGTCCAGGCGCCGTCCAGCGGACGCGCCGCGGTGTCCGGTGTGGGAGCGCCGGCGCCGGGAAGCGTGAAGGCCACCACGTAGTCGCCGATCGGCGTCCGCAGGTTGGCGTGACCACCGGCCGCGATGACCACATACTGGCGCCCGTCCGCGACATACGTCATCGGCAACGCGTTCCCCCCGGCGGGGAGCGGCGCGCCCCACAGCTCACGCCCCGTGGTCTCGTCGAACGCGCGCAGGGTCTGGTCATGCGTGCCGGCGATGAACACCAGGCCGCCCGCCGTCACGAGCGCCCCGCCGAGGCCCGGCGCGCCCCACTGCCGGGCGGCGGGGACCCGCGCGGCCAGGGCTGGGAGGAACCCGAACGGCACGCGCCACCGCACCTGGCCCGTGCCTACGTCGAGCGCCGTGAGCTCGTTCCAGGGCGGCGGGTTGCACGGGATCCCGCCCGGCGTCAACAGCGTTTCGCGCAGCATCCCGAACGGCGTGCCCCGCTGGGCGCTGATCTCCGCGCCGGGATGCGCCATGCGCGCGGCGTGGAGCCCCTCGCGGGGGATCAGCGTCACCACCATCGCCAGCCGGTTGGTCGGCACGATCAACAGCCCCGCCCGCTCGTCCAGCGTGACGCCCGACCAGTTGGCGCCGCCCAAGTGGCCGGGGAAATGCACCGAGCCCCGCAGCGACGGCGGTGTGAAAATCCCCTCCGAGCGCAGCGCGGCGAGGCGCTGGCGGCACATCTCCCGCTCCTCGGGCGTGGCGCCGAAGGCATCCGACGCCGGGAGACTCTCGGGCACCAAGCGGAACGCCGGCGGCGGGAAGGGCTGCGTCGGCCACGTCTCCTCGCCCGGTACGTCGGTCTGCGGCACCGGGCGCTCCTCGACCGGAAAGAGGGGCGCCCCGGTGCGACGGTCCAGGATGAAGATGTGCCCCATCTTGGTCCCCACGGCGAGCGCCGCGATCGCCCGACCGCCCCGTTGGAGCGTGAACACGACGGGCTGCGCGGGGACGTCGTAGTCCCATAGGTCGTGATGCACGACTTGGAAGTGCCACACGAGCTGTCCCGTGGACGCCCGCAGCGCCACGACCGAGTTGGCGTACAGGTTTTGCCCCAACCGCTCGCCGCCATAGAAGTCCGGGCTCGCACTACCGAGCGGCACGAACACGAGGTCGGCGGCCGGATCTGCCGACAACACGCTCCACGCGTTGGCGGCCCCCGTGGCATGCGCCCAGCGGCCTCGCCACGTGTCGTAGCCCGGAGCCCCGGGGGTGCGCGGCACGGGGTCCCAGCTCCAGCGCTCCTGTCCGGTGCGGGCGTCATACGCCCGCACGACGCCGTTCGGCGCATCGGTGCGTTGATTGTCCGCCACGGCTGACCCGACGATCACCAGGTCGCCGACCACCGCGGGCGGCGAGGTCACTTCGTATTCCCCGGCGTAGCTGGGCGCATTGAGGAGATCGCGCGTGAGATCCACGGTCCCGTGCGCGCCGAAATCCTCGCACGGCTGGCCCGTCGCCCCATCCAGCGCGATGAGCCGAGCATCGACCGCACCGAGGTAGATGCGGCGCCGACAGGTCGCGCCCGTTGGAGCGCGCGGGTCAAGCCAGGTCGAGACGCCGCGGGTGGCGAAGTCGCCGTAGTCGCCATGCAGGTCGAGGTGGGGATCGTAGGCCCAGCGCTCGACCCCGCGCACCGGGTCGAGGGCGACCACACGGTCGAGCGGCGTCGCGAAGTAGAGCGTGCCGTCCACGAGCAGCGGCGTTGCCTCGAAGCGGCTGCGGCCGGGGAGCATGTCGCCGGTGCGGTACACCCAGGCGGGGCGGAGCTGGGCGACGGTGGTGCGATTGATCTGGTCAATCGGCGCGTAGCGCGTGCCGCCAGCGTCGTGCCCGTAAGCGGGCCACTCGGTAGGCGGGGCCGGGGCGCTTTGCCCGGCCGCCGTGAGGGGGAGAGCGAGTGCCGTCGCCAGGGCGAGCGGCAGGAACACGAATCTCACGCGAATGTCCCTCGCGATGATGGCAAGCTGCGTGGCCGCGTGCGGCTGGCCAAGAGGTCACCAGCCAGGACGAGCCGATCCAGCGCGGGCCCGCCTACCCCACGTACGGCATCGTACGGGTGACGGATTCATCCGGCGCTTGCGGCGCACCAGGCTGGCAGGTGGCCGACCGCGCGCCGCAAGCCGCCGTCATCAGACGCTGTGGAGCGTAAACACCGGCAGCTCCGGCGGGCAGAACAGGCGCGCCGGAAGGAACACGGTGCCGATGCCACGTGACACGTAGAGCGGGGCGAACGTATCGTGATACCAGCCCGCGAGGAACCGGCCGCTCCCGACCGGCACATACGGGGTGTAAAACGGCAACCGGATCTGCCCGCCGTGGGTGTGCCCGGTGAGAATCGCCGCGGGGCGAGGCGCGGTGCCCGTCGGCACACCGTCCACGTACCCCGGAGCGTGCACGATCCAGATGGTCCGATCCGCCGGTCCCACCGTCGCGAGCGCCGCCCCAAGGTCCGGCTCCCCCTGCACGGGGTCGTCGATGCCCACGATCGTGAGCGTCGCGCCCGCGCGTGAGATCCTGGCGGCCGAGTTGTACAGCAGCTCGACGCCGGCCGGCTCGTAGGCCCGCTCCGCGGTGCGGCGGTCGATCCCCGCGTGGTGTTCCCAATTCCCGAGCGTCGCGAAGGTGGCGAGCGTACCACGCACGTCGCGCGCCCAGGCCGTGAGATGGGGGAGGTCCGAGTGCTTGTTACAGATGTCACCCGCGAGCACTACGATGTCGGGGTGCTCCCGGGCCACGTGCTCGACGGCCGCCCGCGCCGCTCGCCCCACGCCACCGTGCAGGTGGACGTCGGTGAGACAGGCGATCCGGAGGCCCGCGAGCGGCGCCGGCAGACCACGGAACGGGATCTCGTGCCGGCTCACCTCGAGGGCCGTAGGTTCCCGGATGAGGCCCTCGGCGAGCACGGCGGCGCCGAGCGTGCCCGCGGCGGTGAGAAACGTCCGGCGACTGATCGGGTGCATGGCGCCCTGAAGGGAACCAGGCGCTGGCCCGGTGTCAACGCGGCGCGACACCTGTCCGGCCGCCTCGAGGGTCTTCCGCTGTGCTGTAATCCCCCCGTGGTCTGGCACTCCAGCGAGCTCGGCGCCGCCCGGTGGTAGCCCACGACTCGCCTGGCGGCCTATTGTGACAGCGTGAGGTAAAGCGCTGGCCGGTGCCGTCCAGCGCTTGACAAGCGTATATATCCAGCATATACATGACTTGTGCCTGGCTTCCCAGATGTCCTGGCCCAATGCACCGGTTTTCAGTGGGACGCCGGCAATGCCGCAAAGAATTGGGAGCTCCATCGTGTATCCCAGGGCGAGTGTGAGCAGGTGTTCTTCAACCGCCCGCTCCTGGTGGCCCCCGACCTCGGACACTCGGGGCGCGAGCCCCGCTTTGCGGCCCTGGGCAAGACCAACGCGGGGCGTTGTTTGGCCGTGGTTTTCACGATCCGAGGGACGCTGGTGCGGATCATTTCGGCTCGAGACATGAGCCGACGAGAGCGGAGGATCTATGAGGAAGGCCAAGCGAGCGGTTAGGAAGCCGCTCCCGCGCTTCGCGAACGAGGACCAAGAGCGCCGCTTCTGGGCAAGGCACGACACCGCTGACTACTTCGACTGGGGCCGGGCGGTTCGCCCCACCTTGCCAGACCTCCGACCGTCCACGGCGGCGATCTCGATTCGTCTGCCGGTACCGTTGCTCGAGGAGCTCAAGGCGCTGGCCAACGAACGCGACGTGCCGTACCAATCGCTGATGAAGGTGTTTCTCGCCGAACAAGTCGCCCGCCAGCGTCGGGGGAAGCGTAAGGTGCCGGCGTGATGCTGGCGAGCGCGTCAGGGCGATGGCGCCCGGTTGTTAAGGGAATCGATACCCTCTAACCTGCACACATGTCGGAGCCGACGCTGTTCCAGCGCTCGAGCGAGCCGCTTGCCGCCCGCATGCGGCCCAAGACACTGGACGAGTTCCTCGGCCAGGAGGCGCTCGTGGGCCCCGGCACGCCGCTCGGTGAGCTGATCCGCCGCGGGGACGTCACGTCGTGCATCTTCTGGGGCCCGCCGGGCTCGGGCAAGACCACGCTCGCGCGGCTCGTCGCCCACTACACCGACCGCCACTTTGAGCCCTTCTCTGCGGTCACCGAGGGCGTGGGTCGCGTGCGCGAGATCATCAAAGCGGCCGAGGAGCGGCGCCAGTTCGAGGGCCGCGGCACGATCCTGTTCTGCGACGAGATCCACCGCTTCAACCGGGCGCAGCAGGATGCTTTCCTCCCCTGGGTCGAGAACGGCACCATCACCCTGATCGGCGCGACCACCGAGAACCCGAGCTTCGAGCTCACCGGGGCCCTGCTGTCGCGCTGCCGCGTGTTCGTGCTCGAGCCCCTCACGCTCGAGCCCATCAAGACCGTGGTGCGCCGCGCGCTCCTGGATGCGGACCGTGGGCTCGGAAGCCTGGGGCTCGTGATTGAGGACGACGCGCTGGCGCTCCTCGCCCGGGAAGCGGACGGCGACGCGCGCCGCGCGCTCCAGACAGTCGAAGCGGCCGCAGAGTATCTGACCGGGAGCCGCAGCACACCCGACCAGCCGCTACCACCCATCACCGCCCAACTCATCGCCGACGCCCTACAGAAGCGCTTCGCCAAGTACGACAAGGGTGGAGAGGAGCACTACAACCTGATCTCCGCGCTGCACAAGGCGGTGCGCGGCTCGGATGTGGAAGGCGCTCTCTACTGGCTCGCCCGCATGCTGTTGGGGGGTGAGGATCCGCTCTACATCGCTCGCCGCTTGGTCCGCATCGCGGTGGAGGACGTGGGGCTCGCCGACCCCCGTGCGCTGACGGTGACGTTGGCGGCGAAGGACGCCTACCACTTCCTGGGGTCGCCCGAGGGCGAACTCGCGCTCGCCGAGGCCGTGGTGTACCTCGCCACGGCGCCCAAGTCGAACCGCGTGTACACCGCGTTCGACCAGGCGAGTGCGGCGGCGAAGGAGCACCCGGCCGAGCCCGTGCCGCTCCACATCCGGAACGCCCCCACCAAGCTGATGAAAGACCTGGGCTACGGGGCGGGGTACCAATACGCCCATGCCCACGAGGACGCCTACGTGCCGCAGGACTACCTGCCGCCCGCGCTGCGGGGGCAGCACTGGTACGACCCAACGGACTTCGGGTTCGAGAAGGACGTGAAGAAACGCATGGAGTGGTGGGCGGAGTTGAAGCAGCGCACGCTCGCGGGGCGGGAGGGGGAGACGGACCGATGAGCGGCGGGCCGGGTCGTGCCAGGCGCGTGCCCGTCGGCGGCGCGGCCCTCGTGCAGTTGTGCGTGGTGCTGGGCTGCGCCACGATCGGGCGCCTGGCCTTCAGTGAGCCCCAACTCGACCTCCAAGCGATCGATATCACGGGCATCGGCCTCACGGGCGGCACGATGGACCTCGTGTTCGACGTCTACAACCCCAACGACTACCGCCTCCGCTCCACCCGGCTCGACGTGGGAATCGATCTGGAGGGCAGTCATTTCGGCGACGCGCTGCTGGAGCGGCCGCTCGACCTGTCTCCTCAGAACCACAGCCGCGTCGTCGTGCCGGTCCAGTTCGCATGGGCGGGTGTGGGTGCGGGGGCGAAGGCACTGCTGACGCGCCAGGCGCTCGCGTACGCCGTCACCTGCCGGGTGATCCTCGACACCCCGCTCGGCGAGCGGACGGTCACCCTCACGGGGCGCGGGACCGTGCCCCTCAGGAAACTCCTCAAGTAGGTGCGGCGCCCCTTATATTCCATCCGACCCGGCACGCAGGAGCGCAGATCCGCCAGTTAATTGACATCCAGCCGCCCGTCGAGCGCGCCTTCTTGGTCGGCGCCCCCCGCAAAGGCTCCGACGACGCGACGCAGGTGGAGGAGCATCTGGACGAGCTCGGTCGGCTGGCCGACACGGCCGGCGCCGCGGTGATCGGCCGGACCTACCAGCGGGTCGAAGCGCCCACACCCAACTTCTACATTGGGCAAGGCAAGGTGGAGGAGCTGAAAGGCGTCTTGAAGGACGCCGGCTCCACCCTGGTGTTGTTCGACGAGCCCCTCTCCCCGGTGCAGGGGCAGAAGTTGGAGCAGGCGCTCGCCCTGCGCGTGATGGACCGCACCGAAGTGATCCTCGACATTTTCGCGACGCGCGCCCGCTCGGCCGAGGCGAAGATGCAGGTCGAGTTGGCGCAGCTCGAGTATCTCCTGCCGCGGCTCATGCGCATGTGGACCCACTTGTCCCGTATCCGCGGCGGCATCGGACTGCGGGGCCCGGGTGAGACCCAGCTCGAGACCGACCGGCGCGCGATCCGCCGCAAGATCTCGGGGTTGAAGCGGCGGCTCGAGGAGGTGGCGGACCATCGCGCCAACCAGCGCCAGGGCCGCCGCGACCTGCCGAGCGCTGCGCTCGTGGGCTACACCAACGCCGGTAAATCGAGCGTGCTGCGCGCGCTGTCCGGGGGCGAGATCTTCGTCGAGGACCGGCTGTTCGCGACGCTCGACACCCTGACCCGCGAGGTCGACGTCGGCGGCGGCTATCGCTTCCGGGTGAGCGACACGGTCGGGTTCATCCGCAAGCTGCCGCACCACCTCGTGGCGTCGTTCCGTGCCACCCTCGAGGAAGCGCGCGAGGCCGACCTCCTGCTCCACGTCATCGACGCCGCGCATCCCATGTGGGAAGAACAGGTGGAGGTGGTGGAGGCGGTGCTCGAGGAGATGCTGTATGGCGCGGGCCCGGGGACGAAGCGCGCGGGGCGCGCGGCGCCCGAGCGCAAACGGGTCATTTACGTGCTGAACAAGGCGGACCTCGTGGCCGAGCCTCAGGCGCTGCTCGAGCGGGTGCGGGAGCGCTATCCCCACGCCGTCCTCACCTCCGCCCCTGAGGAGCGGCCCGCCGCGCCCCGGGGCGCGCCGCCGCGCTTCGGGGCCGGGGACGGAGGCGACGTGGGGGTGGACCAGTTGCGGGCCGTGCTCCACACGGCGGCCCAGGCGCTGCGGCCGCTCGCTCGGATCGAGGTGCCCGTGGGCGACGGGAAGCTGCTCGCCGGGCTGCACCGCGATGCCGAGGTCATGACCGAGGTGCAGGTGGACGGAGTGCTCCAGGTGACAGCGCGGGTCGAGGCGCGGCTGTTAGGCCAGCTCCGGCGCGCGGGGATCGCTGTCGACATCATTCCGTAGGCGTTTCCCCGCCCTCGGCTCTTGGTGCTAAGTCTGGTCAAACCAGCGGTCGATCGTGATGCAGCCTTGACAAGCCCGCGCCGTATATGTACAGTACTCCTGTACATATCAAAAGGAAGGCCCGCGTGGCGCGTCAGGCCACCTACACGTACGTCCGGGACAACCTCGCTCGCCTGCTGGAAGAGGTCGAAGCTCGTCGTGACGTCGTGATCATCAACCGTCGCGGCCACGAGGACGTTGCGCTCATCCCGGCGGGAGAGCTGGAGAGCCTCGTCGAGACTGCGTACCTCTTGCGGTCGCCGAGGAACGCCGAACGCCTGTTGTCGGCTCTCCGACGCGCGCTCGCCCGCAAGGGTAAGGTGCAGACCGTCGAAGAGCTCCGGAGAGCGGTCGGCCTCGAGGCCACCGCTGGGCGCCGCCGGTAGGAAGCGCCGGCTTGCGGTCTTCCAAGATGAGTTCCGTGAGGATCTCGCCTGGTGGGTCGAGACTAACCCGAGAACCGCGCGCCGGGCACTGGAGATTGTGGAAGCGGTGATGCGCGATCCCTTCGTGGGCATCGGCAAGCCCGAACCGTTGCAGCACCTCGGGCCCAACCTGTGGAGCCGTCGCCTGACGGCCGAACATCGCATCGTCTACCTAGTGCGGGACGATCGCATCGACTTCCTCCAGGGCCGCTACCACTACTAGTGCCCGATCGTCATGGTTGTCCAGGGCGCTCGGAACCGCCACACGCTGCGCTGCGCATTCCGGCATTGCAGGCCGCACAAGCGCAGCGGTCACGAGGATCGGGCGCGGGGCTAGAGTCACTGACACTGTTTGGTGTGGAGCGCCCAACAACTCCTCAGGCCGGCGTCCCCGCCCGGGATTCTGGGCCCGCAGGCCCGTGGGGATGGCCGTGCACATCGTGCCGTGGCCTGCTGGTTCGCGGCCCGAGAGCCGCGGATGCTCGGTCGGGAACGCAGCGGCTGCACGCGCGGGGAGCTACCGCTTGATCCTGGCCGTCACGCTTCTGCTCGTTCAGAGCGGAGCGGCGCCAAAGGCACAGCGACCCGACGCCGTGCGGGAGTCAGTTCGGCTCGGGGACGGCGTGATCGTCCGTTGGGGCGCGACGCCCACCCTGTACGTGGCGAACCCGTCAGCCGGTGTGGACGCCGTCGCTCTCGGCACCGACAGCCTGCTCTGGCACAACGGCGAGGCCGCCATCCCCTTGCTGGCCCGCGGCGGTCGCATGCTGGCGCTCGCGCACCCCTCCCCAGCACACAACACGGGAAGACTCGTGTTCTTGGCCACCGATTCCGGGAACATTGTGGCCGACCTCCCGACGCTCGAGGTACCGGGCTGGGGTCCACTGAACTACGTCGGTGAAGGAAACAAGGCCTGGTTTGCGCTCGAGGGTATCGCGAAGAACGGTCACGACTTCTTGCGTTGGCGCCACCGGGAGCGGGATCTGCGGGGATACACGCCCCCCAATCCTCCTCGACCGGTAAGCGGGCCGGAGCGGGAGGACACCGGCATCGTGGAGGTGAATCTCGCCCGGGCCACACTCAGTCCCACCACCGAGCAACTCGCTAGCGAGCATCTCCAGACCACGCGCGATGCCAAGGGCGGTTACCAATGGGGACCGTTTGAGACCGGCGGAGTCCGTGTGACGCTGGCGAAAGTCGTGAACCAGAGGGCGATCACCCTGCTGATGCGCCGAACCCGCGGAGGGAAGGCCCTGCCTGACGTCGTCATCGCGCGGCCGCCCTGGAACAGTTGCGACCTGGAAACCTCCGTTGATCGGCGGTACGTGCTCGGCGTCTACCAGATTCCAGGCAAGCAGGACCCGTTTCTGTATGACGTGACGGTCTATGTCGCGGCGACCGGAACACGGGTGGGGCACATTGTCACGGACGCTTCCCCCGCGACGTTCGTCGTGTGGCATAACCAGCTGCTGTCCTACTTTCCGAACCGTGTGACGATGGTCGATCTCGCATCGGGGAGGAAGCGATGGGACAGGTCGGTGCGGTATCTGGAGCGGTACGAGCCAGTCCCGGCGGGTGCGAGGCCGCGATGAAGTACGTGCTGTTATCCGAAGCGGCCCCAGACTTCCGGGCGAAGGTGCCTTCGCATCTCGAGGCCCATCGCGCCCTCTGGAAGGCGTTTCATGGAGACGGGCGACTGCTGATGGTGGGCCCGTTCACCGACCCGCCGGCCGGGGGGGCGATGGGCGTGTTCACGAGCCGCGCTGCCGCGGAAGAGTTCGTGCGGACCGACCCGTTCGTGACGCAGGGCATCGTGGGCCGCTGGACGATCCGCGAGTGGAATGAGGCGCTGGCGCTGTAGGCGCCGTGACGCGCCGCCTCCGACGGTCGTGCGGCAGCGTCACAGCAGGTGCCGCAGCCTGATAGCCACCCGGAGGGTGTCGGTGCCGCGCTGGAGCACGAGCGCCCGGGCGGCACCATCCACCCGGAAGGCCTTCCGCAGGGCGCCCAAGTCAGCGTCGCCGACGCGGCGTCCGTCGAGGCGCAGCAGCTCGTCACCGACTTGGATCCCGGCGTCCGCGCTGGGGCTCCCGGGAACGACGTAAGCCACGATGATCTGGCGAAGATCCGCGCCCCGGGCGATCAGCCGCAACCCGCTCATGTCGTAGTCGCACGGCGAGTCGGCGGCGGAGCCGCGCTCGATGATCACGCGGCGGCGCGCATAGTCGACGATCAAGCGCGACCCCTCGAACGCGGCATTGCCGATGACCCCGTCGATGTCGGTCCGCCCCAGGAACCCCTTGTTCTCGCCCCCGAGTCCCGTCGTCGGGGATGCCACGCGCACACCGCCGAGGCGCAGCTCTTGGAGGCGCACGATCGTCCCATGGAGGTCGCCCGCGAGCCCGGTCCCGATCGGTGCCTCGAGACCGGGCGACACGTGCGTGAGGCCATGTTGCGCCACGAACGGAGTCGTAAGGATGAGACACAGACCGGACGCGCCGGTGTCGAGGAGGAGCCGAGCGGGGATAGGCGCTCGGCCTCGAACCTTGACGTGCGCTTGTACGAGCGGCAGGGCGGCGTCCGCCGTAAATGGCACGGCCGTGCCAGAACCCTCATAAGAATACCGCGCGGGATCGAACAGCCGCACGCGTCGTGTGCGATTATCGATCTCGACGGTGAAGCGTTGCAGCACGTCGTGGCCCAAGAGCCCGCGCTCGGCCGCCCACTCGCTTCGCTCAAGCCGCCGAGCGGGTAGAGC
>DATBCS010000116.1:0-20518 GCA_036270315.1 Gemmatimonadales bacterium
CGCTCTTGATGCGAGGGTTCCCGTTGGCGGACGGCTCGTGGATCATGCTGGTCGTCGGCCACGTCGCGACGCCGTGCGGTCGCGTGGTGCAGCGTCAGTACCGGGGGATCGCGCGCCGCGACTACTTCCGCCTCGCGCGGGCGGAGCGCGACACCGCTGGCCGGCCGTCCTGCAAAACGGACAGCGGGCGCACGGTGTACGGCGGCGGCGGCATCTATCCCGACGTAACCCTCCCCGAACCCGACCCTGCCCCGCTGTGGCTCGCGCGCGCGCGCGAGGATGAGCTACCGCTCAAGTGGATTGGCGGCTACCTGACGGCCGCCGGCGCCGCGCTGCCGAGCCTCGACTCGCTCGCGGCCCATCCCGCGCTCCCCGGGTCGGCGCTCGAGAATTTCCGCGCGTTCGCTGCGGCGCAGGGCGTGGCCATCCCAAAGGATGGGGACGACCGGTTGCAGCAAGTGCTGGTGCGGTCCGTGGCCCTGGCGAAATGGGGGGAGGAGGGGTTCTACCGCGTCGCCGCCGTGTCCGATCCGACGGTGGCCGCGGCGGCCCAGCAGTTCGACCGGGCAACGGCGATCCTCATGTCGGCCCAGGATCCCCACTAGAGACGGAACCGGCGGCCGCTAAGCGGCGACCCGGGCTCCGCAGGCGTGACAGTACCGAGCCAGGTGTTCGAGCGCCCCGCCGCAGCGGGCACAGTAGCCCGGCGCCGCCGCGAGCCGGCGGCCGCAATCGGAGCAGAACGCCGCATCGGGCTCGGGGCGGGGGCCGTGGGTGGGGCAGCGGGGAACGTGGGGCGCCGGCTCGGCCGGGGCCACGACGGCGGGCGCCGGCTCGACCTCGGGCCCGGCGGCACTGGCGCTCGACCCGATCGCCTCGGCGCGCAGGGCGGCCAGGGCTTCCGTCGTGTATTTCTGCTGGAGCACCGTGTAATCGGCGTCGGCCAGTTTCCCGGTAGCCCGGTCGAACTCGATCTCCTTCAGCGCGCGGAGCGCGACCGCGCGGCGGGACAGATCGTCCTCCGGATCCTCCCCCTCGAAGAGCACGCCGGCGTCCTCGTTGCCCGGCGCCACGCCCTCGGACGCGAGGATGGGCTTGAGGACCAGGTACACGGCGCCCGCGGCGAGCACGATGCCCACGATCAGCTCCGCCATCGATCAGAGTGAGAGCCGGTCGAGCTCGCGGCGCAGGCGCTCGAGCTCGCTCGCCGAGGCCGCCTCGCCCGGGACCGGGGCCGGGTGCGCCGCGTCCGGCGCGGCCCGCGCCCAGCGCCGCAGCACCGTCGTTAGGATCGTCCCGGCCACAACGATGAGCAGCGACGGCACGAAGTAGCCGGCGAGATTGAAGCCGCGCCGCGGGGGCGCCATGAGAATGGTGAGCCCGTGCTCGCGCACAAACGCGTCGACGATCTCGGGTCCCGTCTTGCCCGCCCGCGCCAGCGCCAGCACCTCACGGTGCATCGCCGGACTGGTGGTGCAGGTGAAGTCGGTGGTGCGGCAGGTGTACACATCCTGATTGCAGCCGCACGTGCAATGGATCTGCTTCTCGATCGCCTGGATCGCCGCGTCGTTGTCGGCCGCCGTGACGGGCTCGAGCGGCCGCCCCGCCCGGGCGGGGTCCCACAGGCGGCCGGCGGCCCCGCCGCCGGGGAGCGAGTCCGGTTGCTGCACGCCCCGATGCCCGGTCGTGAGGACACCGAGCATGACGCCGGCGCCGAGCGTCAGGAACTCGCGCCGGTCGGCGCGCCGCCTGGCGTCGGAGGGCTCGGGGATGGTCATTTCCCTTCCGCCACCAGTTTCACCGCGTACCCGGCCTGGGTGCGCTTCACCGCCGGCGAGCCCCCGCCAGGCCACATCACGATCACCCCGCCCAAGGCGACGATCAGCCCGCCGTACCACACCCACCACACGAGCGGGTTGATCGTGAAGCGAAAGACGGCCTGTTCCGTCCCGTTCACCACGCCCCCGAGCACGCTGTACAGGTCCTCGCGCAGCATGCTCATGATGCTGGGTTCGGTGGAGGGTTGGAAGGTGGGGCGACCGAACGAGTCCACGTGCTGGCGCTTCTCGGGGCTCAACAGGCCGATCTTCAGGCCGTCACGGCGCACCTCCACCGTCGCGGCGGTGACCTGACGGTTGAGCGCGTCGTACTGCGAGATGCCAAGGTGGGTGAATTTATAGGTGGCGCCGTAGGGACTACGCAGCGACACCGACTCGCCCGGCCGGAGCGTCGCCTCGGTCTCGGTCTTAAATGCCATCCCGGCGAATGCGACGAACAGCATGACCATCCCCGCGTGCACGATATAGCCGCCGTAGCGGCGCCGATTGCGGGCGATGAGCCGCGCCAACGCGACGAGATACGCTTCGCCGTACTGGCGGTGGCGAGCGCGCATCCCGCGCGCGAACTCGAGGACGATCGTGGCGGTGACGAATCCGCCGAGCGCGATCGCGATGAGGGCGTAGACGTCCCGCATCCCCACCACGAGCAAGATGAGCAGCGTGAAGACGCCCACGGTGGCCGGCACGGCGAACTGGCGCTCGAGGTTCGGGAGCGAAGCGCGGCGCCAGGCAATGAGGGGCCCGATCCCGGTGAGCGCGAGCAGGGCGAGCCCCAGCGGGATGTTCACCAGGTTGAAGAAGGGCGGCCCGACCGTCACCTTCGTCCCCTGCACCAACTCCGAGAGGATCGGGAACAGGGTGCCCCACAGTACCGAGAACGCAATCCCCACGAACAACAGGTTGTTGAAGAGGAAGCTCGCTTCCCGGCTCACCAGCGATTCGAGCTGCGCCTCCGCGTCGAGCAGCGGCAGGCGGGTCGCGTACAGCGCGAAGCTCGCAATCCCCGCCGCGACCAAGAAGAACAAGAAGAAGTACCCGACGCTCGACTGCGTGAACGAGTGCACGCTCGAGATCACGCCGGAGCGGGTAATGAAGGTCCCAAAGATCGACAACAGCCAGGACCCGATGATGAGCCCCAGGTTCCACTTCTTGAGCATCCCGCGCTTCTCTTGGATCATCACCGAGTGGAGGAAGGCGGTCATCGTGAGCCACGGCAGGAGCGAGGCGTTCTCCACTGGGTCCCATGCCCAATAGCCGCCCCACCCGAGTTCGACGTACGCCCACCACATCCCGAGGCAGATCCCGATCGACAGGAACAGCCACGAGAGCAGCGTCCACTTGCGGATCGCCACGAGCCAGTCGACGTCCAGTCGCTTCGAGAGGAGCGCCGCGATCGCGAACGCGAACGGGATGGTGATCGAGATGTAGCCCAGGTACAGCATCGGCGGGTGAAACACCATCCCGGGGTTCTGGAGCTGGGGGTTCATGCCGGTCCCGTCCGCGGGCGTGTAGGCAAGCCGCTCGAACGGGCTCGCGTGGCCGAACAGCATCACCGAGATGAAGAACGTGGCGACGAGCGAGACGACGGCCGCCACGTAGGGGAGCAATGCGCGCTGGCGGCGCGGCGTGAGCAGCAGGGCGAGCGAGCCGAAGAACGAGAGCACGGTCGCCCAAAACAGCAGGCTCCCCTTCTGGCCGGCGTACAGGGCGGACCAGGTGTAGAACGTCGGCAGGTTGCGGCTGGTGTAGGCCGCGACGTATTCCACGTTGAAGTCGTGATGGAACAGCGCCCACTCGAGCGAGAACACCGCGACGAGCAGCGCCCCGCACAGCACCAACACCGCCTGGCGGGCGCTGTCCGCGAGGCCGGGGCGACCCTTGAGGCCCCCCACGAATCCCGCGAGTGCTCCCCACACGCCCACGAGGAACGCGAGCCACAGCATCAGGCTCCCGAGGACGGTCATCTAGGCCTTGGGCACCGCTTCGTAGCGCGACCCACACTTCGCCAGCACGTTGGTCGCGTAGATCACGCCGTCCGGGTGCAGCCGACCCTCGACGACCACTTCGACGCTGTCGGTGAAGGTATCGGGGGGGAGGCCGTGGAACACCACGGGATAGCGCGCGCGGCCGTCGGTCACTTGGAAGCGCAGCGTGCGACTCGCGAGGTCCTTGGTCACGGTGCCTTGGACCACGCGGGCGCCGACTTTCATCCCGACATTATAGAAGGAGGGATCGACCGCGATCTTTTGCGACAGCTCGCTCGGCGTGAGGAAAAACTGGCCCGTTTCCTTCACACCGGAAGCCATGAGGTAGCCGACGGAACCGACGATTAGCGCGGCCCCGATGGCGAACTTCGTGCCCGCGTTCATGCTCCATTATACCTCCGGGCGCTGGGCTTGCTCCAGCGCCCAGCGCACCGCGGCTTCAGGCCGTTCCACGCGCGGCATCTCCACGACGGAGCTAAAGGCATCATGCAGGCCCACGACGGGGGTCCGGATCCGCTGCGCCAGGGCGATTTCGGAGAGCGTTCCCCACCCGCCACCGATCGCGATCACGGCCTGGGCCACCCGCACCAACAGCGCATTGCGCATCTCGCCCATGCCGGTCGCGAGCGCGACTTCGATGTTGGGGTCCGCGTCCGCCGGATCGCTCCCCGGCAGAATCCCGATGGTGAGCCCGCCGCTCTCTTTGGCGCCGCGCGCGGCGGCCGCCATGACGCCCCCGAGGCCACCGCACACCAGCACCGCGCCCCCTTGGGCAAGCAGGCGACCAACGGCGGTCGCCCAGGCTCCCTCTTCGGCGCTGCAGGTGCCGCCGCCCACGACGGCGATCAAGGGGCGGCCCATCAGCCGGCGCGACCGCCGGCCGTCACGCGCGGTCGCCGCTGAACGGGGGGTGGCGCAGTCCCCGGTCGGTGACGTAGCCCGTCACGTAGCGCGCCGGCGTCACGTCAAACGCGGGGTTGAGCGCCGCGGCGGCGACGGGCGCGATCGCCCGGCCGGCCACCGTCTTCACCTCCTCCGGAGCGCGCTGCTCAATCGGGATGCCGTCGCCATCCGGTAGGGTGGAGTCGATGGTCGACGACGGCATCGCGCAGTAGAACGGGACACCGTGGTGCAGCGCCAGCACGGCGAGGGAGTACGTCCCGATCTTGTTCGCGAAGTCGCCGTTAGCGGCGACGCGGTCGGCACCCACCAGCACGAGATCCACCTGCGCCTGGCGCATGAGCGTGCCCCCGACCGTGTCGGCGATCACGGTGCAGGGGACGCCGGCCCGCGTCAGCTCCCACGCCGTGAGGCGCGCTCCCTGGAGCACGGGCCGGGTCTCGTCGACGAACACGTGTATCCGGCGGCCGGCATCGTGCGCGAGGTAGATCGGCGCAAGCGCGGTGCCGATGCCCCCGGTGGCGAGCGCCCCCGCGTTGCAGTGGGTCAGCACCTTGGCCCCGTCCGGCACGAGCGGCAGGCCCGCCTCGCCGATGCGGCGACACATCGCACGGTCCTCTTCCCAGATCGCCGTCGCCTCCGTCTGGAGCCGCTCCCACAGCTTGGCGCCGTCCCCCGGGGTGGCCGCAGCGGTACGGGCCATCCGCTCAAGCGCCCACCGCAGGTTCACTGCCGTCGGCCGGCTCGCCGCCAATAGTTCCACGTACTGGGCCAAGTGGGCGAGGAAAGCCTCGCGCCGCGCCCCTCGCGCGGGGCGCAGCCCGACGACGAGCCCCATCGCCGCGGCGATGCCGATGAGCGGCGCGCCCCGCACCTGCAGCGTGCGGATCGCCTCCGCCACCGCCTCCGCGGTGTCGAGCTCCCGTGTGATTTCCGCCTCGGGGAGGGCGCGCTGGTCGATGATGCGCACGGCGCCCGAGCGGCTCCAGGCGATCGCTTGGACGGCCATCGCGCCAACCTACGTTAAGCGCCGTCGCGACGCCACGGCGCTGGCGCCGCGGTGGCGTGTCGTGGCGGCTCGCCGGGCCGGTCATTAGCATTGACCCCCATGGCCTATCACACCTTGTTGTTCGAGCTGCGCGACGGCGTCGCCCTCATCACCATCAACCGCCCCGACAAGCTGAACGCGCTAAACGACGAAGTGGTCGCGGAGCTGGCCCAGGCCGCCGAGCGCATCGCGACCGACCCCGGGATCAAAGGCGCCCTCGTCACGGGCGCCGGGGGCAAGGCGTTCGTGGCGGGCGCTGACATCGCTGAGCTCGCGCAGCAAGGCCCGTTCGACGGCAAGGCGCGCGCGCTGCGCGGCCAGGCGATGTTGCGGCGCTTCGAGACGTGCGGCAAGCCGGTTATCGCCGCCGTCAACGGTTACGCGCTCGGCGGAGGATGCGAGTTGGCGATGGCGTGCCATCTCCGCGTCGCCAGCGAGACGGCGCGCTTCGGGCAGCCCGAGGTGAAGCTGGGCATCGCGCCGGGATACGGCGGCACGCAGCGCCTGCCGCGCCTCGTGGGGAAGGGCGTGGCGTTGGCCTTGATCTTGAGTGGCGACATGATCGATGCCCGGGAGGCTCATCGCATCGGTCTCGTGAACCAGGTGGTGCCGCCCGGCGAGTTGCTTGCGATGGCGGAGCAGACCCTGCGCGGGATTCTCGCCCAGGGTCCGCTCGCCGTGCGGCTCGCGCTCGAAGCGGTGGACCGAGGGCTCGACATGTCGCTCGACGAGGGGTTGTTGCTCGAAGCGAATCACTTCGGGCTCCTGGCCGCGACGCGCGATATGCAGGAGGGGTTGACGGCGTTTCTCGAAAAGCGCGCGCCCCGCTTCGAAGGTCGGTGACCGCGCGTCGCGTGGCGTGCGGGCTGTGGCTGGCGGCGAGCGCGTCCGCCTGCCTCTCCGAGCGCCCCCGCCCGGCACCGCCCGCGCTCGCCGTCGTGCTGCAGGCCACGGCGGTCCACTCGACCACGCCGAACGACACGCTCGGCGGGAGCGTGCGGGTCGAGGACGCGGCGGGCATCGACTCCGTGTGGCTCCAGGTGGACGGGACTACGGCAGCCGCCGACGGCCTGCTGGCGCCGATCTACCAGAGCCCGTTTCGTGTCGCAATTCCGGCGGGGCTCGCGGCCGGGACCCGGGTTCCGGTATCGCTGGCGGCCCGCGACGTGGTCGGATTTCGGAGTCAGTCGGACACCTTCGTGACGGTCGTCCCATGACCCCAACGACTTAGTAAGTCTTGACCCCACAATAACTTCTGGGTATTCTTGGTGGGATGTTGAGGGCTCTCGCGGCGCAGCCGCGTAGCGCCACGGGCACCCCGTGGCGCTTTGCATGGCGGGGTCCACCCTCACGCAGAAAGGGCCGATGACCGAGCGCAGGCGGCGGGGGTCGCCGCAGGCCGTAGGAGACGCGCTCCGCGGCTATCTGGCCAAGAGCGGGCTGGGGAAGCGCCTAGCCCAGGCCCAGGTCATTCCCGACTGGCCCCGGCTCGTGGGGCCGCAGATCGCGGCGGTCGCCACGCCGGAGAGCGTGACACCGGACGGCACGCTGTTCGTGCGCGTCGCGACGAGTGCCTGGATGACCGAACTGCAGCTCATGGCGCCCCACATCCTGACCGCCCTCAACGGCGGGTCCGGCGTTGGCCGGATCCGGGCAATCCGCTGGCTCCTCTCACACTCGAGCGCTAATGGCGAAGGCAAGACGCCCGGCCGCGAAGGTTAAACCGGCCGCGAAGGATAAAAAGCGTAAGCAGGATGCGAGGAACGACGGCTACCAAGCCGATTCGATCCAGGTCCTGAAGGGCCTCGAAGCCGTGCGGCGCCGCCCGGCGATGTACATCGGGGCGGTGTCCAGCCGCGGGTTGCACCATCTCGTGTACGAGGTGGTGGACAATTCCATAGACGAAGCGCTCGCCGGGTACGCCACCCAGATCGACGTCACGATACACGAGGACAACGCCGTCACGGTGGTCGACAACGGGCGCGGCATCCCGGTCGACGTCCACAAGACGGAAAAGAAGCCCGGCGTGGAGGTGGCGCTGACAGTGCTGCACGCCGGCGGCAAGTTCGACAAGAGCACCTACAAGGTGTCGGGCGGGCTCCACGGCGTGGGTGTCTCGGTCGTGAACGCGCTGTCGGAGAAGCTCGAGGTCTGGGTGGATCGCGATGGCAAGCGCCACCACATGGCGTTCGAGCGCGGCGACACCAAGAAACAGCTCGAGGTCACGGGGAAGGCGAAGGGCACGGGCACCACCGTGTGGTTCAAACCCGATACCAAGATCTTCACCGAGATCCGGTTCGACTACGCCACGATCGCGACGCGGCTGCGCGAGCTCGCCTTCCTGAACAAGGCCCTCACTATCACGCTCAAGGACGAGCGGAAGGGCCAGCGCAAGGAAGAGACGTTCTACTACAAAGGGGGGCTGGCCGAGTTCGTGCGCTACCTGCTTGGCAACCGCAAGCCGCTCCACGCCAAGCCGATCACCTTCGAAGCCTCGCGCGAGGGCGTCGAGGTCGAAGGCGCGATCCAATACGACGACGGCTACAACGACAACACGTTCTCCTTCGTCAATAACATCAACACCCACGAAGGCGGCACGCACCTCACCGGGTTCCGGGCCGCGCTCACCCGCACGATCAACGAGTGGGCGAAGAAAGACGGCCTCCTGAAGAAGGAGGACTTCACCCTCACTGGCGACGACATTCGCGAGGGGCTCACGGCGGTGCTGCACGTCAAGGTGAAGGATCCGCAGTTCGAAGGGCAGACAAAGACCAAGCTCGGCAACTCCGAGGTGGAAGGCATCGTCAAGAGCGTCGTGAACGACGCGCTCGGCGAGTTCTTCGACAAGAATCCCAGCGTTGCGCGTACGATCATCGCGAAAGCAGTGAGCGCGGCCCGCGCGCGGGAAGCGGCGCGCAAAGCGCGCGAGTTGGTGCGCAAGCGCAGTGGCCTCGAAGGCGGTCTCTTGCCGGGCAAGCTCGCCGACTGCACGGTCACCGACCCCAAGCTCACGGAGTTGTACCTCGTCGAAGGCGACTCGGCCGGGGGCTCGGCCAAGCAGGGGCGGGATCGCACCTTCCAGGCGATCCTCCCGCTGCGCGGCAAGATCCTCAACGTCAAGAAGGCGCGCATCGACAAGGTGCTGTCCAACGAGGAGATCCGCACGATCATTACCGCGATCGGGACGGGAGTGGGCGAGGACTTTAACGTCGGCGAAGCGCGCTACCACAAGATCATCATCATGACCGACGCCGATGTGGACGGCGCCCACATCCGCACGCTGCTCCTCACCTTCTTCTACAAGGAGATGAAGGACCTGATTGACGTGGGGTACATCTACATCGCGCAGCCGCCGCTGTACCGCGTCGCCAAGGGGCGCGAAGAGTTCTACGCCTATGACCTCAAAGAGCGCGACTCCTACGTCAAGCGGCTCGGCAACGGTGAGACCGCGGGCCACGGCACCGTGTCGATTCAGCGCTACAAGGGCTTGGGCGAGATGAACCCCGACCAGCTGCGGAACACGACGATGGATCCCGCGCGCCGCACGCTCCTTAAGGTGACGATGGAGGATGCGGTGGAGGCGTCGGAGTTGTTCGAGACGTTGATGGGGGACGACGTCGAGCCGCGGCGCCGCTTCATCGAGGAGAACGCGAAGTTCGTGCGGAACCTCGACGTCTAGTCCCCCCGGCGCCCCGGATCTCCCGCCCGGCGTCGCCGCGAGACGCGAAGACCGCTGACGTGGTAGCCGGTTCGCTGATCGTCCTCGCCCTGCTCCTCCTCGCGCTGGGCTGGTTCTTCTTCGGGGGCCGCGACGGGCCCCCGGAGCCCACGGCGCACCGCCGCGCCAACGAAACGATCGACTACACGGAACTGGAACAGGCGGAGCGGGAGGTGCAAGACGCCCCCGACGAGGACAGCGTGCGCGACTGGGGCCCGGGGACCGGGCAGCCGCCTATTGTTTGAGCTCTTCGACCCCCGCCTTCGTCACCCGATGTGACACGAGCGGGAGGGGCCTGGTCGTGATGCGGTCGCCGATCGCGATCGCTTGCCCCAGGGCCGCAAATCCCAGCTTCATGCCCGCCGCGTCCCGGGCGAAGACCGACGCGATCGGTTCGCTGGCGAGCACCTTGTCCCCGGGCTTCACGGTGATCACAAACCCTACGCTGGCGTCCACGGGGTCGTCCACTTTCGAGCGCCCGCCGCCCATAGCGACGATCGCGCGGCCGATGGTCCGGGGCTCGACCCTGGTCACGACGCCGGTGCGCGGGGCGTTGTAGACCTCGACCTCCTGCGCCTGGGGGAGGACCGATGGGTCGTCGACGACCTTGGGGTTGCCGCCCTGCGCCTCGATCACCTGTTCGAACTTCTCTGCGGCGAGCCCCGACCCGAGCGCGTTGGCGAGGCGCTGGCGCGCCTTCTTCGACGTCTTCTCCACGCCCGCGGCGAGCAGCATCTCGATGCCGAGCGCGTAGGTCACAGCCATCAGATCTTCGGGCCCCTCGCCGCGCAGCGCGAGAAGCGCTTCCTCCGTCTCAAGCGCATTGCCGCAGGCGCGGCCTAACGGCCGGTCCATGGCCGTGAGCAGGGCCACGGTGGCACAGCCGCGGTCTTCCCCGAGCGCGATCATCGTCTGGGCCAGCTCGAGGCTCTGTTCCAGGCGCGGCAGGAAGGCCCCGCTGCCCCGCTTCACGTCGAGCACTAAGGCGCCGAGGCCTTCGGCGAGCTTCTTCGACATGATGCTCGCAGCGATGAGGGGAATTGCTTCGACCGTGCCGGTGACGTCCCGCAGCGCGTAGATGCGGCCGTCGGCGGGCGCGATTTCCGGCGTTTGGCCGATCATGGCGCAGCCGAGTTTCAGCACCTGCGCCTTGACTTCGGCAAGGGACAGGTTGGTGCGGAAGCCAGGGATCGCTTCGAGCTTGTCGAGCGTCCCGCCGGTGTGGCCGAGGCCGCGGCCGGACATCATCGGCACGGCGACGCCGCACGCAGCCACGAGCGGCGCTAGCACGAGCGAGACCTTGTCGCCCACGCCTCCCGTCGAGTGCTTGTCGACGCGCGGCGTGGGCCAGGCATCGAACGAGAGCCGCTGACCCGAGGCCAGCATCGCGTCGGTGAGCGCGGCGAGCTCCTGACGCTCGAGCCCGCGCAACAACACCGCCATCAGCAACGCGGACATCTGATAGTCGGGAACTTGGCCGCCCGTGTAGGCCGCGACGAGCGCCGACCATTCCTCCGGCGTGAGGGCGCCGCCGTCGCGCTTGCGTTCGATCAGCGGCACGATCAACATTAGCGACCCTTCCTGCCGCGGAGCCTGTGATGCGCGCTGTCCGGTCGCTCGTGCTCGTATCGCTCGCGCTGCCCTGCCACCCCGCTGCGCCGCTGCTCGCCCAGGCCCCGCTGAGCGTGGCGCAACAGCTCTCGCTCGGCGACAGCGCGCACGCGGCGCTCGCGCCGGCGCAGGCGCTGCAACATTACCGTGCCGCGCTCGCCAGCGACTCGACCAACTACGCGGCGTTGTGGAAGGCGGGGCGCGAGCTGGTCGACGTCGCCAAGCAGATCGACGGGCAGGACGACGGGTCCAAGCACCGGCGCGATAGCCTTTACACGGCGGCGCGGGCGTTCGGCGAGGCGGCGGTGCGCGTCAACCCCGCCGGCGCGGACGGCCACTTCACGATTGGCCAGGCACTCGGGCGGCTGTCCCGCACCAAGGGGGGGAAGGAGCGGGTGCGGTTCGCCCGGATCATCTATGACGAAGGGATGAAGGCGATCGAGCTCGATTCCACGCACGACGCGGCGTATCATCTCGTCGGGGCGTGGCACGCCGAGGTGAAGCGGCTGTCGTGGATCGAACGCAAGGCGGCCGCGATCCTGTTCGGCGGCGGGTTTCTCGGCAAGGGCAACTGGGACGACGCGCAGCGGTACCTGGAGAAAGCCGTGGCCCTGAAGCCCCAGAACGTGTTCCACCGCCTCGAACTCGCCGAGGTGTACGTCGACGTCGGCAAATACTCCAAGGCACGCATCCAGCTCGCCGCGATCGACACGCTCCCGATCGGCGACGTGCTCGACCCCGCGTACAAGAAGGAAGCCAAGCAGGTCCTCGACGATATCAGGGGTGAGAAGGACGAGAGCTAACGCCGCCCCTGCATCAGGCGCTCGATCTCGTCGGTCGTGCGGGGTGCCTTCGCGGACAACCACTCCGGCCCCGTCGCCGTCATCAGCACGTCGTCCTCGATCCGCACACCCAGGTTTTCGTCCGGCAGATAGATCCCCGGCTCGAGGGTGAACACCATCCCGGCCTGCAGCGGCGTGGTGTAGTCGCCGACGTCGTGCACGTCCATGCCGAGCCAATGGCCCAGGCCGTGGATGAAGTAGGCGACGCAGGTCTTCTCCCCGCACAGCGTGCCCGAGTGCTCGCGCATGTAGGTGCGGGCCAGCTGGTCGAGGTCGCGCAGCAGGACGCCCGGGCGCGCCGCCTCGAACGCGGCCCGCTGCGTCGCAAGGACGAGGTCGTAGATGGCCTTCTGGCGCGGCGTGAACCGCCCGTTCACGGGGAAGGTCCGCGTGACGTCGGCCGTGTATTGCCCCCACTCGGCCCCCGCGTCGATCAGGACCAGCTCGCCGTCTTTCGTTTGGCGCCGGTTCACGTCGTAGTGCAGCGTGGTGGTGGTGGGTCCGCTGCCCACGATCGAGGGGTAGCCGACCCGGTCGGCGCCGTGCTTGCGGAACGTCCCTTCCGCCACCGCCTCGAGCTCGTACTCCCACAACCCCGGCCGCGCCGCCTGCATCGCGGCGACGTGGCCCGCCGCGCTGATGTCGATCGCCTTCCGCATGCGGGCAATCTCGTTCGCGTCCTTGAGGAGCCGCATCGAGTCGACGAGAGGCCGCACGTTGCGGACGTCGCGGCCCGAGAACGCCGCATCCACGATCCGCTTCTCCTCGCGGGTCGCGTCGTCGAGCGGGAGGAACACGGGAAGCCGCCCCCGGACGGCGGCCATCCGGAGCCGGGCGTCGAGCGAGTCGGTGGGGAGCACGACGGCGATGCCGGACAGCCGGGCCGCGACGCTGTCGGGGCCGAGGCGAAGGCCGGTCCAGCGCTCCTGTGCCGGATTGCGGGGCGGGAGGAACAGCACCGTCTCGACCGAGTCTGGGCCGCGCGCCGCGAGCAGCAGCCAGGCGTCCTGGGTCTCGAGCTCGGTGAGATAGAAGAACGTGTTGTTCTGGCGGAAGTCGTTGTCCTGGACGTAGTCCCGTTCGATCTGGCGCTCGTGGGCGGCCGGGATCAGCACGATCCCATGGCCGACACGGGCGAGCAGCGCCCGGCGGCGCCGCGCCACGGTGGCGGTGTCGACGGGGCGCCCCATGCCCGGCAACTCGGGGACGGGGGTCCACGCGCCGATTGGGGTCGGCAGGGCGGGGGCGCGTCCCTGCGCCGTGGCCGCGCCTCCGGGGCCGATCGCGCCAGCAACCGTCGTGACGAGCGCGAGGCCAAGGATTGATCGCATGGGGTCCGAAGCTACCGCGCCCCGTGGGCCGCGGCAACTTGACGCCGCCTCCGCTACGGACACAAACTACGCCATGACATTCCACGCGGCTCCCACGGCCGCCGACGCCGGGCGCCTCGCGGCGCGCGTCGCCGACCTCGAGCGAGAGCGCAAGCACCTGCTCGCCGTCATCGAGATCCTCAAGGAAGTCTCCACCTCGTTGCACTTCATCGACATTCTCCAGGCCATCGCGCGCAAGCTGGGCGAGGCCTTCGGCTTGGACCGCTGCTCCATCTTCCTGGCGGAGCGCGGCGGCACGTCGGTGCGGCTCGTCGCCTCCTACGAGGATCCCACCATCCGCAACTACGTCGTCGATCTCGAGCGCTATCCCGAGCTCAAGCGCGCGATGCAGACCGGCGAGACGGTCTTCATCCCCGACGCGGCGAGCGATCCCAGCCTCAAGCACGTGAAGGGCGAGTTGATCAACCGCCGGGTGAAGTCGATCACCGTGGTGCCCATCACGTGGCGCGGGGTGGCGATTGGAGCGATTTTCCTCCGCACGTTCCGCGACGGACCCACCTTTTCCGACGAGGACGTCCGGTTCGTTCAGGTCGTCGCCGCGCTCACAGCCCAGGCGCTGCGCAACGCGCACCGCTACGAGCGCCTCGCGCAGCGCCAGCAGGAGACGGGGGAGACGATGCGGCGCATGGAGCTCGAGCGCGTCGCGTTGCTCTCCTTCCTCCGGCGGTTGCTGGGCGCGTTCGGCGAGCGGGAGGGCGCGTGGGCCGAGGGCCTGCTGCCGCGGGCCAGCGCGGAAGAGCTCGACCGGCTCGTGGGCGTGGCGATGGCCGTGATCCAAGAGGAAGCCAAGGGTCGGTGAGGGGTCCGGCCGCGCGGGCCGCCGAGCTGCGACGGCTGCTCGAACGCGCGAACCACGCCTACTACGTGCTCGACCGTCCCGAAATCTCGGACGCCGAGTACGACCGCCTGTTCCGCGAGCTGCAGCAATTCGAAGCCCAGCACCCCGAGCTGCGCACTTCGGACAGCCCCACGCAGCGCATCGGCGCCGAGCCGGCAGATAAGTTCAAGAAGCACCGCCATCTCGTCCCGATGCTGTCGCTCGCCAACGCCTTCAGCGAGGTGGAGCTCGCCGAGTGGGAGGATCGGAACGCGCGACTGCTCCCCGAGGTCCGCACCGCCGGCTACACCCTCGAAGTCAAGATCGACGGCGCGGCGGTGAGCCTCACCTACGAGAACGGCGTGCTAGTGACGGGCGCGACGCGCGGCAACGGCGTCGAAGGGGAGGACGTCACCGCGAATCTGCGCACGGTGGTCGACATCCCACTCCGGCTCGCGGGCAAGGGCTGGCCCAAGCGGATGGAAGTGCGCGGCGAGGTTTACCTGTCCAAGTCCCGCTTCGCCGAGCTCAACCGGGAGCGGGAGCAGGCGGGCGAGCCTCCCTTCGCGAACCCCCGCAATGCGGCCGCCGGATCGCTCCGCCAGCTCGACTCCAAGATGACACGGGGCCGGGGCCTCCGGATCTTCTGCTTCCACATCGAGGCGCCCGGCCAGAAGGCCTCGGCCGACACCCAGCACGAGCTGCTCGCTCGGCTCGCCGCCTGGAGTTTCCCCGTCGAGCCGCACCACCAGCACGTGGCGGACCTCGCGGCGGCCCACGCCGCCATCGCGCCGCTCGAGCAATTGCTCGGCCAGCTCGATTACGGCGCCGACGGCGTGGTGGTGAAGGTGGACCCGTTGCAGCTCCATGCCGAGCTCGGCACGGTAGGCGACCGCGAGCCGCGCTGGGCGGTCGCCCGCAAGTTCGCCCCCGAGGTCCAGGTCACCCAGCTGCGCGAGATCCGGATCAATGTCGGGCGCACCGGCTCGCTCAACCCCTACGCGGCCCTCGAGCCCGTGGAGATCGGGGGCGTCACCGTCTCCACGGTCACGTTGCACAACTTCGATTTGATTGACGCGAAGGACATCCGCGAGGGGGATTGGGTCCAGGTCACGCGGGCCGGCGAGGTGATCCCGCAGGTGCTCGGGCCGGTGCCCGAGCGCCGCACCGGTGCGGAGCGACCCTTCAAGCGCCCCGAGCGCTGCCCCGTCTGCCACTCGAAGGTCGAGTACCCGGTGGACGAGGTGATGGCTTACTGCTCCAACGTCTCCTGCCCCGGCCGGATTTTTGAAAGCATCGTCCACTTCGCCTCGCGGGGCGCGATGGACATTCGCGGCCTTGGGCCGGAGCGTGTGAAAGCGCTGCTCGACGCCAAGTTCATCAAGGATGTCGCCGACCTCTACGAGGTGACCGCCGCCCGCCTGCTCACCTTGGAGGGATTCGCCGAGAAGTCGGCGCAGCAACTGGTGGAGGCGATCGCGGCGTCCCGGCAGCAGCCGCTTTCGACGCTGCTGTACGCCCTCGGCATCCGACACGTGGGAGCCCAGGGGGCAAAGCTCCTCGCCCGTCACTTCGGCACGATGAAGGCGCTGCGCAGCGCCTCCGCCGAGGAGATCAGTCGCATTCGCGGCGTCGGGGAGGCGATTGCCCAGGCGGTCGTGGGCTTCTTCGACGAGCCCAAGAATCGTAAGCTGGTCGAGCAGCTGGAAAAACTGGGCCTCACGCTCAAGGAGCCGGTGGCAGCGCACAGCACTGGGCCGCTCGCCGGCCAGACCTACGTCGTGACGGGGACGCTGCCCTCGCTGTCGCGGGCCAAGGCCACCGAGTTGATCGAGGCCGCCGGTGGAACCATCACCGACAGTGTGTCGAAGAAGACGACCGCCCTAGTCGTGGGGGCTGATGCCGGCTCGAAGCTCGACAAGGCCAAGGCGCTCAGGATCGCCGTCATCGACGAGGCAGAACTCTTGCGCCGCACACGCGCCAAACCCTAAGTTGCCGTCCCATATGAGCGCCCCCGCCCTGCCGAGCCTCGCGACCGATGGGCTTACCGTCGGTCGCGCTGCGTTACATCAACTCCATACCAGCCTGTGGCGCGACGCGGCCGACCACGCCGTCGCGATCCTCCAGGAAGCGGGCTTCGCCGCGGGCGAGGGCGTCTTCCAGACGTTCTGCGCTTGGCTGCCCGGCCAGGCGGGGGTCACCGAGCCCGAGGAACTCGACGCCGCCCAACTCGACGAGGTGCTGTCCGCCTTCTTCCAGGCCACCGGCTGGGGGGCGTTGACGGTAGCGCCCCTCGGCGACGCCGCGCTGGTTGTGGATTCGGGCGACTGGGCGGAGGCCGAGCCCGGCAGCGCCCAAGAGCCGATGTGCTTCTTTTCCGCGGGCATGTTGTCGGACTTCCTCGGGCGCCTCTCGGGAGAGCCGGTGGCGGTCATGGAGGTCGAGTGCCGCTCGAGAAACGACGCGCGCTGCCGCTTCCTGTCGGCCTCGCCGGCAACGCTCAACGCGGTGTACGAGCAGATGACGCAAGGCAAGACCTACGAACAGGCGCTAGGCCGCTCGTAGGGCGCGACCCGAGCGACGCGCCGGGTGGCGTGAGGCCAGGCGTCGCTTCACCCAGGGCACACTCCCATGCCAGCATCGACGCACGCGATCGAGGAAATCGTGCACCGCGAAACCCGCGCCTGGGACACTCAGGACGCGGAGCTCCTCGTCTCGTGCTTTCATCCGGCGATGGTGTGGCCCTGGCCGCCCACCCCCCAATCCCACGACCCGCTGACGTGGGTGATGGTCCTGGGCCGCTTCGACGCCGCGCGGTGGAAGCGCAGCTGGCAAGCGCTGTTCGACACCCACACGCTCATCCGTAACGAGCGCACGATCCGGAAGATCGTCGTATCGGGCGAAGGGGATGGGGCGTTTGCCGTCATGGACGTCGACACCCGGTGGCGCCATCGTGACACCGGCGTCGAGCAGCATTGGCACGGGCGGACTTGCAAGATCTACACGCAGGTCGGGACGCAATGGAAGATGATCGCCCAGACGGGAGTGCTCGCGTACTAGCGTCGCGCGACGCTTACCCCGTCAAGCCGCACCGACGGCGCATAGCGCGCGCCGATCCAGCGCCCGTCGCGGCCGAACCCCCCGACCCGTTTCCACAACTCGTAGGCGTTGCCGGCGACCGCGGCGCCCTTCACCCGACCGGTGATCTCGCCCCGCTCGATGCGGTAGGCGAGCGCCACCGGATGGCTGAATGCCCCACCGATCACGTTCCCCTGGCCGACGCCGATCAGCTCGTCGACGAGCAAGCCGTCCGTAACGTCGCGCACCAGGCCACCCCCGAGTTCGCCCGGGCGCTCCAGCCGGCTCCGCTCTTCACGCTCCACCTCCCCCAGCACGAGGTTGGTGTAAGCGGCGCCGGGCTTGCCGAACACCCCCCGCTGGCCGTGTCCGGTGCTGCTGGTCTTCGCCCGCGTGGCGGTCTCGAGGTCATAGATGAACTGGCGCACGACGCCGCCTTCCACGAGCCGCGTGACTTGCGACGGCACGCATTCGTCGTCCACCGGCCGTGACCGGGCGCGCCCGGCGTCGAGCGGATCGTCCGTCAGCGAGAACCGCGCGTCGAACACCCCGTCCCCGACCTTGCCGCCGAGCGGTGAGATCCCCTGGAGCACCGCCTTGCCCGAGAGCCCCTGGGTCACGGGGAGGAGCAGCGCCGTGAGGCCTGCGGGCGTGAAGATGACGGGGAGCTCGCCTTCCGGGGGGGCGACGATCGCGAGGGCCCGTGTCAGGCGACCGTCGATCGACGACACGATCCCCGCGAGCGTGTCGTCCCGCGGCAGATCGGCCCCCTCGAACGCATCGCCGAGCACGAGTACGTCATCTCCCGCGATGCGCCACAACTCGGCGCTGACGGCGACGCCCGTGGAGCGGTAACGACCCGTCGCGCCCGCCGTGTTGGCTACCTGGGTCTCGGCGGTCTCGCGCTCGATCGCCACATTGACCCGACAGCCATCGCGCGCCAGGCGCTCGAGCAGGCCAGCCCCGATGCGGATCAACGCGTCGAGCGACGCCTCGGCGGCCGGCGCGAAGAACGTGGCGAGCGCCGGGAGCGGGGCGGCGGGCGGAAAAGTCAGTTCGAGCGGCTCGCCCAGCGCCGCGGAAGCGAGGGCGCGCTCGACCAGCCCGTCGGCCGATACTTCGGCGGCCGTGGTGCCAGCCACGCCGACGCGACCGCGGTGACACACCCGCAGGTTCGCGCCCGTCTCCTCGCTCGCGGCCGCCGCCTTGAGCCGCCCCCACTCGAACACCACTGATGTGCGCTCGACGCGGCGCCACAGCGCGTCCGCCCCGCCGTCCGCGCGCCGGCGGGCGACGTCGAGCAACTGCTCGATCACGAGCCGACGTCGCCCCCGACGAGCGCCGCCTCGATGCGCACGTGAGGCGCCCCCTCCGTGACCGGGAGGGGCGATTGGCCGCCCTTGCCGCAGCCGCCGCCCATCTCGTTCCAGCGGAAGTCACCCGCGATATGGTCGATGCGGTCCAGCGTCTGGACCAGGTTGCCGGCGAGCACGACATCCTTCACGAGCTCGGCGATGCGGCCGTCGCGAATCATGTGGCCGTAAGCGGCGGTGAACGAGAAGTTCTCGAGCAGGGTCTGGCCGCCGAATGCGCCGCTGGCGTACACGCCGAGCGGAATGTCCTGGATCAAGTCCTCGAACGTGCCCCGGCCGTTACCGATGTAGGTGTTCGTCATCCGGACGATGGGGGCGTGGCGAAACGAAAGGGCCCGCGCATTGCCGGTCGGTCGCTCGCCCATGGTGGCGGCGGTCTCGCGCGAGTGCAGCCGGCCGACCAGGACGCCCTCCCGGATGAGCGCCGTATCCTGGGTCGGCGTCCCCTCGTCGTCGAAGGGCAGCGTGCCCCGCAACCCCGCTGCCGCGCCGTTGTCGCCCACATTTAGGACCGGCTTACCGAACCGGCGGCCCAGGGTCATCATCGCGCGGGCCGGGGGGTTCTCGTACACGAAGTCGGCCTCCGAGAGATGGCCAAACGCTTCGTGAATGAACACCCCGGCGAGCTCGGGATCGAGCACGACGGGGTAGGTGCCTCCCCGCACCGTCGGCGCGTCGAGCAGCCGCACCGCCCGCTCGGCGGCCGCGCGGAACTCGGCCGCCTTGTCCTGGACCGAGTGCCAGCCCCGCCGCAGCCCGATGGACTCGAGGCCTTTCTCGATCGTGCCGTCGCGGCGCGCGATGGCCGTCCCGGAGAGCGTCACCTCGGGGCGTAGCTCGTGGAGGATGGTGCCTTCCGAGTTGACGTACCAGTACTCGCTCACCTCGTCGCGGTAGGTCGCCACGGTGTCCACGACGCGGTCGCTCACGGCCAGCATCGCGTCGTTGTAGGCCGCGATCAGCTGTTGTTTTGCGGCGAGGGCGACGCCGCGCACATCGCCGTCGAGCTCCAGGAGGGCCTCGGCCTCATGGGGCGCGACATCGGCGAGCCGGATGGGCGGGTCCACGCGTACGGCGCGCGACAGCTCGCCGGCGCGCGCCACCATGGCCTCGAGGCGCTCGAGCGACGTGAAGGACGCGACCCCCCAGCCGCCGCCCTGGTGCAGGGCTCGCACACAGCCGCCCTGGTCCTCGCTCGCCGTGGCGGAGTCGAGCCGCCGGCCGCGGACCGTGACGGCCGTGCTCCAAGTGCGTTCGACGCGGATTTCGGTGTAGGCGGCGCGAGAACGCCGCAAGGCGGCGGTCAGCCGATCGATCAACCCTTGAGTTCCTTCAGCTTCTGGGCGTAGTCGGGCCGCATCACGATCTCCCCGTCGATGATGACTTCGCGGTCCCAGGGGAGGATGATGAAGGTGTCGGTCTCGAGCGCGTGAAAGTCGGGCTTGAAGTCGCCGGTGCGGAACGCGACGGCGGTTTTCACGGCGGCGGGCTTGAGCTCGCGCACGGCGGCGAGCGCCAGCTTCATCGTGGCGCCGCTGTCGCACGTCTCGTCCACGATGAGCGTGCGGCGCCCGGTGACGAGGCGCGGCGGGCCCGCGATGACCACGGGCCGCCCGCCTGTCTCCGCGCGCGTGATCGCCATCGACGCGAAGTCCCGTTGCAGGATACTCGCCACGACCGCCCCCGGAATCACGCCCGCCTTGGCGATGCCGATCACGACGTCGGGGTCATACGCGCGGAAGATCTTGAGGGCCAAGGCGCGGCACGTCTCGCCGAAGAACGGCCAATCGACCTCGAGCACGCCGTGTGGCGTCTTGCGACCACTGCGGAACTGTTGCGGCGAGGGCGAACGGGGCGTCGCGGGCATGGGGGGAGAAGCTACATTGCAAAGTCGCGCGACCGCAAGCTATTTTCGGC
>DATBCS010000117.1:0-2434 GCA_036270315.1 Gemmatimonadales bacterium
CCCCGGCGGCGCAGGTCCCCGCACAGATCAAACCCGGTGCCGCCGGGCAGCCGCACGTCCAGGATGATCACGTCGTAGCTCCCGAGCGCGGCCCGCTCGCGGCCGTCGGCGAACGTCGTGGCCAGTGTGGGGTCGATGCGCTGGGCCCGCAGGCCGTCGCGCACCAGGCCCGCCAACTCGGGATCATCTTCGACGATCAGCACCCGCACGGGCGACGCTCCGGTTCGGGAGGGTCCGGGATCGGGCCTCCCGTCTAGTATAAGCGCGCCGCGGGCGAGATCCGAGCGGCGTGAAACCCCCGGACGCCCCGAACAGTAGGTGGAGGCGGGACCATGACGGAGGCGACGATGTTTTGGCACTACGGGTTTTGGCTGGGCCATCTGCTCTGGGTAGCCGCGGTGATCTACTTCCTGTGGCTCGCCACGCGGCTGGTACGGGCGGTCGAACGCGCCGCCGACAAGGTCGCAAGCAAGCCGTAGGCGGGACGGGCCGCACGGCGGGCCGCGAGATCGTGTTAGATTGGTAGGGAAGAGCGGCTCGAGATGAGCGCTCCCGTCCCTAATCGAGCAGTGACACGCTATGCCAGGCTTGAATGTCCCCCGCTACGACCCGCGTCTCGTTCAGCCGATGCGCGACGAGTTGGTGCGCCTCGGGTTCCAGGAGCTGCGCACGCCGGCAGAGGTCGACCAGGCGCTCGACCGTCCGCGCGACACCACGCTCGTCGTCGTGAACTCCGTGTGTGGCTGCGCGGCCCGCAACGCTCGACCGGCGGCGGCGCTCGCGCTCCAGCACGCCACGCGGCCCCGCCGGCTGGTCACCGTGTTCGCCGGGCAGGACGCCGACGCGACCGAGCGCGCCCGGAGCTACTTCACCGGCTACGCGCCCTCGTCGCCGCAGATGGCGCTGTTTCGCGATGGAGCGCTCGTCTTCATGCTCGAGCGCAAGCAGATCGAGGGGCGGCCGGCGCAGGAAATCGCGGCCGATCTGACTGGCGCGTTCGATCGCTACTGCGCCTGACTAGCGGGGGGCGTCCTCCCCACCCAGGGGCGGTCCACCGCTGGATGGCGCGGGCCGCCCCGACACGGGCCGCTCGCTACAACATGCCGCCCCGCGCCCGGAAGTCCACGTTGTCCTGCACCCACTTCCACAAGTCGGCCTGACGCTCGAGCGGGACGCCGGGCCGGTATTGGCGGTGCCATCCCACCATCACCGGCGCCAGCACGGTCCACAGGCGCACCCGCTTGCGGCGGATGAGCCGCTTCCAGCTGTCGCCCACCGTGGGTGAGGCATAAAGCAGCCGCACAGTCACGCTGCGCGACAAGAACTCCAAGGGGGAGAGGTCGATCTGGCCGATGGGGTTGCTCCCCCGCGCCAGCCGCGCCCCGACGTCTTGGATCCCATCGCTCAGGAGCACCACGTTCAAGGGGGCGAGGACCAGCCCGCGCTCCTTGACCAGCTGGGCGACCTGGGCGAAGAACACGTTGAAATCGGTGAACGCGTCGATCGACTTGAACCAGCCGCGCAGGTCGGCTGCGATCTGCTCCGGCGTGCGCCCCGTGAAGTCGTTGATCGGGTGGAACGCCTTCGGCTCCCCAGGCCGCTCGCCGCCGATCGAGCCGACGAACAGGCCGGTAGGGACGCGCAGGCCGCCCAAGCCGTTGACGTGCGCATAGATGTATTGCGACGCGAACTCGATGGCGTCCTCGTACTGGCCGCGGAACGAGCCGCTGACGTCGATCCCGATGATCATCGTCCAGTTGGCCGGCTTCCCTTTTTGGTCCGCCGGCGGCGTACAGCGCGCCACCAGCAGGGCCGCCAGCACGAGCGAGGCGACGCGGCGCCGCGGGCTCACGCGGCACCTCCCGGGATGGCGTGTTTGCCGCTGTGCGACATGAGGGGCGTGCTGGCGAGGACCTCCTCGAGGCTATGGAACGGCAGCGAGAAGGTGGGCCGCCCGAGGATCAACACGACGGCGAAGTTCACCGCCGCCGCGAGGATCTGGAGCACGGGCAGGGAGATCAGCTCGAACACCTCGCGGGCCTCGTTCTTGAACCACTCGGATTCGCGCTTCAAGGCGTCGATCGGCCCCTTCCAGAAATCGGGCTCCATGGGGGCCACCCCGGTGCCCTGCATCCCCGTGCCCGCCATCTTCTCACGGCCGAGAATCCCGAGCAGGGCGGGGGTGCCGAAGCGCCCGAACAGGAACCAGGTCATCGCGCGCACGCCCACCCATCCGAACGAGGCGAACGCCAGCGTCGAGAAGAAGCCGAGCTGGAACCCGGTCTGCTGCGCGATCCAGGGCGTAATGGCGTCGATCAGCTCGCGGTACAGGAACATCACCTCGAAGAACATCACGAAGCCCTCGAACACCGCCGTAGTCACGATTTGGGTCGTGTTCTTGGACTCGATCGCTTCCTTGAGCGCCTGGATGGCT
>DATBCS010000118.1:0-6294 GCA_036270315.1 Gemmatimonadales bacterium
GATCGCTTGGACGAGCCCGGGGTCCGCGGCGGCGCGCGCCAGCAAGAGATCGAGCGTCGCGATCGCGTCCGCCACGGTGGTCGCGTCGCGGTGCGCGAGCAAGTCGGGAGCGAGCGCCGCCAGTCTCTCGACCGCCGCGCGCTGCTCCTCGGGGACCGGCGCTGTCTTGAGCGCGGCGATGACACGCTTGGCCTCGACGCCGGGCGGCAGGACGTCGTGTCGCAACACGGTGGTCGGCGGCTTCCCGGACCCCACCTCGTGCGGGGCCGGCGGGGCTGAGGCCCCTGCCCCCGACCCCGGCCCCGCCCCCTCCGGCGCAGTCTCGGGGAGCGCGTGGACGCCCGTCGCCGGGGTTGCCGTGCGCAGCCGCTCGAGTCGCGCCGTGGAGCGGCGCCCGAGGCCGACCGTGAGCCGTCCGAGCGCCGCATCGTCGGGCGGGATCCCGCCGGTGGCGACCCCGAACAGCGCGAGCAGGTTCTCGGCGGTCATGCCCGGGTTCAGGGTGAGGGTGCGGACACCGTGCGCGTACAACAGGCCTGCGAGTTGGGCAATCTGGTTGTTGCGCGGCAAGAGCTGCTGCCCGCGCCAGTGGACGCCCGTGGCGCCCACCTTCCACTCGACCGTGCCGAGCGCGGCGAGCGCCGGGAGGGCCTCGCCGATCTGGCGCAGCGCCTCCATCACCGCCGGATGGGTCGGTGGGTACAGGCGCGTGAGACGGAAGGTCGTCCCGAGGGCGCCGAGGGCGTGGTCGACTCCTGCGGTGTCCGTGGCCATGTGGTTAGCGCTTGATGCGTTCTCCTCGCTCCTCGTAGTGGAACACCCAGGTGGCGAACTGGGCCGGAGCGATCGGGTCGTCGGCACCGATGGCGGTCCAGTCCACGTCGCTGCCCGACTCGGCGGCCCGGCTGTGGCGCCGCTCCGCCTGCGTGACCATCTCCTGGGCCCGCTTGACCCATACGCCGAACTGCTCCGGGCGCAGATCCACCCAGCCGCGCGGCGCCGCCGCGCGCGGGTCGTCCCCGTCGCCCGGCACCACGACGATGCTGCCGCGGTACATGCGGTCGCCGTCGGGCGCCAGGATCGGGATCCCCACGGACAGAATATGGCTCCGCAGCGCTGCGTCGCGCGTCACCAAGGCGTGGGCCTCGGTCGCCAGTTCGCGCGCCCCCGAGGTGGCGAGTGCCCGCACGCTGGGCCGGAGCAGCGCACACAGGTGCGCCTCCCACAACAGCTTGGTCAGACGGGGCGGCCCGAGCATTTCGTAGGCGACGCTGCGGCTCTGGGTGTGCCCCTCGAGCGCGCGCAGGTAGGCAAGCGCGTGCGCCCGCAGCGTCGCCGCCCGGTACGTCGGGCCGGCCGTCGCGGCGTCGAGCGCGGCGACGATGTCCCGCCCGGTGGCGCGGCCCTCGAGCTCCAGGAGCACGTACTCCGCCACCTCCTCCGGGGTGATGAATTCCATTTGCCCGAGGGCGGTGACCGTCTCGAACTCATCGCGCGAGA
This sequence comes from Gemmatimonadales bacterium, assembly GCA_036270315.1. Classification (GTDB taxonomy): domain Bacteria; phylum Gemmatimonadota; class Gemmatimonadetes; order Gemmatimonadales; family GWC2-71-9; genus AG41. The sequence continues at coordinate 1,501 of DATBCS010000118.1, forward strand.
ACAGGCCGTTCTCCCCCACGTCGATGAAGACGCCCTCGAGCGGCCTGCCGAGATCGCACCACGGCGTCGCGCCCGCCTGGAACGCTTGCGCCACGGGGACGGGCTGCGGGCAGTCGACGAGCGCGATCGGCTTGCCTTTGCGGCGGATCGGCCCGAACCCGATCTCCCGCCAGGCGATGGTGGCGGTGGGCTTGATCTCGACCGTCGCGGGCGCGCCGGGGGTGCGGCCCAGCAGGAACAGCAGGAGCGACTGCGCGCCGGCCACGGCCGCCTTCGCGAGCAGCGTCCGGCTGGGCCGCTCCTCGGAGTGGGTGTAGGGGATGTTGAAGCCCATGCCCCCCGTGCCGCTCGTGCCGATCTTCACGTAGGCCTTGGTCTCGGCGCGGCGCAGCGCCTCGACGAGGATTTGTATGTGCCGGATGAGTTGCGGCGTCGTGAGCACGAGCACGTGGCGTTCCACCGCGGCGCGATCGAGCGTGCCCTCGGCCGCGCGCGCCAGCAAGTCCTGGGCACTCTGCACCACGTCCTGATACGCGAACGCGGTCGCAGTATTGATGCTGTCCACGACCGCGTCGGGGCGGTACTTCTGGAGGAGCTGGTAGAGGAGGTTGCGCTGGAGGATGTCGTCGCTCAAGTCGGCGAGCACGTCGTGCAACAGGAGTTCCCGGTGCTCGGGGCTCGCCGTCAAGGCGCTCCGCTCGAGCCGGGCGAGCGTCGCCGGGACGAAGACGTTGCCCCATTCGACCTCAATCGCCGCGCGCCCGCGGTACGGCTCGAGGCTGCGGGCCGTGGCTTTGACCTCATCCTCGAACAGGGCGACGAGCACGAGACGCCGGGGCGCCGCGGCGAGCAGCCGGCGGGCGACCGCGTGGCCCACGAGCCCGCTGCCGCCGAGGATCATTGCCGTCCGATCACGTAGTTCCATGCAGTCGCTCGATGGCTGCGATCTCGCGGGGCGCGAGACGGCGGTGTTTCCCCTCGGCGAGGCGGCCCAGATGCACCGGGCCGTACGCCACGCGGTGCAGCCACTCGACCTTCAGCCCCAGGGCCTCGGCGAGGCGTCGCACGATGCGTTGCCGTCCCTCGGCGAGCGTAAGCTCCAGCTCCACGCTGCGCGCCACCGGCCGCACGCGGAAGTCGAGCACTCGCACCGCGCGTCCCTCGATCACGGGGGGATGGCGGAGCGCGGCCTCGAGCGCCGGAGCCTCGAGGCCGTGCGCCCGCAGCCAGTACGTGCGCGGTACCGCGAAGCGCGGGTGCATCAGCCGGTGGGCTGCCTCCCCGTCGGTGGTGAGCAGCAGGAGGCCCGACGTCATGACGTCCAGGCGTCCAACGTACGTGAGGCCGGGAACCTTGGGGAGGAGGTCAAAGACCGTGCGGCGCCCCTCGGGATCGCCCCGGCTCACGACGTAGCCCACGGGCTTGTTGAGCACCAGCCACGCCACGGGCGCGGGGCGGACCGCCCGGCCGTCGACCGTGACCCGTTGGCGGGCGGGGTCCGCGCTCATGCCCAGCGTGGCCACGGTCCCGTCCACGCGCACCCGGCCGGCGCGGATCAACTCCTCGGCCTTGCGGCGCGACGTCACGCCCGCGCGCGCGAGTGCGCGCTGCAGGCGCATCACCGTCATTCGGGGGCGGCGGGCGCGGGGGGACGGAGCGCCACCGACAGCTCTTCCAGTCGGGGCAACTCGTCCAGGTCCCGGAGCCCGAGGATCTCCAAGAACTGCGGCGTCGTGCCGTACAGCAGCGGGCGCCCGAGTCCCTGGCCTCGGGTCACGACTTCCACGAGCCCCCGCTCCAGGAGCTTGTCGATCACGGCGCCCGAGTCGACGCCGCGGATTTCGTCCACTTCGCTGCGCCCGACCGGCTGGCGGTAGGCGATGATGGCAAGCGTCTCGAGCGCCGCCGGGCTCAGGCGCCGGGGCCGTAGCGCGAACTGCGCCCGCTCAATGGCTTCGGCGTATTCCCGGCGCGTGAGGAACTGCCACCCCTGGGCGATGTCCACGAGCTCGACGCCGTGGTCTTCGCTCGTGTAGGTCGCGCGGATTTCCTCGAGCGCGGCGTGCACCGCGCGCTCTCCCGCCGCGGGCTCGAGGCTCAGCAAATCTTCGAGCGTGAGCGGGCGCGACGCCGCGAACAGCGCGGCCTCAAGCAGCTTCGCGAGGGGGCTCACGGCGAATCGCGATGGGGGTGAAGGGGCCCGCCTGGTGCAGGTGGAGCGCGCCGCGCTTGGCGAGCTCGAGCAGCGCGATGAACGCCGAGAGCACGTCGACCACGGTGGGGCGCTCGCCCACGATCTCGCGCCACCCGAACTCGGCGCGCTCCCCCAGGAGCGCCTGGATCTTCGCGGTCGCGCCCTCCACGTCGAGCGGCCGCGCCACCACGCGGTGGAGCATCGGCTCGGGGATGAGCGCGATAACGCGCTCCGCGGCGGCCAGCAAGTCGTTGAGCTCGATGACGAGCGGTGCGGGCGGCGCGCCCGGCAGTTCGGGGGAGAACCCCCGGGCGAGCTGCTCGGCGCGCCGCCCGGCCGCCTCGGCCAGCCAGCCCACGAGCTCGCGGATCTGCTGGTACTCGAGCAGCCGCCGCACCAGCGCGGCGCGCGGGTCCTCCCACTCCTCCTCTCCCACGTGGCGGGGCAAGAGGAGTTGCGCCTTGATGCGCAGGAGCCGCGCGGCCATCTCGAGGTAGTCGGCGGCCTGGTTCAGTCCCAGCTCGTCGATCACCGCGAGGAACTGATCGGCGATCTTCGCGATCGGGAGGTCGGTGATGTCGAGCTCGTCTTCGCGAATCAGGTGCAGCAACAGGTCGAGCGGCCCCGAGAACTGCTCGAGCTCGACGACGAACCCGGCTTGCTCCTCGGCCATGGGCGGCAGCGCGGTCACGAGGCTACCAGAATCCGGAACTGGCCGACCACGGCCAGCCCGAGCTGCATCAAGTGGGTGGCGGGCCAGAGAAATGCCGTGATCACCCCGGGCGCGAGCCAACTCACGAGCATGATGGGGAGAAACCCAAACACGTAGAGCTGCCGATACCGGAGCCCGGCGCCCGGGGGCAACAGATGGTAGAAAACGTGGCTGCCGTCGAGCGGGGGAATCGGGATCAAGTTAAAGAACGCGAGGACGAGGTTCAGCCACATCCCGGCGGACGTCATGCGCTGCAGAATCGCGAGCGTCCCGGCGAGCGAGGGCAGCGTGGTGGCGATCAGGCCGACCCCGGCGTACAAGGCCGTGAACGCCACGAACAGCACCAGATTCACCCCGATCCCCGCGAGGGAGACGATGACGTCCCCGCGCACGAACTTGCGGTATTTCCGGGGGTTCACCGGCACCGGCTTCGCCCCGCCGAACGTGTAGGTCCCGTTCGAAGCGACCCATAGCACAATGGGCAACAGCACGGTGAGGAAGGGATCGATGTGCTTCAGCGGATTCAACGTGAGCCGCCCGAGCATGTAGGCCGTGTCATCACCCTGCCGGTAGGCGGCCTCGGCGTGGGCGTACTCGTGGGCCACCATCGAGAACAGGAGCACCGGGGCCCAGATCAGGAATTCGAACGAGATGGCGCGGGCTCGAGGGTCGGTGACGGCCTAAGATAACGACCGGGCGGGCGCGCGGTCAACGGCGTAGCGCCTTGACCGACCTGCACTTACCCTCTATCTTCCGCGCCTCACGAGGAGGCCATTCAGTGCCGCAAATCAAGTCCGCCAAGAAAGCGATGCGCCAGGGACGCGCGCGCCATCTCCACAACCAGGCGCAGCGGTCCGCCTTGCGCACAGCGCTGAAGCGCGTGCGTCAGGCGACGAGCCCCGACGCCGCCACCGAGGCGTATCGCGCGGCGGCCCGGCTCCTCGACCGCGCGGCGCGCAAGGGCCTGATTCACGACAACAACGCAGCGCGCCACAAGTCCCGGCTGGCCGCGGCGGTGCGCAAGCTCGCCAAGTAACAGGTCCGTCCGCCGCCCCCATCGCACCGCCCCTCGGGGACGGGTTGATCGCGCCACGCGCGCCTAGACCGCGGCCAGTTCCGCCCCGCACTGCTCGCAGTACCATTCGGTCGGCAGGTTCATCGTCCCGCATTCCTTGCAGCGCAGCGTCTTGGCCGCTTCTTCGTCGACGTCGCCGTTCACCTCAGGGATTGACGGGGCGGGAGCCGGCGTGGCGGCGCGGATCTGGGCGGGCGCCCGCGGGGTCTCGGCAGGGACGACGGGCTGGAACTGGGCGCCGCTGGCGCGGCGCGGTGAGGGCGCGGTCTTCTCGTCTTCCGTCACGGATTTGATGAAGGCGAGCTCGTCCGCGTGCGCCGCGCCCGCGGCCGGCCGCAGAGCGGGACTCGGCGTCGCGGCCTTCGCCCGCACCAAGGTACCGAGCTCCCCGAGCTTCTCGATGTCGGCCTCCACTGCCTGGAGTTCCTCGCGCACCGACACGAGCTCGGCCAGAATGTCCTTGTGCACCTGGACCCACTGCACCTCGTCGTACTCGCCCACGGCGTGGCGCAGCTCCGTTTCGGTGAGCTTCTCGGCGACCGACGCTTCCTTTTTCTGAAGTTCGCCCCTCAGGTGCTTCTTCTGCTCGATCGCTTGGCGGGCGCTGTCAGCGTGGGCTCGGAGTTCCTCGGTGACGGCGGCGAGCCGGGCCTCGTAATCGGCGCGCACACGAGTGCGCACGCCATCGGCTGTGGCATCCGCGGTGCTGTTGAGCCGCGCGATCCAGGCTTCGTATTGGCGCCGCTCCTCCAGCAGGCGCTGGATCGCGGCCGTGCTCTTCGAAGACCCTTTAGGCATCCCGTTCCCGCAGTT
>DATBCS010000119.1:0-2239 GCA_036270315.1 Gemmatimonadales bacterium
CTCGGGGCCGCGGCGCTCCACCACCCGTAACCGATAGGTCACGCGGTAATTCGGCGCCTGGGGAGGCGAAGAGGCGGCGCTGAGCGCCGCGGCCGCGACGACGAGGCTACTGCGCCACGAACGTGGCACGCGTAGCCTCGAGCGCGCCCGACCCCGCCCCGCTCCACCGTTCGGCCGCAAACCATCCCGCGGCGGCGCCGGCGGCGAGACTGATGCCCATCCACAGGGCGAGCGTGCGACCGCGCAGCCGCGGGCGGGGCGTGGTGCGGGCGTGGGGATCGCCCGCAGAACGCGCGAACGCGACCCGCATTTCCAAGTGACTCACACGCGCTTCGGCGCAGTGCCGGCACCCGGCGAGATGGCGCGCCAGCGCGGCGCGCTCGGGGAGGCTCAGCTCCCCGTCCAGCTCCAAGTCCAGCTGTCGCACCCACTCGTCGTGCATCAGGGCATCTCCTCCCGCACCTGATAGCGCAGCACTCGCCGCTGCATCCAGCGCACCGCGATCGCATCGGCGAGCGAGCGGAACACGCGGTTCCACATGCCGTATTTCGTCGCGCCGAAGCGGCGCGGCCGATGACGGACCGGGACCTCGGTCACCCGGCCGCCCTGCATCTTCACGAGCGTCGGCAAGAAGCGATGCATCCCGGTGAAGAGCGGCAGGGCGCGGACCACGTCCGCGCGGAACGCCTTGAGCGAACAGCCCGTGTCGCGGATCGTCTCGCGATTGAGCCGGTTGCGCACCCCGTTTGCGATGCGGCTCTGCAGCCGCTTCCAGGCCGAGTCGTGACGGTGGACGCGGTACCCCACCACCGCCGCCGCGCCGCTGCCCTCCAGCTCGGCCACGAGCGCCGGGATATCGGCGGGATCGTTCTGCAGGTCGGCGTCGAGGGTCACGATCACGCGCCCCTGCGCCGCCGCGAAGCCGGCAGCGAAGGCCGCGGTCTGTCCGGCGTTCGCTGCGAACGACACAATATGCAACTCCGGGTGCTCCCGTTTCAGCGCCTTCAACACATCGAGCGAACCGTCGGTGGACCCGTCGTCCACGGCGACGAGCTCGTAGCGCCGTCCGGCGAGCGCCCGACCCACCTCGTCGACTAACAACGGCACGTTCTCACGCTCGTTGTACACCGGGACGACGAGCGAGAGCTCAATCGGTGGCCGGGGGGGGGACATACTTGAGCTCGGGGGCGTCGGGATACTGGGACGTGAGGCGGACGAGCAGCGCGTCGGCCTTGGCCGGGTCGTGCTCACAGATCCGGTAGATCTCGGCGAGGCGGATACCGGCGAGGACCACGCGGTGGGGAGGAGGGGGTGGCTCGGCCGCCAGCAACCGCTCGAGCGTCGCGGTCTCCTGCGCGATCGTGATGCGAGTCTCGGGCGGCATCTCGCCGCCCACGAACTGGCCGGCGAAGAACCGGCCCAGCGGCTCGATCGCATTGCCCATCACGGTGTCAAAAAAACCGTAGGCGCTCCACAGAACGAGCACGAGCGTGACGAGGCGCCATTCGATGTACCGCGCGGCGATCAGCACCAAGATGAGTGCGGCGGCCGCGACCAGCGTGCCGCCGCCGAGGATGCCACGTACGATGAAGCGGGGGGTGAGATCATCGGTATCCACGGTCGGAACGTTAGGGGGGCCCCCCAGGCGGAGCAAGTTGACAGGTCCCGCCGCACGGCGTAGAACCTACGCACCGTCCCCGCGCGCTGGAGCCGCCCATGACCGACCTGCTCTCCCGCCGAACGTTCCTTACGTCCGCTGCCGTCGGCGTCGCCGCGGCGAGCGCCCGCGACATTCCCTACCCGATGCGGCCACCGCGCCCGCTCGGGCCACCGAGCCGCTGGGCGGCGAAGCCCGTCGTCATCTCGAGCGCCAACGGGCTCAAGGCCGTGCAGAAGGCGTTCGACCTGCTGCTCCAGGGGGCGGATACCCTGGATGCCATCATCGAGGGCGTGAAGATCCAGGAGCTCGACCCGAACGACGACTCCGTAGGCTACGGCGGGCTACCGAACGCCGAGGGCGTCGTGCAGCTCGACGCGTCGTGCATGCACGGGCCGACCAAGCGCGCGGGCGCGGTCGGGGCGCTCGAGGGCATCAAGACTCCCTCCGAAGTGGCGAAGCTGGTCCTCAAATACACGAACCACATCTTCCTCGTGGGGGAGGGGGCGAAACGATTCGCGCTTCAGTACGGCTTCAAGGAGGAGAACCTGCTCACGGAGCACTCGCGCGAGGTCTGGCTGC
>DATBCS010000120.1:0-8811 GCA_036270315.1 Gemmatimonadales bacterium
GATCAAGCTCGGCAAGGGGATCGACAAATTCGAGATGAAGGGCGCGACGGCGATCGTGGGCGCGGGGCTGCCCACGCCCCTCCTGGCGCGCCGCACCGCCGAGGCCGGGTTCGCCGGCGTGGAGCGCTTCATCGGGATCCCGGGCACGGTGGGCGGGGGCGTCTACATGAACGCCGGCGCCCATGGCGCCGAGTTCGCCGAGGTGCTGACGGAGTGCACCGTGATGGACGCCAAAGGGAAGATCCGCCCAGTCGGGCGCAAACAGATCTCGTTCAAGTACCGCGCGTCGAACCTCGGGACGGTCATCGTGCTCGAGGCGAAGCTGGCGCTGATCGAGGAGCCGCCCGCGAAGCTCAAAGAGATCCAGGCGCGGCTGCTCCGCTGGCGCAAGGCGGGCACGCCCTTTGACCTGCCCTGCTGCGGCTCGGTGTTCAAGAACCCGAGCGGCCCGCGCACCGCCGGCATGCTGATCGACGAGTGCGGCTTGAAGGGCTTCACGATCGGCGCGGCCCAGGTCTCGCCGCTGCACGCCAATTACATCGTCAATACGGGGACCGCCACGGCCAGTGACGTACTCAAGGTCATCGACCACGTTCGCAAGACCGTTGCCAAGAAGACCGGCGTCGAGCTCGAGCTCGAGGTCAAGGTGATCGGGGTCTAGATGGCGGAGTACTTCGTCCACGAGTCGAGCTATGTCGACGACGGCGCGCGGATCGGCAAGGGCACGAAGATCTGGCACTTCTGCCACGTGATGGCGGGGGCCGTCATCGGCGCACGCTGCAACCTCGGGCAGAACGTCGTCGTCATGCCGGGCACCCGGATCGGCAACAACGTCAAGATCCAGAATAACGTGTCGATCTACGAGGGCGTCACGCTCGAGGACGACGTGTTCTGCGGGCCGTCGTGCGTGTTCACCAACGTGCTCAACCCCCGCAGCCATGTCTCCCGCAAGCACGCGTATCAGCCCACCCGGGTGCAGCGCGGCGCCTCGATCGGCGCCAACGCGACGATCCTGTGCGGCGTGACGCTCGGCGCATACGCCTTCATCGGCGCCGGCGCGGTCGTCACCTCCGACGTACCGGCGTACGGCCTCATGGTGGGCGTGCCGGCGCGCCGAGTCGGCTGGATGTGCCAGTGCGGGGAACGGCTGCCGCCCGGAGCGGGGACCGTCCGGTGCCCCGCCTGCGGCACGACCTACGAAGAGTCGAACGGTACGCTCCGCCCGCTCGCGGCACCGCAGCCCGCTGGGGGAGAGACCAGCGCGTCGTGAGGAGAGCCCAACCGTGAACGTCCCGCTCCTAGACCTCGTGGCGCAGTACCGCGCCATCAAGGACGAGATCCTCCCCGCCGTCCAGGCGGTGATCGAGGCGCAGCAGTTCATCATGGGCCCGGCCGTCCCCGCGCTCGAAGCGGCGGTGGCCCGGCTCAGCCATGCGCGCCACGGGATCGCCTGCGCCAGCGGGACCGACGCCCTGCTGCTGCCGTTGCACGCGCTCGGGCTCAAGCTGGGGGACGAGGTCATCACCACCCCGTTCACCTTCTTTGCGACGGCGGGCGCGATCCACAACGCCGGCGGCACGCCGGTCTTCGTCGACGTCGATCCGGGGACCTTCAACCTCGACCCCACCGCCGTGGAACGGGCGATCACCCCGCGCACCCGGGCCATCCTGCCCGTGCACCTGTACGGCCAAATGGCGGCGATGGACCGGCTGCTGGCGATTGCGAGCGCGCGTCACCTCCCGCTGCTCGAGGACGCGGCCCAAGCGATCGGCGCGCGGCGCACGCTCGATGGCGAGTGGCGCCTGGCGGGCGAGCTGGGCTGGGCGTCGGGGTTTTCCTTCTTCCCGAGCAAGAACTTGGGCGCTTGGGGCGACGGCGGCATGATCGTGACGTCGGATGATGCCCTGGCCGAGCGGCTCCGGAAGCTGCGCCTCCACGGCGGGGCGAAGCAGTACCACCACGACGAAGTGGGGACGAACTCGCGACTCGATACGCTCCAGGCCGCCGTGCTGCTCGCGAAGCTGCCGCACCTTGCGGCCTGGTCCGCCAAGCGGCGCGAGCACGCCGCCTACTACTCCCAGGCCCTCGCCGACCTCGCGCCCGTGCGGCCGCCGGTCGTCGACCCGCTGAACGAGCACATCTTCCATCAGTACACCGTGCGCGGCGAACGGCGCGACGCGCTCCAGGCGCACTTGAAGAGCCAGGGGATCGGGAGCGCCGTCTACTACCCCGTGCCGCTGCACCTGCAGCCGTGCTTCCGTCACCTGGGCTATCGGGCGGGCGCTTTTCCTGAAGCGGAGCGGGCGTCCCGCTAGGTGCTGTCCCTGCCCGTGTATCCCGAGCTCAGCGCGCCGCAGCGGGACTACGTGGTCGACGCCATCCGGGCCTTCTACCGGTGACGCGGCTCAAGCTCGGTGTGATCGGCGCGGGGATGTGGGGCAAGAACCACGTCCGCACCGCGGCCACCCTCGCCGAAGGCGAGCTCGCCGCCGTGTGCGACACCGATCCCCAGGTGCGGGAGCGCTTGGCGCGCCAGCATCCCGGCGTGCATGTCACGGCTGACGTGGCGGATCTCCTCGGACGCGTGGACGCCGTCATCGTCGCTGCCCCGGCCGCGACCCACGCGCGGCTCGCGACCCAGTGCATCGCCGCGGGGAAGCCGTGCCTCGTCGAGAAGCCGTTCGCGCTGAGCGTGCGCGACGCCGAGGGCGTGGCGCGCGCCGCCGCCGGCGCCCGCGTGCCGGTCGTCGCGGGGCACCTGCTCGTGTTTCACCCGGCGGTCGAGCGGCTCCGGGCTCTCGTGGTGGGGGGCGAGCTCGGCACCCTCTACTATTTGTACGGCCTGCGCGTGAACCTGGGGCAGGTGCGCGCCGACGAGAACGCCCTGTGGAGCTTCGGGCCCCACGATGTGTCGGTGGCACTGTACTTGCTCGACGCGGCACCGATCCGGGTCGCGGCCCAGGGCCGAAGTTATCTCCAACCCGGCGTCGAGGACGTCGTCTTCCTCACGATGGAGTTCGCGAGCGGCGTGCTGGTGCACGTGCAGCTCTCCTGGCTGGACCCGCACAAGGAACGCCGGCTCACGGTCGTGGGCGCGAAGCAAATGGTCGTATTCGACGACATGGAGCCGCGCGAGAAGCTCCGCATCTACGACAAAGGCGTCGACCGCCCGCCCGAGTATGGCTCCTACGGCGAGAGCCTCGCCGTGCGCGAGGGGGACATCTTCATCCCCAAGATCCCGAACATCGAGCCGCTGGCGGCCGAGCTGGCTCACTTCGTGCGCGTGGCGCGCGGGGTGGAGCGCCCCCGGGCCGGGCCCGAGGATGGCGTCCGGGTGGTCCGGGTGCTCGAGGGGGCCACCCGCTCGCTGGCGACCGGCGGCGTACCGGTGACGCTATGAGTCCGAAGCGCCGCACGGCCAAGACCCCGCTCGCGCCCCCCGCATCCTCGGCGCCCGCGGCGCCGACGCCCGGGCGCGCGGCCACAGCGAGCCACGCCGACCAGCTCGTCCGCCTGGCCGAGGACCGGGCCGCGCTGATCGGGATCGTCGGGCTCGGCTATGTCGGGCTCCCGCTGGCCATGGAGTTCGCGCGCGCCGGGTTCCGCGTGCTGGGCTTCGACGTGAACCGGGGCGTCGTGACGGCTCTCGCGGCGGGTCGCTCCCACGTGCAGGACGTCCCGAGCAGCGACGTCGCGACCTTCACGCGCGCGGGCAAGTTCAAGGCGACGAGCGACCTGGCGCGGCTCAAAGAGCCGGACGTCATCTCGATCTGCGTGCCGACCCCGCTGTCGAAGACCAAGGACCCTGACGTGAGCTATGTGCTCGCGGCGACGCGGTCCGTCGCGACGGCGCTGCGGCGCGGCCAATTGATCGTGCTCGAGTCCACCACCTACCCCGGCACCACGCGCGAGCTCTTGCTCCCGGCGCTCGAAGCCACGGGCCTGAAGGTGGGTGAGGATTTCTTCCTCGCGTTCTCGCCCGAGCGAGTGGACCCGGGCAACCCGACCTGGAACACGCGCAATACCCCCAAGGTCGTGGGCGGCATCACCCCGACCTGCCGTCGCGTCACGCTGGCCGTCTACCAGCCGGCGATCGAGCACCTCGTCCCCATGTCGTCGCCCGAGGCGGCCGAACTGGTCAAGATCCTCGAGAACACGTTCCGCAGCGTCAATATCGGGCTCGTGAACGAGATGGCGATCGTGTGCGACAAGCTGGGCGTGAACGTGTGGGAAGTGATCGACGGCGCCGCAACGAAGCCGTTTGGCTTCATGAAGTTCACCCCGGGCCCCGGCGTCGGCGGCCACTGCATCCCGCTCGATCCCCATTACCTCGCCTGGAAGATGCGAACCTTGAATTACCGCACCCGCTTCATCGAGCTCGCGGGCGAGATCAACGCCGCCATGCCCGAGTACTGGGTGGCGCACGTCGTGGACCGGCTGAACGAGCAGGGCAAGGCGGCCCGGGGTAGCACCGCGCTCGTGATCGGCGTCGCCTATAAGAAAGACATCGGCGACGTGCGGGAGAGCCCCGCGCTCGACCTCATCCGCCTGTTGGCGCAGCGCGGCACGGTGGTGCGGTATCACGACCCCTTCGTGAGCGAGCTCAAGGAGGAGGGCGTGGACCTCGTGTCGGTGCCGCTCACGCGGGACACGCTGGCGGCAGCGGATTGCGTCGTCATCGTCACGGACCACTCGGGGCTCGACTACCCGCTCATCGCGCGCCACGCGCGCGCCGTGGTGGACACGCGGAACGCCTTGGCCCGGGTGTCGCGTGAGGGAGACAGGGATGAGGGCGGTGGCGGGAGCAAAGGCGGGGCGGGGGACGTCGCGTGAAAGTCGCGGTCGTCGGCACGGGCTACGTCGGGCTCGTGGTGGGCGCGTGCCTCGGCGAAACGGGCAACGACGTGGTGTGCGCCGACGTCGACGCCGCCAAGATCGCCGGCTTGAAGGAGAACCGGCTCCCGATCTACGAGCCGGGGCTCGAGCCGCTCGTGGTTCGCAATCAGCGCGAAGGCCGCCTGCAATTCACGACCGACGTGGGCGGCGCCGTGGAACGCTCAGACTTGGTCTTCATCGCCGTCGGCACGCCGCCCGACGAGGATGGCTCGGCCGACCTGTCCCACGTGCTCGCCGTCGCCCGCACGATCGGCCAGCATCTGACCCGTCCCAAGATCGTGATCACGAAGAGCACGGTGCCGGTGGGGACCGCGGCGCGAGTGCGCGCCGAGATCGCCAAGCACACCACGACGCCGTTTCACGTGTGCTCGAACCCTGAGTTCCTGAAGGAAGGGGCGGCGGTCGAGGACTTCATGAAGCCCGACCGCGTGGTCGTGGGTGTGGACTCGGACGACGCGGCGCGCGTGCTCGAGGAGCTGTACGCGCCGTTCGTCCGGACGGGGAACCCGCTCATCTTCATGGACATCCCCTCGGCGGAGATCACCAAGTACGCCGCCAACGCGATGCTCGCCACGCGCATCTCGTTCATGAATCAGATCGCCCAGCTGTGCGAGGCCGTGGGCGCGGACGTGACCCTGGTGCGCAAAGGCATCGGGACCGACCGGCGGATCGGGCCGGCGTTCCTGTTTCCGGGGCCGGGATACGGGGGCTCGTGTTTCCCCAAGGACGTCCAGGCCCTGATCCGCAGCGGCGACGAGCAGGGCGTTCCGCTCGACATCCTGCGGACCGTCGCGGCCGCGAATGAGCGGCAGAAGCGGGTGCTGTTCGACAAACTGGCCCGCCATTTCGACGGGCCCCTCAGCGGTGCCGCCATCGCCGTGTGGGGGCTCGCCTTCAAAGCGGAAACGGACGACGTGCGGGAGAGTCCGGCCCTGGTGTTGGTCGAGGCGCTGCTCGCCGCCGGAGCCACGGTGCGCGTACACGACCCCGCCGCGCTCGACGCCGCCCGGCGCTACCTCGGCACCCGTGTGAGCTACGCCGCGCATGCCTACGACGCGCTCGACGGCGCCGCCGCGCTCGCGATCGTCACGGAGTGGCTGGAATACCGCAACCCGGACTTCGACCGCATCAAGCGCTTGCTCACGCGACCCCTGATCTTCGACGGGCGCAACCTATACGACCCGGAGCGGTTGGCGCGCCTCGGCTTCACGTACGACAGTATCGGCCGCCCGCGCCCATGCGCATCCTCGTAACCGGGGCGGCCGGGTTCCTCGGCTCGCACCTGTGCGAGCGGTTGCTGTCCCTGGGGCACCGCGTCGTGGGCATGGACAACGGGCTCACCGGGAACCCCGCGAATCTGGCCCACGTGAAGAGCGACCCGCAGTTCCAGTACGTGATGCACGACGTGACGAACTTTATCGAAGTGCAGGGGCCGCTCGACGGTGTGCTCCATTTTGCGAGCCCGGCCAGCCCGGTCGATTACCTGCAGTTCCCGATCCAGACCCTCAAGGTCGGCGCGCTCGGCACCCACAAGGCGCTGGGCCTGGCGAAGGCGAAGGGCGCCCGATTCCTGCTCGCCTCGACGTCCGAAGTCTACGGCGACCCTCTGGTGCACCCCCAGCCCGAGAGCTACTGGGGGAACGTGAATCCCGTGGGGCCGCGCGGCGTGTACGACGAAGCGAAGCGGTTCGCGGAAGCCCTCACGATGGCCTACCACCGCTACCACACGCTCGACACGCGGATCGTGCGGATCTTCAACACCTATGGTCCCCGCATGCGGCCCAACGACGGCCGCGTGGTGTCGAACTTCATCGTGCAGGCGCTGACAGGCGACCCGCTCACGGTGTACGGCGACGGCTCCCAGTCCCGCTCCTTCTGCTACGTGGACGACCTGATCGACGGCATCGTGCGGCTGTTCGAGCGCGGCGGGTCGGACCCCACGAACATCGGCAACCCCCACGAGTTCACGGTGCGGCAACTCGCCGAGCTGGTGCTGCGGCTCACCGGGAGCCGGAGCCCGATCGTAGCCAGGCCCCTGCCCACCGACGACCCTAAAGTGCGCCAACCCGACATCACACGCGCGCGCACCACCCTCGGCTGGGAGCCCAAGGTGCCGCTCGAGGAGGGTCTCACGCGCACCATCGCCTACTTCCGTGGGCTGGCGGGGTGAGCCCGCGCATCCTGGTGACGGGCGCGGCGGGGTTCATCGGGTCCCACGTCGCGGAAGCGCTCGTGGGGCGCGGCGACGCCGTGATCGGCCTCGACAACTTCGATCCGTTCTATCCCCGGGCGCTGAAGGAGCGGAACCTCGAGACCCTCCGCGCCGCGCGCGGCTTCCGCTTCGTGGAGGCCGACATCGTGCGCCACGCGGTGCCGCTCGACGACGTGGCGGTGGTGGTGCACCTCGCCGCCCGCCCCGGGGTGGCTCCGTCGCTCGAGAACCCGGCGGGCTATGTCGAGGTGAATGTGACGGGCACGACGCGGGTGCTCGACGCCGCCCGGCGCGCCGGCGTCGGACGCGTCGTGTTCGGGTCCTCCTCGTCGGTGTACGGCGACGCGACGCCCGCGCCGTTCGCCGAGACGGCGCCCGCCGTGACGCCCATCTCGCCCTACGCGGCCACCAAACGCGCCGGCGAGCTGCTCGCCGCGTGTTTCGCGCACCTGTACGGCTCGCGGATCGCCTGCCTGCGATTCTTCACCGTGTACGGCCCGCGCCAGCGGCCCGATCTCGCGATTCACCGGTTCACCGACCGCATCGCCCGGGGGCTACCGGTGGGCCAGCGCGGCGACGGGTCGAGCGAGCGCGACTATACTTACATTAGTGACGCGGTGCAGGGCGTTCTCGCCGCGGTGGACTGGACCGGGGCGGAAGGCGGCGGGGCGCGCGGCGCCGGCACGGGGGCGTGCGAGGCGTTCAATATCGGCGGGGGCGCGCGCGTGCGGCTCGATCGGCTGCTCGGCCTCATCGCCCAGGCCCTGGGCAAGACGCCCGTCGTGGAGCACCTGGCGGATCAGCCGGGCGACGTGCGCCGGACGGCCGCGGACCTCGGCCGGGCGCAGGCGACGCTCGGCTATCGGCCCACGGTCGGCATCGAGGAAGGCATCCGGCAGTTCGTCCGCTGGTACGAGGCGACCCATGGACGTCAGTCCTGAGCATCTGGTGGAGCGGGCCCGCGAGCGGTTCCAGCTCCAGGACTATTACGGGGCGATCCACCTGCTCGAAGAGGTGATCGCGACCGGCCGGGCGTTCGCGGACGCGCACCACCTGCTCGGGCTCGCCTATTCGCTCGTGGGACAGGCGGAGCCCGCGCTGGCCCAGCTCGATCGCGCCCTCGCCCTGAACCCGCAGTACGTCGAGGCGCTGGTGCACCGCGCCATCGTGCTGAACGAGCTGGGCCGCGAGGAGGAGGCGGACGCGGCGTTCCGCCGGGCGGCCGAGCTGGGCGGCGAGCCGCGCCAAGGGTTCGCGGCCCACGTGGCGTCGCGCCTCGCGAACCAGCACGCGGCGCTCGGGAACGCCTACCTGGAGGCGGGGGGGCTGTCGCATGCGATCGCCCAGTACCAGGCGGCGCTCGCGTTGGGACCCGGATTCCACGACTTGCGGTATAAGCTGGGACGGATGCTGCTCGAGGCCGGGCGCGCGCTCGACGCGCGGGAGCATTTCGACATCATCGTGCGGGCCCGCCCCGGCTACCTGGACGCCGCCGCGATGCTCGGGCTCGCCTGCTACTTGGCCGGCGACGGGCTGGCGGCGCGGGCGGTGTGGGAGGAGTGCCGCGAGCGGCGACCGGAAGATGCCCGTGTGGAGGCATATCTCGCGATGCTCGCCCGCAACGACACCGCGGCGATCCGGCCCGCCGCCGCGGCCGCCGATGACCCGCCGCTCGAAGCACCGGGCGGGATGGGAGGGAGGGG
>DATBCS010000121.1:0-3109 GCA_036270315.1 Gemmatimonadales bacterium
CGGACGTCCTGTGCCTGTGCCTGCATGCGGGGCGGGGCGAGGGCGGCATCCTCCAGGCGGTCCTCGACGTGATCGGCGTGCCCTACACGGGGAGCGGATCGCTGGCGAGCGCGCTGGCGATGGATAAGGACCTGTCGAAGCGGCTGTTCCGGGCCGCCGGCGTGCCCGTCCCGGCCTGGTTCATGGCGCCCGTCGCAGCCGAGGACGTGACCACCGCGCTCGGCTGGCCCGTGATCGTGAAACCGTCCAAGATGGGCTCGTCGGTCGGGATGACGCTCGTGAAGAGCGCCAAGGCGCTGGACGCGGCGATCGCGGCGGCGCGGGGCTACGACGCCGAGGTCATGGTGGAGCAATTCATCCCGGGCCGCGAGCTCACGGTGGGGATCGTGGGCGACGTGCCGCTGCCCGTGGGCGAGATCATCCCGCGGCACGAGTTGTTCGATTACGAGTGCAAGTACACGCCGGGGATGACGGAGGAGGTGTTCCCGGCGAAGCTCGACACGACACTGGCGCGCCAGCTGCAGGAGCTGGCGCTGACGGCCCACCGGGCGCTCAAGCTCGGCGGCTACTCGCGGGTCGACTTCCGATTGAGCCACGAGGGCGACATCTTTTGTCTCGAGGCGAACACGCTCCCCGGCATGACGCGCACCAGCCTCCTCCCGCAGGCCGCCCGGGCCGCGGGCATCGAGTTTCCCGAGCTGTGCGAGCGCCTGTGCCGGCTGGCTGGGAACTCGGGCAGGGCGCGCGGGGGATAATCATCTGATGGGCCCGCAGCAGACGTCCGGCATGACCCCGTGGGTACGGCGGCTGATCGTCGCCAACCTGATCGTCTTTTTGCTCCAGGAGACGATCTTCCTCAATCCGGGCCTGCCCGCGACGTTGGGGTTCATCCCGCTCGCCGCGGTGGCGCGGCCGTGGACCGCCGTGACCTACATGTTTGTCCACGGCAACTTCCTCCACCTCGCGTTCAACCTGCTCGCCCTGTTCGTGTTCGGCCGCCCCGTGGAGGAGCGCATGGGGAGCGGACCGTTCCTCGTGTACTACCTGTTGTGCGGGCTGGGCGGCGCGGCGCTCTCGTTCCTGCTGATCCAGGTCACCCCGGTGACCGCCGCGCACCCGATCATCGGCGCGTCGGCCGCGGTGTACGGCGTGTTGCTGGCGTTCGCGTGGGCCTGGCCGGACCAGCCGATCTATGTCTTCCCCCTCCCCCACCCGATCCCGGCGAAGTGGCTCGTGACGTTCGTCGTGGCGCTGTCGCTCTTGCCGGCGATCATCCCGGGGGCCGGCGCGGGCGTGGCGTACCTAGCCCACTTGGGCGGGTTCGCCACCGGCTTCCTCTATCTGAAGACTGCCGACTGGCGCCTGGGGCGCGCCGAGCAGCAGCTGCGCCGCGCCGCCGCGCCGAGCGTGCTCGTGCACCCGGGCCGCGCCGCCCGCGCGAGCGAGGTCGTGAAACCGCGCGCCACGGCGCGCACGCCGGCGCAGACCGAAGTCGACCGCGTGCTCGACAAGATCTCGGCGCGCGGCATCGAGAGCCTGACGCCCGCCGAGCGGCGCTTCTTGAGCGAGATGAGTCGCAAGATGCGCGACAAGACCTAGCCGAAATGTCAAGGCGCCACTCCTCGGCGCCACGGGGACGCGCCGGCGTCGCGCGCTTGTCTTGCGCGCGGGCGTTTCCCAAATTGGGTCCGGCCCATGCTCGTCAACCTGGTGCCGGAGTTCCTCGCGGTCCGGGCCGCGCCCGATCCCATCGCGGCATACCACGAGTACCTCGAACGCCACGGCCCGGTCCTCTATAGCTACTGGCGCAACTACGTCCTCGATCCCGCATCGCCCCACGCCGCGCCGGTGATCGCCGCCGCGCTGCGGGCCGACCGGGCCGATTTGCAACGCCTCCTCGAAGATGTCGACGTCGTGGCGATCGCCGAGGAGGCCCTCGCGCGCGCCCTCGCGCAATGCGACGCGGACTGCCCCGTGGACCTCTATCTGATGGTGGGCGTCCGCGCCGCCAACGCAGGCGAGTTGGTCGTGGGGGGACGGGGCATCGCGTTCGTGTGTCTCGAGCACTTCACCGGCCGCGCCAACCCGCAGACCTACGGGCTGGGGCTCGCCCCCCATCTCCTGCCGCTGTGGATCGCCCACGAGACGGCCCACGCCGTGCGCTATACGTCGCCCACGAGCCGCGCGGACCTGCGGCGGCTCATCGCCGACCGGCGCGGGCAGTACGACTACTGGGACACGGGGAGCCGCGCCAGGCTGCGCGAGCTGCTCGCCAATGAGGGCGTCGCGGTGGCCGCGGCGCGGGCGGTTGCGCCGGGGTTCGAGCCGTGGGAGTACTTCGGCTACACGCGGCGCCAGTACCGCCGTATCCGGGAGCTCGACGCGTTCCTGCGGCGCACCGCCGCGCCGCTGCTCGACGCGACAGGGCTCGGCCTGCGGCTCCGGTTCCTGTCGGGCGGGCTGCGCCCGGCGGCCCGCCTCATGGGCGGTAAGGTGCTGCCGGAACGCTCAGGCTACTACCTCGGCCTGCGACTGATCGAGAGCTATCTCGCCGAGCGCGGCCTCGCCGCCACGCTGCGGGCGGCGGCCGACGAGTTCCGCGGGGCCGACGAGCGCGCCCTCGGCATCCAGACCGCATGAGCCCGCGCGCCCGGCCGGAGCGGCGGCACAACCGCTCGCTGCGCGAGGTGCTGGACGACCTCCTGGCACACGCGCGCGACATCGTCCGCCGCGCGAAACACATGACGCCGGCGGAATTCGACTACGCCCAGCAGCGGCTCGAGTGGCTCGCCGACGAGGTGTGGCGCGTGGCGACCGGGACCCCGCCCCCCGACTAGCGCGCGCGGCCCGCCGGGGCGGCCCCGCCGCGCGCGCGCCCTTGACACCCACCGCGACGGCGGGCAGGTTAGCACCCCATCGATACGGTTCCGTAAGAGCTACCCGCAGAGCGGGACCGCGTGGTTCGTTGACCCCTCAGCCACGCCGCTCTCCATACCGCATTCGTGACGCCAACAGGTGCACGTCGTGGACCCCATCCGGATCGGGAGGTAGTTATGGCAGCGGACTTTTTCATCGGCGAATCCCTCGTGGGCGACGGCAACGAGATCGC
>DATBCS010000122.1:0-4622 GCA_036270315.1 Gemmatimonadales bacterium
TCGAGACGCCGCTGTTCATGCCCGTCGGCACCCAAGGCACGGTGCGGACGCTGTCGCCGAACGATCTGCGGGGCGTGGGCGCGACCCTGGTGCTGGCGAACGCCTACCACCTGCATGTGCGGCCGGGCGAGCAGGTGGTCCGCACGCTGGGCGGGCTGCACCGCTTCATGGGCTGGGACCGGCCGCTGCTCACCGATTCGGGCGGGTTCCAGGTGTTCTCGCTCGCGGGCGCGCGCCGCGTGGACGACGAGGGCGTTGAGTTCCAGAGCCACGTGGACGGCGGCCGGCGCTACCTCACCCCGGAGCGGGCCATCGAGATCCAGCGCGCGCTCGGCGCCGACGTCGCCATGGCCTTCGATCACGTGGTGGCGGGCGGCGCGGACGCCGCGACCGCCCGCGACGCCCTCGAGCGAACGCTGCGCTGGCTCGCGCGGTGCGCGGCCCGGCACCGGACGCTGGCGGGAGCGCACGGCCAGACGTTGTGGCCGATCCTGCAGGGCGGCACGCACCTCGAGCTCCGGCGCGAGGGTCTGCGCCGCATCCTCGAACTCGACGCCTGGACGGGGCTCGCCATCGGGGGGCTCTCGGTGGGCGAGCCCAAGCCGGTGATGTACGACCTCCTCGCCGCGCTCGAGCCCGGACTCCCCCCCGCCCTGCCGCGTTATCTTATGGGCGTGGGGTTCCCCGAGGACCTCGTGGCGGCGGTGGAGCGGGGCGTCGACCTGTTCGACTGCGTCGCGCCAACCCGCCACGGCCGCAACGGGTCGGGCTTTACGCCCGACGGTCCGGTGAACATCCGCAACGCCGAGCATCGCGAGGATGCGCGGCCGCTCGACGCGAGCTGCGACTGCGAGACGTGCACCACGTTTTCGCGCGGCTATTTGCGCCACCTGTTCGTGGCGGACGAGCTGCTCGGGTTGCGGCTCCTGTCGCTCCACAACATCCGCTACCTGATCCGGCTCGCCGCCGCCATGCGGGCCGCGATCCGGCGGAGCGCCTTCGGCTCGTGGGCCGATGAGTGGCGCCGCCGCTACCTGCAAGCGAGATCCGCATGAACGCGCATGCTCTGTACGCCCTCTTCGCCCCGTCGGGCCAGAACACCGGCGGCGGGCTCGCCGTGTTCGTCATCCAGATCGGGGCGCTGATCGCGATCTTCTACTTCATGCTGATCCGCCCGCAGCGCCGGCAGGCGGAGCGCCACCGCCAGCTGCTCTCCTCGCTGCAGCGCGGCGACCGCGTCGTCACCTCGGGAGGCCTGGTCGGGGAAGTGGTGCACCTGAAAGACGACGAAGTCACGGTGAAGACCGGCGAAGCGCGCGTCGTCGTGTTGCGGGCGAACGTCGCGAACATCCTCAACCGATCGGTCGAACCCAAGCCCCAGTGACGACCCGCAAGCTCCACTTGCTCGGCTCCCCGGCGCTGCGGCAGCGATCGAGCGCCGTGGCGGGCGTGGGGGACGACGAGCGTCGCCTGGTGGACGACCTGTTCGAGACGATGCACGCCGCCAAGGGCGTGGGCTTGGCCGCGAACCAGATTGGCGTGACGCGGCGCGTGGCCGTGGTCGACGTGGGCGAGGACAACCCGCCGCCGCTCGTGCTCATCAACCCCCACATCGTCGAGGCGAGCGAACTCACCGAGACCGCCGAGGAAGGGTGTCTCTCGATTCCGGAGATCTTCGGAGAAGTCGAGCGCGCGCTCTCGGTGACGCTCGAGGCCCTGGACCGCGAGGGCGCGCCGTACCGCACGACTGTCTCGGGCTTCAAGGCGCGGGCGATCCAGCACGAGATCGACCACCTGGACGGGGTGTTGTTCCTCGACCACCTAAGCGCCGTGAAGCGCGGGCTGCTCGTGGCGAAGTGGAAGAAGGCGCGCAAAGGCCTGTCCGGGTACCTCAAGGAGGTCACGCCGGAGCGGGCGGGCGAGCTGTAGGTGCGCGTCGTCTTTTTCGGGACCCCGCCGTTCGCCGTCCCTTCGCTCGAGGCGCTACTCGGCGAAGGGTTCGACGTCGTGGCGGCCGTCACCCAGCCCGACCGCCCGCGGGGCCGCTCCCGTTCGACCACCGTGGCGTCCCCGGTGAAACGGGCCGCCGGAGCGGAAGGCGTCCCGGTGCTCCAGCCCGAGCGGCCGAGCGAACAGCCGTTCCAGGACCGGCTGCACGCGCTCGCTCCGGACGTCGGTGTCGTGGTCGCCTACGGGCACCTCCTGCCGCCCCAACTGCTCGCCATCCCGCGCCGCGGCATGGTGAACGTGCATCCGTCCCTCTTACCGGCCCTGCGCGGGGCGGCGCCGATTGAGTGGGCGATCATCAATGGCCTGAGCCAGACGGGCGTCACGATCATGCAACTGGACGCGGGGATGGACACCGGACCCATCCTGCACCAGATCCCGCACGACATCGATCCGGAGGCGACGGGCGGCGAGCTGGCGGAGCATCTCGCCGAGGTGGGCGCCCTCGCGCTCGTCGAGGCGTTGGCGCTGCTCGGCCAGGACCGGCTCACCGCGCGACCGCAGGACGCCGCTCGCGCCAGCTACGCCCCGAAGCTCACGCGCGAGGCGGCGCGGGTTCGCTGGACCGACCCGGCGGAGCGGATCGCGCGCCTCATCCGCGGCCTCGACCCGAAGCCCGGGGCGTGGACCGAGCTCGCCGGACGCGAGGTGAAGGTGTTCGGCGCCCACGTCGTGGCGGGACGGGGCGCTCCGGGGGAGGTCGTGCTCACGGACGCCGGCGTACGGGTCGCCACCGGCGAGGGCCTTGTGGCGCTCGACGAGGTCCAGCCCGCCGGCAAGGCGCGGATGGCGGCGGCCGCCTGGGTGCGCGGCCGCGGGGTGCGAGGGGGCGAGCGCCTCGAGTGACGCCGCCGCTCGCGCGGCTGCACGCGATCACGGACGAGCGCATCGCCGGCCGCGAGGATCTCGCCGCCGTCGCCGGGGCGCTGGCGCACGGAGGCGGCGCGACGCTCGCGTTTCACGCGCGTGGCCGCGGCCTGTCGGGGCTCGCGCACTACGTCTTGGCGCGCCGCCTCGCCGCCTATCCGCCCGTCCCGCTGGTCGTCAACGACCGCCTCGACGTGGCCCTCGCGGTCGGCGCGGTCGGGGTCCAGCTCGGCCATACCAGCCTCGCCCCGGCGGACGCCCGCCGGCTCAACGCCGCCTGGTGGATCGGCCAGTCGGTCGCCACGCTGGACGAGGCCGACGCCGCGCGGGCCGCGGGCGCCGACTATCTTTTGGTAGGGCCCGTGTATCCGACAGCCACTCATCCGGGGCGCCTTCCACTGGGCCTGGCGGCGCTCGATGCGATCGTGCGGCTCGGCCTTCCGGTGATCGCCATCGGCGGCGTCACGCCCGAGCGCGTGGCGGAGCTCAGGGCCACGGGCGTGTATGGCGTCGCCGCGATTCGCGCGCTGTGGGACGCGTCGCATCCCGCGACCGCTGCGCAGCGGTTCGTCGAGGAGCTCGAGACATGACCGACAGCGTTGACGTGCTGGTGAACGGGGAGCGACGCACGGTGCCGCGCGGCGCGACGCTGCTTGCGCTCATCCAGGCCCTCGCGCTCGACCCGCGCGCCGTCGTGGTGGAGCACAACCGCGTGATCGTGCGCCGGCCTGAGCTCCACCGCGTGACGGTCGCCCCGGGCGACGCGATTGAAGTGGTGCATTTCGTCGGAGGGGGTTGAGATGACGACGGCCGTGGCGACGCGGCAGGATACGCCGTTGACGATCGGGGGGCGCGCGTTCCACTCGCGCCTCATGGTCGGCACGGGGAAGTATCGGGACAATGCGACCATGGTCCGGGCCCTCGAGGCCTCGGGCGCTGAGATCATCACGGTCGCGGTGCGGCGCGTGGACCTGGATCGGACCAAGGAGGCCGGCATCCTCGCCCACCTCGATCCCAAGAAGTACTTCCTGCTCGCGAATACCGCAGGCTGCTACACCGCGGAGGACGCCGTGCGCTACGCGCGGCTGGCGCGAGAAGCGGGATTCAACGAATTCATCAAGCTCGAAGTGATCGGCGACCAGGAGACCCTCCTCCCCGACGTCCAGGGCCTGCTCGCCGCGGCCGTGACGCTCGTGCACGAGGGGTTCCAGGTGCTCGCCTACACGAACGAGGACCTCGTCACCGCGTTGCGGCTCGCCGATGCCGGCTGCGCGGCGGTGATGCCGCTCGCCTCACCGATCGGGAGCGGGCTCGGCCTGGTGAATCCCTACGGCGTGCGCACGATCAAGCGCCGGCTCACGGTGCCCGTCGTGGTGGACGCCGGGGTAGGCACGGCGTCGGACGCGTGCCTCACGATGGAGCAGGGCGTCGACGGCATCCTCATGAACACCGCCCTCGCCGCCGCCCACGATCCCACCATGATGGCGCACGCCATGCGGCTCGCGGTCGAGGCCGGACGGGCCGCGTATCTCGCCGGTCGGATGCCGAGGCGCGAAGTCGCCGTGCCGTCGTCCCCACGCGAGGGAATGCTGGATTAGGGACGCCACCGCCGCCCGCCGCGCGGCGTTCCAGATCCTCGAGGCGGTCCGCTCCGGCGCCACCTTCCAGACGGCGCGCGACCAGGCGTTCGGTCGCCTGAGCGAGCGGGACCGCCGCCTCGCCCATGAGCTCGCCGCGGGGGTGTTGCG
>DATBCS010000123.1:0-15199 GCA_036270315.1 Gemmatimonadales bacterium
TGCTACGGCGCGTATCTTTCGCGCCATGAGCCCGCGGCCCCGCGACCGCGTCCTCGCGAATCTCGAGTCCATCTACCGCGACGCCTACGAGCGCGCCAAGGCGGCCGGCGATCAAGCCCGCATGGCCGATCTCGACGCCGCCTACCAGCGCGAGCAGCTGCTGCTCGAGGTGCTGCTCGATATCCGCGACGCCCTGGGGGCGCTCCCGGCGACCCCGGACGCGCGCCCCGACCGGGATCCCGGGCCCGATCCGATCACCGCGCTCGAGACCATTCGTCGCCTCACACGACTCCGCTGAGGATTGATATGAACCGACTGCGCTGTGGTGTTGGACTGTTGTGCCTCGTGGCGGCCGCCTGCAGCCCCAAGGCCGACATCGTCATCACCGGCGGCGCCGTGTGGACCGGCTTGGCCTCGGGCGCGCCCCAGGCGGGGGCGGTGGCGATCGCGCGAGGGAAGATCCTCGCGGTGGGCGATTCGGCCGCCGTGGCGCGCTACGTCGGCGCGCACACGGAGGTGCTGCGCGCGGACGGCGGGCTGGTCCTGCCCGGCTTTACCGACGGCCACACCCATTTCATCGACGGCGGGTTCCAGCTCGCCTCGGTGGACCTGCGCGACGCCCGCACGCCCGCCGAGTTCGTCCGGCGGTTGAAGCAATTCGCAGCGACCAAGCGGCCGGGACAGTGGATTCTGGGAGGCGATTGGGACCACACCCTGTGGCCGGGCGCGCCGCTGCCGCGCCACGAGTGGATCGACTCGGTGACGCCCCAGAACCCGGTGTTCGTGAACCGGTTGGATGGGCACGAGGCGCTCGCCAACGCCGCGGCCATGCGGGCCGCCGGGATCACCCGGCAGACGCCCACCCCGCCCGGCGGAGAGATCGTGCGGGATGCCCGGATCGGCGAGCCCGTCGGGATCTTCAAAGACCAAGCGCTCGACTTGATCGGCCGGGCGATCCCGGCGCCGTCGAGCGAGGAGCGCGACTCGGCGCTCGCCCGCGCGCTCGCCCACGCCGAGTCGCTCGGCGTCACCGCGACGGCCCACATGAACGCCTCGTGGGCCGACCTCGCGAGCTACCGCCGCCTGGAGCGGGCGGGGCGGCTCACGGTCCGGGTCGCGGTCTATCTGCCGCTCGAAGACTGGCGCGCGGTGGCGGATACGGTGCGGCGCGCGGGGGCGGGCGACGACTGGGTGCGGATTGCCGGGCTCAAGGGCTTCATGGACGGCTCGGCGGGCTCCCGCACCGCCTATTTCTTCGAGCCGTATGCGGACTCGGCCGGCTACTACGGGTTAACCCAGCACAGCGAGGCCGACATGGCCCGCTGGATCGGCAGTGGCGACTCGGCAGGGCTCCAGGTCGCCGTGCACGCGATCGGCGACCGCGCCAACGCGATCGTGCTCGGGATCTACGACAGCGTGGCGCGCGCACACGGCCCGCGTGACCGCCGGAATCGGATCGAGCACGCCCAGCACCTCCGCCCCGCCGACGTCCCCCGCTTTGGCCAGCTGGGGGTGATCGCCTCGATGCAGCCCTACCACGCGATCGACGACGGGCGCTGGGTGGAGCGGCGCATCGGTCCCGTGCGCATCAAGACGACCTACGCCTTCCGCACCCTGCTCGACACCGGGGCGAAACTGGCCTTCGGCTCCGATTGGACCGTGGCCCCGCTCGACCCGATCCTGGGCGTCTATGCCGCCGTCACCCGCCGCACGCTCGATGGCAAGAACCCCGGCGGCTGGGTGCCCGAGCAGAAGGTCACGGTGGGCGAGGCGCTGCGCGCGTACACCGCGGCGAACGCGTACGCGACGTTCGACGAGCGGCACCGCGGCGTGCTCGCGCCGGGATACGACGCCGACGTCGTCGTCATCGATCGCAATCTGTTCACGCTGCCGCCCGATTCGCTCGACCGGGCCCGAGTGCGCTATACCGTGGCCGGAGGGACGGTCGTCTACCGCCGCACCCCGTAGGCGGACCCGCGCGGGCACGGGGTGCGACGCCCGCCGGGCGTCATCCCGGATAGCTCAATCCTGCCGCCTCGGGCGTGAGGGGTCGGGCGTCGGCGTGCTCGACACCGGCCGCGATCACCTCACCGAGCACGAGCGTATGGTCGCCGGAGGGGAGGGTGGCGACGACGCGACACTCGACCCAGCCGAGCGCGTCGGCGAGGAGCGGGGCGCCGGAGACCGGGGCAGGCTTCGTTTTGATCCCCTTCAGCTTGTGCGGGGCGACGGACGACGCGCGGCCCAGCTTCGCCGCCAGCTCGCGCTGCCCTTCTTGGAAGACGCTGAGCGCGAAGTGGTGCGCGTCCCGGACCATCCCGATGGTCTGGGATCCGTTCTCCACGGCGACCCCGACCATGGGCGGCTCGACGGACGTTTGGGTGACCCAGCTCGCCGTCATCCCATGCTCCTCGCCCGCGTGCTTCACCGTGAGGGCGGCGAGACCACCAGGGAAGTGGCGCAGGACGGTTTGCTTCGCCGCATCATCCATGAGCGCGCTCGCGTGTGGAGGGGGAGACCCCGGACCCGGCGGGGAATATTGACTGCGGTTTGGGCTGGCGCCAAGTTGTCGCGAATCCGCCCTCTCGATGCCGCAACACCCACTCGTGGGCGTGGACGGGACGCATGTGCGCGCTTAGAAGGAGCTGGTCATGGTTCGCTGGTTCGTGACCCTCGCGCTGGGCTGCGCGTTCGCTGTGGTGCCAGGCGCCACACGGCGCGCTGGTCTCCAGGGGCAGGCTACCGGATCCGCCCAGAGTTCCCCGACCTATCTCGAGCGCTACCGCGAGATTGCGAGCCTGAAGCCGCTCCCGGGACAGGTCGCGGCCGTCGATCATCTCGTGCTCAGGCGGGATGCGGGCACGCTCACGCTGGAACGGGGCGCGCTCTATATCCTCTCGCCGGTGGGCGGTCGGACGGTCGGAGCGGTGTTCGAGGGCCAGGGCCGGTTCACCTTCGCGTCGCCCGTCCCCACCGAGCAAGCGGAGCTCGAGCGGTTCGCCAGTACCCCAAACCTCGACGTCGCCTTCTCGGAGGTGGTCCTGATCTTCGCCGACTCGACGGCCGCCGATCTTCGCCGGCTGGCGTTCGGCATCGGTGAGATTCCGGGCGACGTCGCGGACCACGTGCACGACCTCTTGGCCTCGCTCCAGGGGGAAAAAGAGGGATCGTTCCGCGCTGATGTGATGGGCCCCCTCCTCAACGGCGAGACCACGGGGTTCTTCCTCGCACGCGTGGAGCGCGTCCATGGTGGGGCCGTCTTGTTCCAAGTCGACCCCGAGGTGACCGAGGCGGTGCAGCTGTACCATCCCGTGAGCCGGCGCCGCTGGGGCGAGAATTGGGCGGTCGTCACGGAGTTCCCGCCGGAGCGGCCGTCCGCGGGCACGGCGGGCGCGTGGCGCTATCGCGAGCGCCTCCGCGTGCCGAGCTACCGGGTGGAGATCCGCCTCACGCAGGCGTCGAGCGGGGCGCTGGACTTCGCCGCCAGCGCGACGCTCGGCGTGAGCGCCGCTGAACGCGTCGGGCCGTGGCTCCGCTTCGGGCTGCATCCCAAGCTCGTGGTGGATTCGGCGCGGTGGGGGGACGGCGCGGCGGCCCCGTTCTTCAAGGCGAGGGAGTACGGTGACGTGTGGGTGCGCGCCGACCGCGGGCTGCACGTGGGAGACTCCCTGGCGCTCACGCTGTTCTACCACGGCGACCTGATCGACCGCTACGGCAACTGGTTCTTCATCGACCCGCTCGCCGACTGGTACCCGGTCAACGGCCAGGGCCCGAACATCGCGACGTTCGACCTCACCTACCACAGCCCGGGCTGGTACCCGCTCGCGAGCATTGGCGAGCGGGTCGACTCCACCCTGACCGACAAGGTAGTCACCACCCACTGGGTCGCGCGGCGGCCGACGTCGTACGCCTCGTTCAACCTCGGCGTCTTTGAGAACTACCACGTGCAACAACCGGGCGCGCCCCCGCTCGACGTGCTGCTCTCCGAGCAAGGGCATCGGGAGCTGGCCCGGCAAGCCCACGAACAAGGCGTCATGATGCTCGAGCAAAGTCACATGCGGGAGAATGTGGCGGCCGACGTGTCGAACAGCCTGAAGCTGTACACGCATCTCTTCGGCGACCCCCCGTACACCCATTTCTACGTGACGGAGATCCCGTACGGCGAAGGGGTGTCCTTCCCGGGCCTGATCGATTTGTCTTGGTCCACGTTCCAGAATACCTCGCTCGACGGCTTCGACGAGTACTTTCGGGCCCACGAGGTGGCCCATCAGTGGTGGGGCAACGGCGTCCATGGCGGATCGTACCGGGATGCCTGGCTGAGTGAGGGGTTGGCGACGTTTTCCGCCCTGTGGTACCTCCAGACCGTGCGCAAACACGGCAGCGACGACTACTTCAAGTATCTCGACCAGTACAAGACCGATATCAAGGACGACAAGGACGACGCCGGCCCGATCTGGATCGGCTATCGCACCGCCACGCCCACGGTGCGCAGCGGGTACGACGTGATGATCTACGAGAAGGGCGCCTGGGTGTTCCACATGCTGCGCGCCCTGATGCTCGACCTCGGCACCGTGAAGGAGGACCGCTTCCTCGGGACGATGCGGGACTACTACCAGTCCTACCGCGGCAAGCCGGCGACCACCGACGACTTTCAGAGCGTCGTGGAACAGCACGCCGGCATCCCGATGGGTTGGTTTTTCGACGAGTGGGTGCGGGGAACGGCGATCCCGACCTACCACGTGGCGTGGACCAGCCAGCCCGCCGCGGACGGCAAGTTCGCCGTCCACCTCCGGGTGACCCAGGAACACGTGCCGCCCGACTTCCGCATGCCGGTGCTCGTCTCGGTGGACCTGGGGGAAAACCGCTTCGCCCACTTCCGCATCGACGTCCGCGGGACGCAGACCGAGTATGTGAGTCCGCTGCTGCCGGCCGCGCCGAAGAACCTCACGTTCAACGACTTTCACAGCGTGCTGGCGGACGTGAAGATGGAACGGTGGTGAGGCCCGCGGCGCTGTCGGGCCGGCCGCGCTAGGCGCTATCTTTCCGGACATGGCGACGCGGACCCAGTCCCGGCCCCGGGCGGCCAAGACGCTCTCCAAGGCCGACCTGCTCGAGATGTACCGGCTGATGCTCCTGTCGCGGCGGATCGACGACAAGGAGATCCAGCTCAAGCGGCAGAACAAGATCTTCTTCCAGATTTCGGGCGCCGGGCACGAGGCCGTCCTCGTGGCCGCCGGCAAAGTGCTGCGCCCCGCCTACGATTGGTTCTATCCGTACTACCGCGACCGCGCCCTCGCCCTCACGCTCGGCATGACGCCGACCGAGATGCTGCTCTCGGCGGTCGGGGCCGCGGACGACCCCAATTCGGGGGGCCGACAGATGCCCTCGCACTGGGGCCACAAGGCGCTCCACATAGTGAGCCAGTCGAGCCCGACCGGGACCCAGTTGCTGCAGGCCGTCGGCTGCGCCGAAGCGTGGCTGCGCTACCGGGAGATCGACGCCATCGCGGACAAGCCGATCCACGACGACGAAGTCGTCTACGTCTCAGTGGGCGACGGCACCACGAGCGAAGGCGAGTTCTGGGAGGCGCTGAACAGCGCTTGCAATCTGAAGCTCCCGGTGCTGTTCCTGATCGAGGACAACGGCTACGCCATCTCCGTGCCCGTAGAGGTCCAGACGGCGGGCGCCTCCGTCTCGAAGCTGGTGCGCAATTTCCCCGGCCTCCTGGTGGAGGAAGTGGACGGCTGCGATCCCGTCGCGTCGTACGACGTGCTGCTCCGCGCTGCCGAGTACGTGCGCCAGCGCAAGGGCCCGGCCCTGGTGCACGCCCACGTCACGCGACCGTACTCGCATTCGCTGTCGGACGACGAAGTGCTGTACAAGCCGCCCAGTGAACGCGAGGCGGAGGCGAAACGCGATTGCCTCCGGACGTTCCCCGCGCGGCTCGTCGCCGACGGCGTCGCCTCGGCGGCGGAGCTCGAGGCCATCAAGCGGCAGGTGGACGAGGAGGTCCAGGTCGCGACGGACATGGCGCTCGCCTCGCCCCAGCCCGCGCCCGAGACGGCGCTCCGCTACGTCTACTCCCCTGAGGTCGACCCCACCTCCGAGCAGTTCGACACCGAGGACGATCCCCAGTTCATCGGGGATCCAACCACCATGGTCGACCTCTTGAACGTCTGCCTCAAGGACGAGATGGCGCGGGACCCGCGCATCGTCGTGTTCGGCGAGGACGTCGCGGACGCGAGCCGGGAGCAGCACTTGAGTCAGGTGAAGGGGAAGGGCGGGGTGTTCAAGGTCACCTGGGGGCTGCAGCGGCAGTTCGGGAGCGATCGCGTGTACAACTCCCCCCTCGCCGAGGCGAACATCGTGGGCCGCGCCATCGGGCTGGCGACGCGCGGTCTCAAGCCCGTCGTGGAAATCCAGTTCTTTGACTACATCTGGCCAGCCTACCACCAGCTCCGCAACGAGCTCGCCACGCTGCGGTGGCGCTCCAACAACGCGTTCAGCGCCCCCGCCGTGGTGCGGGTCACCTACGGCGGCTATCTGAAGGGCGGCTCGATCTACCACTCGCAGACCGGCGCCGTGGTGTTCACCTCGGTGCCCGGCCTGCGGGTCGTCTGCCCCAGCAGCGCGCTCGA
Organism: Gemmatimonadales bacterium; assembly: GCA_036270315.1. Classification (GTDB taxonomy): domain Bacteria; phylum Gemmatimonadota; class Gemmatimonadetes; order Gemmatimonadales; family GWC2-71-9; genus AG41. Next base: position 6,639 of record DATBCS010000123.1, read on the forward strand.
CGCCAACGGGTTGCTGCGCACCGCCATCCGGTGCGACGACCCGGTGCTGTTCCTCGAGCACAAGCACCTCTACCGCCAGACGTACAACAAGGCGCCGAACCCCGGACCGAACTTCATGATCCCGTTCGGCAAAGCCAAAGTGGTGCGGGAAGGGCGGGACCTGACGGTCGTGACGTACGGCGCCGTGGTGCAGCGCACGCTCGTGGCGGCGAAGCAGCTCGAGGAGCAGGACGGGGTCAGCGTCGAGGTGCTCGACCTGCGCTCGCTCTCGCCCGTGGACTGGGACACGATCGTCGCCTCGGTCCAGAAGACCAACAAGGTGCTCGTCGCCTACGAGGACGCGCTCTCGTGGGGCTACGGTGCCGAGATCGCGGCGCGGGTCGCCGACGTCGTGTTCCCCTGGCTCGACGGGCCGGTGAAGCGCGTCGCCTCGACCGACACCTTCGTGGGCTACGCGCCCGCTCTGGAGGATTTCATCCTGCCCCAAGTGGAGGATCTCGCTCAGGCGATGCGCGAGTTGCGTGCGTTCTAGCACGACCCGCGCCTACGCCCTGCTGTTCCTCCTGTCCGGCGTCACGGCGCTCGTGTACGAGCTGCTGTGGGTCCGGGTCCTGTATCAGTCGTTCGGCTCCACCATCCAATCGGTGACGACGGTCGTGGCCGCCTACATGGGCGGCCTCGGCCTGGGTGCCTGGCTGTTCGGCCGCTACGCCGACCGCCACGCGCGCCCCGCCGCCCTGTACGGCGTGCTCGAGCTCGGCATCGGCGCGTTCGGTCTCCTCTCCCCCCTGGCCCTGGCGCTGGCGCACCGCGCCTACATCGGGGCCGCGGGCGCCCTCGCGCTGGGGGGAGGGGCGAGCGTGGCGCTGCGCTTCGGGCTCGCGGCGCTCGTCCTGCTCGTGCCGACCACGTTGATGGGGGGCACGCTGCCGGCGCTCACCCGGGCGTTCACCGGCGCCGATCGCGGGGCGCTGCAACGCGCCCTCGGCCTCCTGTACGGGCTCAACACCCTCGGCGCGGTCGCCGGCACCGCGCTCGCGGGATTCGTCTTGATCGAGTACGTCGGGATCCGGGCCAGCCTCTGGGCCACGGCCACCCTGAACCTCGCGCTCGGCCTGGGCGCCTTGGCGCTCGCGCGGCGGCGCGCGCCGCCCCCGAGTCCGGTCGCGCCCCCGCCCGCGGCCGCCCCGGATGATCCAACTCCAAGCCCGCGGCTCGCCACCGCGCGCCTGCTCCGAACCGTCGCCCTCGGTCTGCTCGCGCTCACCGCCTTCGCCGCCCTGCTCGACGAGATCGCGTGGACCCGCGTGCTCGTCATGATCGTCGGGGGCTCGACCTACGCGTTCACGTTGGTGCTGCTCGTCTTCCTGCTCGGGATCGGCATCGGCAGCGCCCTCGTGGCCCGCCGGGGCGCGCGGCCGGCAGAGACCGCGGCGGGCGCCGCGCTGGCGCAAGGGCTCACGGCGGCGGGCGCGGGACTGTTGTTCGTCATCTTCGGGGCGCTGCCGCGCTACGTCATCGCGATCTTCCAGTTGCCCCTCGGGGCCACCGGGCGCTTGCTCGCGCTGGGGCTCGCGGTGGGCGCCGTGGTCCTCCTCCCGGCGATCGGGATGGGGATGAGCTTCCCGCTCCTCACCGATCTGGTCGCGCCCCCCGAGGCCACCGGTGGCACGGCGGTGGGCCGAGCCTACGCCCTGAACACGCTCGGAGGCATCGCGGGCACCGTCGTCACGGGCTTCGTGCTGGTAACGGCGCTCGGTACGGACCTCACCCTGCGCTTCGGGGTGCTCCTCAACGTGGCGGCGGCGCTCGGACTCGCCGGGCTTGCCGCTCGGGGCATCGCCGAGCGGACGCCGGAGCACGCCCGGCTGCGCGTGCGGGTGCTCGGCGCCGGGGGGCTCGCGACCGTCGGGCTCGTCGCGGCGCTCGCGGCCCCGCCCTGGAGCACGCGACTCATCGATCTGGGCCCGAGCATCTACGCGCGGGGACCGATGGACGCTCGGGCCGTGGAGGCGTTCCTCGTGCATGCCGGCTCACGCCAGCTCGCCTATACGGAAGGGCGGAACGCGACCATCTCGGTGTGGGAGAGCGTCGGGGGACGCGCGCTCAAGGTGAATGGCAAGGCCGACGCCTCGGATTTCGGCGACATGGATACGCAGATCATGTTGGGGCTCGCGCCCGTCGCCGCGCGGCCCGAGGCACGGACCGCGTTCGTGGTGGGCTACGGCAGCGGGGTCACGGCGCGCGTCCTCGCCGCCGTTCCGGGGATGGTGCGCGTGCGGGTGAGCGAGATCGAGCCAGCGGTGCTCGCCATGAACCGCTTCTTCCTGGCCGTGAACGACAGCGCGCTCGGCCGCCCCACCGTGTCGGTCCTGGTGGACGACGCGCGCAGTGCGCTGCAGCTCGACCCCGCGCGCTACGATGTCATCGTCTCCGAGCCGAGTAATCCCTGGCTGGCCGGCGTGGCGACGCTCTACACGCCCGAATTCTTCGAAATCGTGCGGCGTCACTTGAGCGACGGCGGCGTCTTCTGCCAGTGGGTGCAGCTGTACCAGCTCCCGCTTCCGGTCGTCGCAGGCGTCGTGCGCAACGTGCGGGCGGTGTTTCCCTACGTCCACCTCTGGTTCGGGTCGGCGGGCGACGTGATGGTCGTCGCGTCGGCGCGCCCCCTGCGCTACGACCGGCCCTGGCTCGCCCGCCTCGTGGGTCCCCGCGGTGCGCTCGGGGACCTGGGCCGCGAGTACCTGGGGGTGGACCAGCCGGAGGACTACTTCGGACACTTCCTGCTCGGGGCTACGGGCGTCGCCGCGCTGCTCCAGCGCCCGGCCGTGGTGCATCGCGACGATCGCCCGCGACTGGAGTTCGTCGCCGCCCGCCGCTTTCTGGACGGCCGCGGGACCCAGGGCGTGTTCGACTCGCTGACGGCGATCCGCGAGGCGACCGGAGTGCAGGATGGGGCCTCGAGCGTCCTGTTCGCGCAAGCGCTCACGACGCGCCGGGGGGACCCCGCCGCGCTCCGCGCCGTGGAGGGCGTCCGCCGCGCGCGCGTGGCCGACGCGCGCTGGACCGTGGCGCGGGCCGCGATCCTGCTCGGGCTCGGCGACTCGAGCTTCGCTGACTCGGCCCTACCGCCCCTCGCCGGCCGGAGCGGGGCGGCGGCGTTCGTGGCGGGCCTCGTGGCGGCGCGGCGCGGCCAGGCGGCGCGTGCCCGCGCCCTCCTCACCACCGCCCTGGCGCGGGGCGTCGGGGTCGACACCGCGGAGGCGTGGGCCGCGCTGGCCGCACTCGACGCCCGCGCGGGGCGGTGGCGCGCCGCGGCCGCTGCCGTACGGGCCGCGCTCGGCGCCGCGCGCAGCACCCTGCGCCACCCCTACCCCCGCGACTGGCTGGCCGAGGGGGTGACGCCGTTTGCGCTCCAGGGCCCGCCCCAGGCGGCGGACAGCCTGCTGCAAGCGGTGCTCGAGAGCCGCGACGGGTGGTTCAAGGCGCACGAGCTGCGGGCGGTGGCGGCGCTGCGGGTCGGCCGGTGCGACGTGGCGGAGGAGCAGTTCGTCGCCCTCGTGGACTTCGGAATCGAACTGGCCGATGCGCCCGAGTGGATGGAGCGCTGCCGGCGGGGCGAGGCGCGCTAGGCGCCGGGCTGCTGGCCCAGCGCCTCGCGGATCTCCCCGGCCGCGGCGATGGCGTGGTCGACGTCCGCCGACAGCGCGCGTGCGTGTTGCGTCGCGTGCGTCAGATCGTCCAGCACCGCCGCGACGCCCGCCGAGCGCAGCCGCAACAGGTCGAATCGCACGTTCTGCATCGCGAGCACGCACGACTCGATCTGATCCTCGATCAACTGCCGTCGGGTGAGCAGATCGGTGAGCGTGCGCCGCTGGCGCTCCAGCAGATCGACCTGGCGCTCCCGCTCGGGGCTGTCGGGCTGCCGCTTGGTCGCCTCGATCTTCTCCTGCAGCCGCGCCAGCGCCCGCGGGTCGACGTCGGCACTGAGCGTCTGGATCGCGCGCGCCAGCTCCTCGCCCCGGTGCAAGAGCCCATCGACGGTCACGACGACGTCGGGCAAGAGCTTCTTCTCGGACTTCGGCACGCGCTCCATGATGCGGAGGATCGCCTTGCGATCGCTCCGGGCCTGTTGGATCGCGTCCGCTTGGCTGCCGAACTCGCCGGTCGTGGCCGTGGGCAGGTCGGTCGGCCGGCCCCCCCTCGAGGGAAAGCGCACCTCCACGGCATCGGACGCCGGCGGCCGGGCCAGCACGTCACGCCAGGAGTAGCCGGCGTTCCAGAGCCGCACATAGCGCGGCACCAGCTTGACGCCCGCCCACACGCCCGTGACGATGATCGACCAACCCGGGAGGTGGTGGCCCGCCATGGCGATGTCGATGACGACGAGCGAGCCGCACACTGAGGCCCAGGTGACGAACACCCGCCGCAGGTCCCGCACGATCGCCGCTTCGCCGCCGGGCAGCGCGGGCGCGAGCTCCCGGCGGCGCGGGGGCCGGCCGCGCCGCAGGACATCACGGCCCGCGGGCGGCGGGCGCGGGACGGGGAGGGCGGGTGGGGCGGGGGGCTGGCGTGGGGCCCAGGACGGGGCCGCCGCCCCCCCCGAGCGCCGCGGCGGGTGCAGCGTCGCGCTGCGGGATTCGAGCGCGCGGCGCAACGCGTCCGCGGTGGGCCAGCGGTCGTCGGGGTCCTTTTCGAGGCAGCGCATCACGCACGCGGCGAGGTCGTCGGGCGTGTCGGGCCGCTTATCGGTGACGAGGGGGGCGCGCTCGGTGATGTGCTTCATCAGGATGCCGGGCACCGTGGGCGCGTGAAACGGCAGCTCGCCCGTGAGCATCTGGTAGGACACGACGCCGAGGCTGTAGATGTCCGACCGGCCGTCGATCTCGCGGTCCCCGGCTGCCTGCTCGGGGCTCATGTAATGGGGCGTGCCGATCGCGACCCCCGTCGCCGTGAGGGTGGCGGCGCCGCTCGAGGAGGAGAGCGCCTTGGCGATCCCAAAATCCGTCACCACCACCCGGCCCCGGCTGCCCTCGAGCAGGATGTTGTCGGGCTTGACGTCGCGGTGGATGATCCCGAGCGCATGGGCGGCGCCGAGCGCGTCGGCCGTCTCCTGGATGATGCGGCGCGATTCGTCGGGCGGCAGCCGGCCCCGGCGCTTGAGCTTCGCCGCCAGCGATTCGCCGTCCACGAAGGCCATGACGAAGTAGACCAGCCCGTCCGGCCCTTCGCCCACGGAATGGATCGGCACGATGTGGGGGTGCGACAGCCGGGCGGCCGTCTCCGCCTCGCGCAGAAACCGGAGCCGGATTTCCTCGCGGAAGGCGAGCTCGGGCGGGAGCACCTTGATGGCCACATGGCGCTTGAGCCGCTCGTCCCGGGCGTTGAAGACGACGCCCATGCCCCCACGCCCGATCTCCCCTTCGACGGTGTAGGAGGTGCCGAGCGCCTTGATCAGCCGCGCCGTGAGTGAGTTCTCTGCGTGGTCCATCTCGATCCGCGTGAAGGCCGCGCGCATAGATTAGCCGCGTGGGGGCGGTCGGGCAACCGCCCAACGGATTTCGACTTACGGCGCCGGCGGGGCGGGCGGCGGCGCGCCGCGCGCGCCAACCTGACGGCTCAAGCCCCCGGCTGGGTGGCTATTCGGCAGCGCCTGCCTAATTGACGGCGGACGGGCGGAACGTCCGTGCTCCGGCGCACGTTTGTGTGGTGGCACGGACGATGCTTCGGCGAGAGCCGGTTCTGATGCGCGATTCACCCGTACCTGTGAGAACGATCCTATGGCTGAACGCCTAACGCTCCCGGTGCTCCCGCTCCGGGACATGGTGCTGTTTCCGGGTGTCGCGGCGCCGATCGGTGCCGGACGCCCCGCGTCGTTGCGCGCGATTGAGGCGGCCCTGAAGAGCGACGCCCACCTCATCTTCGCGGTGTCGCAGCGCGAGAACGTGGACCGCGTCACGCCGGCCCTGCTGTACACCATGGGCACGATCGCCAAGATCAGTCAGATTCAGCGCGGCCTGGGCGGCGTGCAGCTCATGTTGCAGGGCGAGCGGCGCGGCACGGCGCTGCATTACGGGGAGAAGGCCGGCCACCTCGAAGCGGTGGTGCACGAGGTCGACGATCTCCCGCCGCTCAATGCGGAGGATCCCGCGTTCGTCGCGTTGCACCGCGAGGCGCGCGAGCGCGCCGCCGAGCTGGGCCAGAAGTCCGGCCTGCCCGAGGACGTGGTGCGTCAGGTGCTCGAAGGCGTGAGCGAGCCGGGGCGCTTCGCGGACCTGGTGGCGGGCTACCTCGAGGTCAAGCCGGCCGAGCGCCAGGCGCTACTCGAGACCCAGGCGGTCGAGGAGCGCGTGCGGCGCGTGCTGGTGCACGTGCAGCGCCAGATTGGCGTCCTCGACGCACAGGAGCACATCAAGTCGCAGGTCCAGGAAGAGCTGGGCGAGCGGCAGCGCGAGATGCTCCTGCGCGAGCAGATGAAGGCGATCAAGAAGGAGCTCGGGGAAGGCGACGAGGGCACCGAGGTGGAGGAGCTGCGCAAGCGGTTCGCCGAGCTCACGCTCCCCGAGGCCGCCCAGAAAGAGGTGGACCGCGAGCTGGGGCGGCTCGAGCGGGCCGGCCGCGAATCCATGGAAGCCCAGGTCATCCGCTCGTACTTGGAGACCATGGCCGAGCTGCCGTGGAACAAGCGGGCGGAGGAGTCGCTCGACCTGAAGCGCGCGGCCGGGATCCTGGCCGAGGACCACTACGGCCTGAAGGACGTGAAGGACCAGGTCCTCGAGTTCCTGGCGGTGCGGCAACTGCGGCAGCGCGCGCCCGAGGGTGAGGCGCGCGGCAACGACGACGACAAGCAGACGAAGGGGTCGATCCTGCTGTTCGTCGGCCCGCCCGGCGTCGGCAAGACGTCGATCGCCAAGTCGATTGCGCGCGCCATGGGGCGGCCGTACGTCCGCATCTCGCTCGGCGGAGCGCGCGACGAGGCCGACATCCGTGGCCACCGCCGCACCTACGTCGGCGCGATGCCCGGCCGCATCATCCAAGGGATGAAACAGGCGGGTGCCAAGAACCCCGTGTTCCTGCTCGACGAGGTCGACAAGCTGGGCATCTCGTTCCAGGGGGACCCGGCCGCGGCGCTGCTCGAGGTGCTCGATCCGGCGCAGAACGACTCGTTCACCGATCACTACCTCGGTGTGCCGTTCGATCTGTCGGAGGTGCTGTTCATCGCGACCGCGAACTTCCTCCAAAGCATTCCCGGCCCGCTGCTCGACCGGCTGGAGACGGTGACCTTCGCAGGCTACACGGAGCGCGAGAAGCTGGAGATTGCCAAGCGCTACCTCGTGCCGCGCCAGCTCGCCGCGAACGGCCTCCAGGCGGAGCAGTTCGCCGTCACCGACGCCGCCCTGAGCGAGATCATCACGAGCTACACGCGCGAAGCGGGCGTGCGCCAGCTGGAGCGCGAGATCGGCAAGCTGGGCCGGAAGGTCGCGCGCAAGATTGCGGACGCCGAGGTCGAGCGGGTGGCGGTCGACGCCGGGGCGGTCCACGACCTCATCGGGCGGCCCAAGGTCCACCCCGAGCGCAAAGCGCGGGAAGACCAGATCGGCGTGGCCACCGGCATGTACTACACGCCGGTCGGCGGCGACATCATGTTCGTCGAGGCCAGCGTCATGCGCGGCAAGGGCGACCTGGTGCTCACCGGCCAGCTGGGCGACGTGATGAAGGAATCGGCTCGCGCCGCCCTCACGTACGCCAAGTCCCACGCCGATCAGCTCGGCATCCCGGAGTGGGCGTTCGTCGACACCGACGTGCACGTGCACGTCCCTGCGGGCGCCATTCCCAAGGACGGGCCCTCGGCGGGCGTGACGATGGCCACGGCGCTCGTGTCCGCGCTGTCGCGCCGGCCGGCGCGCCACGACCTCGCGATGACGGGCGAGATCACGTTGCGCGGCCGGGTGCTCCCGATCGGCGGGGTCAAGGAAAAGGTGCTCGGCGCCGTTCGCGCCGGCATCACCACGATCCTGCTCCCCAAGGAGAACGAGCCGGACCTCGAGGACCTGCCGGCGGACGTGCGGCAGACGCTCGAGGTCCACCTGGTGGAGGAGCTGGGCGAAGCCTTGAGCCTGACGCTGCGGGGGGCCAAGTTCGAGGCCGGGCACCTGGTGTTCGACGGCCCGGCGCCGCACGAGCCTAGCCTGGTCGCCAAGCAGAACTAATACGGGCGAAACGGGTTCAACCCTTTGGCCGTAGGACCTGTCTAACTACAGGACCAGGCCGGGGGGGGACCCGTTATGCCGTTCGCGGTCGGACTCGCCCTGCTGCTTCAGGCCACCACGGCCCCGCCCGCGCAGCCCGCGGCCGGGGGCCCTGCGCCGCCGGCGACCGCCACCACGGCGAGCGCGGTGCGCGCGGTCCGGCCCCCCGTGATCGACGGGCGGGACGACGACGCAGTGTGGCGCACCGCGCCCGCGATCACGCAGTTCCAAGAGTTCCAGCCGCATGAGGGGGGCCCGCCCCGCTTCCGGACCGAGGTCAAGGTCGCCTATGACGACCACAATCTCTACGTC
>DATBCS010000124.1:0-16280 GCA_036270315.1 Gemmatimonadales bacterium
CCATGGCTCGGGGCCACGCTACCCGGACCGCCCCGGGCGGGCGCGAGACGACGCCTCAGACCGTCGCGTGCGCCACTTTCAGAAAGTTTTCGAGCAGGCGCTTCCCGTGCTCCGTCCCGATCGATTCGGGGTGGAATTGCACCCCATACAGCGCGTGGCGCCGGTGCTTCATCGCCATGATCTCGGCGTCGCGCGGCCGGTCGGCGCTCCACGCCGTGATCACCAGGTCCGGGGGCAGCGACCGCGACTCGACCATCAGCGAGTGGTAGCGCATGCCCGTCACCGGGCTCGGAATCCCAGCGAACAGCTCGTCCCCCTCGTGCATCACGGCGCATGTCTTGCCGTGCATCAACCGGTCGGCCCGTACGACGTGACCCCCGAACGCCTCGCCGATCGCCTGATGGCCGAGACACACGCCGAGCGTGGGGACCCGGCCGGCGAGGGCCTTGACCAGGGGCACGAGAATCCCGGCCTCGCCGGGGGTGCACGGTCCCGGGGACAGCACGGCGGCGGTGGGCTTGAGGGCGAGCACTTCCGCCACGGTCAACGCGTCGTTCCGGTAGACGACCGGCTCCTCGCCCAGCTCGCCGAAATACTGCACCAGGTTGTAGGTGAAGGAATCGTAGTTATCGAGCACGAACAGCATACCGCAAATCTAGCGTCCCGACCGGCCACCCCGACACGGTGCCCCAGTCCCCGCGTCCCCTGTCCTCCCTACCCCGCTAGTGCGGGCCGATGCGCAGGTTCGCCGTGGCGAGACGGATCTCGCGCAGGAAGCTGAGCAGCGCCCCTATGAAGCTGAGCATGGCGATCACGAACAACAGGGCGACCACGGCCGAGAGGTCGAGCACGAACACCGCCGCCACAAACAACAGGGCAATCACGAGGCAGACGAGGAGCGCGCAGGTGGTGCTGAGGGTCAGCGCGCGGTTGATGAGCGCCGCCCGGTGGGACAGCGTGGCGAGCTCGCGGTGCAACTCGTCCTGCCGCGCCTGATCAGCGGTCAGCAGCAGGTCCTCGAGCGAGCGGGCCCGGTCCACGATGCGACTGAGACGGTTGGTCAGCACGGTGAGCGTGACGCCGACACCGGACAGCAGGAACACCGGCGCGACGGCGAGTTGAATGGCGCGGCCGATATCCGGGACGGGGGCGTAGGGCGGCACGACCGTATCCTCGAGCAGGCTCCCCTGAACCTAGCGCTGTCCAATCGCCCGCCGCCACAGCCCCGCATCGGCGTGTGGCGCGTCAGGCGCGTTCGTAAAACCGGTCGTTCAGCGCGGGGTCGACGCGCCGGGGTCGCCCGGTGCGCGCGTTCACCGGACACCAGAGCGAGCGCGCCCGCGCGAGGAGCCGGCGGTCGTTTGCCCGCAGGATCTCGGTGTGGCGCTCGAAGGTCGCGCCGCTCACCCCCCCGACCCACGTGCACACGATCACCTGGTCGCCCCCGACCGCGGGAGCCTTGTAGTCGATCTCGTGGCGCAGTACCACCCACGCGATCTCGGCGCGCTCCACCGGGCCGATCGTGGCCTCCCAGTGCGCCGCCGCGATCTCCTGCACCCAGCGGACGTACACGACGTTGTTCACGTGCCCGTGGTCGTCGATGTCCTGGGGCTCGACGGCGAAGACGCGCTCGTAGCGCACGGGCACCGGCTGTACGGTCTCAGGCATGGTCGCTCGACAGAAAGATCGGCCGGCTGCGCCCCCACCTCAAGCCTAGCGGGCGGCGCGCTCCTCCCACTCGTCGAGCGAGCGCGGCCAGTCCGCCTTCAGCAACCGCGACAGGCCACGGTCGGCGAGCAACCGGCCCTCGGTCTGACAAATGGCGCAGTAATTGACCTCGTTCTCGGCGTAGCGGATGCGCTGGACCGGCGAGCCGCACACCGGACACGGCTGCCGGAACCGGCCGTGCACCGCCATGCCGTCCCGGAAGGCCGTGACCCTCTCGGGAAACCGGTCGCCCGTCTCGGTGCGCAACCGCTCGATCCAGTGGCGCAGGGTGTCGCGCGTGGCGTGAAACAAGCGCTCGACTGCGGCGGCGTCGAGCTGGGTCGTGCGGCGCAGCGGTGAAAGCCGCGCGGCGTGCAGAATCTCGTCCGAGTAGGCGTTGCCGATCCCGTCGAACATCCGGGGGTCGGTGAGCGCGCGCTTCAGGGTGTGGGACTCGCGCGTGAGCGCTGCCCGGAACTCGGCCGGCGTCGCGGTGAGCACGTCAAGGCCACCCGGATCGTGGACCGCGAGCGCATCGGCCCCGCGGACCACGTGGAGCGAGGCTCGGTGCTTGGCACTCGCCTCCGTGACGAGCAGCGTGCCGGACGCGAAGTCAAAAGCGGCCAGCCCGTTCCGCCGGGGAATGGCGACACCCGGGACCTTCCAGTGCAGCCGCCCGGCGATCATCAGGTGCAGCACGGCGAAGTAGTCGCCCTCGAACCCCAGGACGATCCGCTTCCCCAAGCGCCGCACCGCGGTCACACGCCGGCTCGCGAGCGCGTCCACGCGCGGGTCCGTCGTGCGCACCAAGAAGGGACTCGCGATGCGAACGCGCTCGAGCCGCTCCCCGCGCAGACGGGCGGCGAGGGCTTCGCGATACAGCTCGATGTCGGGGAGTTCGGGCATCGCGGCTCGGGCTAGGCGCGGACGACGCGGGGCAGCGCGCCCCCAGTCCTCAGCGCAGGAACCGCTCCGCCAGCTCGACGAGCCGCTCGTCGTGGGCGGCCCGCGCGTCCGCGAGCAGGCGCGCCACGTGGGGCTGCAGCTTGGGCTCGCCCCAGTAGTAGCCGGTCGCCTGCTCGGCGCTCGCCGTCTCGCCGGCGCGCGCCGCTTCGAGCAACGCCTGGGCCGCCGCGGCTTCGAAATCTGGGTCCCCGCGGGGCGGCAGGCCGTAGTGGCGGCGCGGGGCCCCCGGATCGCCCGCGTCCTCTTTCAGAAACGCCCGCGCCATCGTGCCCCCTCGCTCACGCCCGGGGATGATAGCTCTTGTGCACGGTCCGGAGGTACTCCCGGTCCACGTGCGTATAGAGCTGCGTCGTGGAGAGGTCCACGTGCCCGAGCATCTCCTGCACGGCCCGCAAGTCAGCCCCGCCCTCGAGCAGGTGCGTGGCGAACGTATGGCGCAGCGTGTGCGGGGTCACGCGCTTGGTGATGCCCGCCTGCCGCGCGGCGCGCTTGATGATGCCCCACGCGCCAACGCGCGACAGGGGCCCGCCCCGCGCGTTGAGAAACAGCACCCCGCGTCCCGTGCCCCGATCGAACCGGGGGCGGATCTCGCGCACGTACAGCGCCACCGCGCCGAGCGCACGCCGACCCACCGGCACGAGGCGTTCCTTCGCGCCCTTGCCGAAGATGCGCGCGAGCCCGTCCTCGTACAGGATGTGCTGGAGCCCCAGGCCCACGAGCTCCGAGACGCGCGCCCCCGTCGCATACGCGAGCTCGAGCAGCGCCCGGTCGCGGATCGCGAGCGGCTCGTCGGTGTTCGGCGCCCCGAGCAGCCGATCCACCTCGGCGACCGTCAGCACGCTGGGGAGCTTGCGCCACTGGCGGGGCGACTCGAGCCGTTCGCTCGGATCGCTCGCGGCGTGCCCTTCCCCTACCAGGAAGCGGTAGTAGGTCCGGACGGCGGAGATCTGACGCCGGATCGTGGCGGGTGCGAGGCCCAGGTCCTTGAGGGCGTAGACGAACTCGCGCAGCGCAGCGGCTGTGACCTCCTCCGGCCGGCGGGTGCCCCGCGCCGCCGCGTGGGCGACGAGCCGCCGCAGGTCGCGCACGTAACTCTCGACCGTGTTGGCGCTGTTGCCCACTTCGAGCGCCAGGTAGTCGCGGAACTGCTCCAGGTGAAACGCCGCGCCCGGCGTTAGATCCACCGCCGCACCCCCGCCTTGTAGGCGCGATACGCGTCCCCGAACTTCGCCTCGAGGTACCGCTCCTCGCGCGCGATCACGCGCCATTCGATGAGCGTGATGACCACCGGAAACAACACTAGTGGCCAGAGCGAGTTCAGGCGCAGCGCCCCGCCGAGATACAAGGCGGCGAGGCTCAGGTACATGGGATTGCGCGTGAAGCGATACGGGCCACGCACCACGAGCGCGGTCGTCGGCTGTGTCGGGTTCGGTGTCGTGCCCGCGCGCCGGAACTGGACCCAAGCGCTTCCCGCCAGCAGAATCGCGCCCAGCACCAGGACCCAGCTGACCACCACGACCGACGCGCCGGGCGCGGCCCAAACGCGCATCGGCGCGACACGATCCAGCCCGTACCCCACCAGGAAGACGCCCAGGTAGATGAACGGCGGAGGGAAGCGGATGCCCGAGGTGTCCTTCGAGTCGGCCATGGCGTGTCTCTCCGGCACAGGAGCGTGCCGGCCGAGCGGCCGGGCGAGGCCCTGTGCCACGGGGCGGACGATTCGATCCGCGGGCGCCGCCCCCAGGCCCGCGGGCCGGGAGCGCTACTCGACCAGGGCCACGGCGATCACGGCGATCCCCTCCCCCTGCCCGATCCAGCCCATGCCCTCGTTCGTCTTCGCCTTGACCGAGACGGCCGAGGGCGCCGTGCCGAGCGCCCCGGCGAGCTTCTCCCGCATGTCGTTCAGGTAGCGGCCCAACTGGGGCTGCTCCGCGATGATCGTCAGGTCGCCGCTGGCGAACCGGTGCCCGGCGGCGACCACGCGCTCGTAGGCCCGCGCCAGCAGCTCGAGCGAGTTGGCGTCCCGCCAGCGGGGGTCGGTCGGCGGGAACAGCTGGCCGATGTCCCCGAGGCCGGCGGCGCCGAGGATGGCGTCCGTGAGGGCGTGCGCGGCGGCGTCGGCGTCGGAGTGGCCAGCAAGACCGCGCGGGTGCCGGATTTCCACGCCGCCGAGGATCAGCTTGCGGCCGTCGGCGAATCGGTGCGAATCGTACCCGATGCCGACACGCATCTCACGCCCTGACGATGCGGACGGCGAGATGGGCGGCGTTCTTCGCGTTGTCGATCCCGACGCACGCCACGGGCACGCCGCTCGGCACCTGCGCGGTGGCGAGCAAGGCGTCGAACCCGTGCAGCGCGCCCACGGCAAACGGCACGCCGATCACGGGCAGGTCGGTGAGCGAGGCGGCGAAGCCCGGCAGGGCCGCCGACAGCCCGGCGCCCGCGATGACCACCCGGAAGCCCTTGCGGCGGGCGTTCTTCACGAGGTCGGCCGTCTGGTCGGGCTGACGATGCGCCGAGGACACGTGAAACTCGTAGGTCACGCCGGCCTCGGTGAGCACCTCGAAGGCGGGTTCGATACGGGGTTTGTCGTTTTCCGAGCCGACGAGGATCAACACATCGGCCACGTTAGGCGGCCTCGTCGATGACCGAGTAGTCCTGCCGCCGCCGGCGGGGCGTGTAACCCGCGTCCGCGATGAGGCGCTGCATCTCGGGGAGCGTCATGCGCCAGGTCGTGCCCGCCGCCGAGACGACGTTCTCCTCCATCATGAGCGAGCCGAAATCGTTGGCCCCGAACCGCAGCGCAACCTGGCCGATCTTCGGGCCCATCGTGACCCACGACGCCTGGATGTTGGGCACGTTGTCGAGCACGATCCGCGCGATCGCCTGGGTCCGCAGGTACGTCAGGGCGTCGGTCTTCTCCAAGTGCGCGAGTTCGGTGTGCTCGGGCTGGAGGGGCCAGCAAATGAAGGCGGTGAAGCCCCCCGAGCGGGCCTGGACTTCCTTCACCCGGAACAGGTGCTCGATCCGGTCGGCGAGGGTTTCGCCCAGGCCGTACATCATCGTCACCGAGGTCTTCAGGCCGAGCCGGTGCGCCGTCGCCATCACCTCGAGCCAGCGATCCGCGCCCGCCTTCTTCTTCGCCACGCGGTCGCGGACGTCCTGCACGAGGATCTCGCCCCCGCCGCCCGGGATGGAGTCGAGACCCGCCTGCACGAGCTCCCGAATCACGGTGTCGATCGTCATCCCGAACCGCCCGGCGAAGAAGTCGACCTCCGAGGGCGAAAAGCCGTGGATGTGGATCGGATGATGGCGCTTGATGTAGCGCAGGAGGTCGAGATACCAGGCGAACGGGATGTAGGGGTTGTGGCCGCCCTGGATCAGGATCTGCACCCCGCCGAGGGCCTTGAGCTCGTCGATCTTGCGGCCGATCTCTTCGAACGACAGGACGTAGCCTTCGGCGTGCTTCGGCCGGCGGTAGAACGCGCAGAACTTGCAGTCCGCGACGCACACGTTCGTGTAGTTGATGTTCCGGTCGATGATGTAGGTGACGACGTTCTCCGGGTGCAGCTGCCAGCGCGCCTGGTCGGCGAGCGTGCCCAACTCGAGCAGAGGCGCCCGCTCGTACAGCTCGAGATACGACCGGAAGGCGCTGGAGGAGCGGTCGACCATGGTCACGCCACTTGGAGGAACTGGAGCGAGCCGTCCGGCACGAGGCCCCGCGCCGCCAGGCGCCGGAAAAACTCGGTGAGCCCGGCGAGGTGCCGGTCGGCGAGAGCGTAATCGAGGCCGGCGAAGTAGGCGCGACAGTCCGCCACGCCCACACCGGTCGCCTGGGCCGCCGCAGCGGCCAGGTCGTCCAAATGCGCCAGCCCCCAGGCGCGCGAGGCGAGCAACGTGCGGTGCGCCTGGCCCGCCGCCCGCTGATCCGCGTCCCGCCGCGCCGCCCACACAGCGAACACGAACGGCAGGCCGGTCCACTGCTTCCAGGCCTCGCCCAGGTCATAGCGCCACGGGTAGGCGTGGCGCGCGCCGAGCAGCAGCGCGGCGTCGCCGATCACGAGCACGGCATCGTGCGGCAATCCCGCGAGGGCGTCCAAGTCGGCCGCTTCGGCGCGCGCCACGACGAAGCGGGGCTGCACGTGCCACACATCCCGGCACAGGAGCTCCAACAGGGACACCGAGGTGCGCGACGACGCGGTGATGAGCACCGTGGCCTGGTCCAGCGCTGTGGCGGGCCGGCGCGAGTACAACACCACGCTCCTCACGGGGCCGTCGCACGAGATCGCCAGGTCGGGCAGCAGGACATAGTCGCGCGCGTGACGCGCGTACTCCACCGCGCTCACGACCGACAAATCGAGCGCCCCCGCGGCGAGCAGGTCGTTCAGCTCGGACGGCGTCCCGCTCACGAGTTCGGCCGCGAGCGGCGTGATGCCGCGGTCCACCCCGGCGTACACCGGGTAGCAGTTGATGTAGCCGATCCGCCCGACCCTCATTCGACGCCGTCCAGCACCGGGAGCGCGCGGCGGCGCGTCGCGGCCTCCCGCCGCGGCTCGAGATGGAAGGTCGGGCCCTCGGGGCCCTCGGGCCGCGCGCTCGAGCGGCCGGGGACCCAGTTCTCGAAGGTGCGCACGACGGCGTAGAGGGAGTCGCGCTCCGCCGGCACCTTTCCCGCCCCGCGGATGAGCGACACCACCGCGTCGTAGGACAGCCACATCGGCGTCCCCGCACCGGCCTCGTGATAGACCCGCTCGAACACCACTGTCCCCTCGAGGTCGTCACAGCCGAAGCCCAAGGCTACCTGCGAGACGAACGGCGTCACCATCGGCCAGTGCGTCTTCACGTGGGGAATGTTGTCGAGCACGAGCCGGCCCACGGCAATGTTCTTCAAGTCGTCGAACCCCGAGGTCGCCGTGCCCGTGCGGCCCAACGCTTCCCCCAGCTCGTTGTGATCGGGGTGATAGGCCAGCGGGATGTAGGTGAGGAAGCCCCCCGTCTCGTCCTGCAGCTGCCGCAGCGCGAGCAGGTGGGCCACCCGGTCCGCCAGCGTCTCCACGTGCCCGTACAGCATCGTGCAGTTCGACGGAATCCCCAGCCGGTGCGCCTCGCGGTGGACGGCGAGCCACTCGTCCCCGGACAGCTTCTTGTCGGCGATGGTGGCCCGGGCGGCCGGGCTGAACACCTCGGCCCCGCCGCCGGGAAGGCTCGTGACCCCGGCGTCGCGCATCGCGACGAGCACCTCGCGCACGCTCAGACGCTCCAGCCGCGCCAGATGCGCGACCTCCACCGCCGTGAGCGCTTTCAGGTGGACGCCCGGATGGCGCGCCCGCAACCCGCGGAACAGCTCGAGGTAGTAGGAGAGCCGGAGCTTGGGGTGCAAGCCGCCCACGATGTGGAACTCGCGCGTGGGATTGTCGCGGGCCGCCCCCGCCTCGGCGAACACCTCTTCCAGGCTGCGGGTGTAGGCACCCTCCTCCTGCGGCATCCGCGCGAACGAGCAGAAGACGCACGTGTTGCGCAGCACGCACACGTTCGTGGGGTTGAGGTGTTGGTTGGCGGCGAAGAAGACCCGGTCGCCGTTACGGCGGCCGTTCGCCAGGTTGGCGAGCCGGCCGAGGGTCAGGAGATCACTCGTCTGGAACAGCGCGAGCGCGTCGGCGCCGGTGAGCCGCTCCCCGCGCTCGACCTTGTCGGCGATCGGCCGGAGGCCGGGGTCCGTCGACCCCGCCACTACGCCGCCCGCCGAATGGCGAGCGTCACATTGTGCCCGCCGAACCCGAAGGAGTTCGACAACGCGACCATGACCGGGCGCTTCACCGCTTTGTTGGGCGCCGAGTCCAGGTCGCACGCCGGATCGGGCGTGAACTGGTTAATGGTGGGGGGGATGATGCCGCGCTGCACCACGAGCGCGCAGATCGCAGCCTCGAACGCGCCAGCGGCGCCGAGCAGGTGGCCGGTCATCGACTTCGTCGAGCCGAACACGAGGTGGCGCGCCTGCTCGCCGAACACGCCCTTCACGGCGGCGGTCTCGGCCGCGTCCCCGTGCGGCGTCGAGGTGCCGTGGGCGTTGATATAGCCCACCTCCTCGGGCCGGATATTGCCGTCCTGCAGCGCGAGGCGCATCGCCTGCCGCGCCCCCGCGCCGTCGGGCGCGGGCGCCGTGATGTGGTAGGCGTCGGCGGTCATCCCATAGCCCACCACTTCGGCGTAGATCTTCGCCCCGCGCCGTTC
Organism: Gemmatimonadales bacterium; assembly: GCA_036270315.1. Lineage (GTDB taxonomy): Bacteria > Gemmatimonadota > Gemmatimonadetes > Gemmatimonadales > GWC2-71-9 > AG41. The sequence continues at coordinate 8,905 of DATBCS010000124.1, forward strand.
CGCGTGGTCCCAGGCCTCGAGGATCAGCGCCGCCGCCCCGTCGCCCATCACGAAGCCGTCGCGGTCCTTGTCGAACGGGCGGCTGGCCGTCGCCGGTTCGTCGTTGCGCTCGGACAGCGCTTTCATGTTGGCGAAGCTCGCGACGGCGAGCGGCGTGATCGCGGCTTCCGCCCCACCCGCGATCATGATGTCTGCCTCGTTGTTGCGGATCAGGGCGACGGCGTCCGCGACCGCTTGGGCCGACGAGGCGCACGCGGACACCGTGCAGTAGTTCGGCCCGCGCGCCCCGTAGCGCATCGACAACAGTGCGGCGGCGACGTTGGGCATGTACATCGGGACGAAAAACGGCGACACGCGGCTCGGTCCCTTCTCGAACAGCGCGCGGCAGTTTTCTTCGAAGGTTTGGAGCCCCCCGGTGCCCGTCCCGACGATGGCGCCGACGCGCGCGAGGTCCACCGAGGCCCAGTTGTTGGCGAGACAGGCATCCGTCACCGCCTCGTCCCCCGCGCCGATCGCGTACTGCGCGAACAGGTCGTAGCGGCGCATCTCCTTCTTGTCGAGGTACTGCGCCGCGTCGAACCCCTTCACCTCGCAGGCGAACTTGACGGGGCTTTGAACCGGGTCGAAGCGCGTGATCGGCCCGGCGCCAGAGCGTCCGGCGACGAGCCCCTCCCACGTGCTCTGCACGTTGTTGCCCAAGGGCGTCACCACCCCGAGCCCCGTGATCGCGACCCGGCGCCGCATCGCCCTATTTTCCCATCTTCTCGTGGAGGTACTGGAGCGCCTGCCCCACGGTGCGCAGTTTCTCGGCCTCTTCGTCGGGAATATCGATGTCGAATTCCTTTTCGAAGGCCATCACCAGCTCGACCGTGTCGAGGCTGTCTGCGCCCAGGTCCTCCATGAAGCTCGCGTCGGACGTGAGCTTCTCACGCTCGACCCCTAGCTCTTCGACGATGATGTCTTTCACCTTCTCTTCGAGCTGCTTCATGTCCATTGCCATGGTAGCCCTCAATGGAGGTGTGGGGAAAGGGTCACAATACCATCCCGCCGTCCACGACCAGCACCTGACCTGTAATGTAGCTCGCGAAATCGGAGACGAGAAAGAGCACGGCGGAGGCGACATCTGTGCCTTGCCCGAGCCGCCCCAGCGGAATGGCCCGGATCAGGGCCTGGCGCGCATCGCCATGGATCGCGCTCGTCAGCTCCGTGTCGATAAACCCCGGCGCCACCGCATTCACGAGCACGTTGCGCGACGCAAGCTCCTTCGACACCGATTTCGTGAACCCGATCAGCCCGGCCTTGGACGCGGTGTAGTTGGCCTGGCCCTTGTTGCCGGAGATGCCGACCACGCTCGTGATGTTGATGACCCGGCCCCAGCGCCGCTTGATCATGCCCCGGGCGGCGTGCTTGGTCACGAGAAACGCGCCCTTCAAATTCGTGTCGAGCACGGTGCTCCAGTCGCTCTCGCTGAGCCGGAACAGCAGGTTGTCGCGGGTCGTGCCGGCGTTGTTCACGAGGATGTCGATCTGCCCGAACGCCTCCTCCACCCCGCCGATCGCGGTCTCCACCTGCCGCGCGTCCGCCACGTCGCAGGCAAACCCCCGCGCCGCGCCGTCCCCGAGCGCGCTGGCCGCCGCCTGGGCCTTGGCGCCGTCGCGGCCCAAGATCGCGAGGCGCGCCCCGGCGCCCGCGAGCGCCTGCGCGATCGAGTAGCCGATCCCACGACTGCCGCCCGTTACCAGGGCCACCTTGCCGGCCAAGTCGATCTTCACGCCGCTTCCAGGAACCGCGCCACCTCGTCCGCCGTTCCCAGGCTCGCAACGCTCGCGCCGGGCGCGATCCGCTTCAACAGCCCGGCGAGCACCGTGCCCGGACCGACCTCGAGGAACCGCGCGCCGGGGCCGGCCAGGTCCGCGGCGCGCTGCATCGACGCCACCCAGCGCACCGGTGCCGTCAGCTGGTCCGCGAGCAACCGGCGGGCCTGAGCGGCCTCGCGCACCGGCTCGGCGGTGGCGTTGGCGATCACGGGGAACGCGGGGTCCGCGAACCGGGCCGCTTCGAGCGCGCGCGTCAACTCGTGCGCGGCGGGGGCCATGAGCGGGGAGTGAAACGCGCCGCTCACCTTAAGCGGGATCACCCGCTTGGCGCCGCGCGCGCGGCAGCGCTCCCCCGCCGCCGCCACGCTCTCGGGATCCCCGGAGATCACCGTCTGGTCGGGAGCGTTCAGGTTCGCCGCCACCGCCACCCCGCCGCCCTGCGACGCTTCGCGGCACGCCGCCTCGACCTCCGCCGTGGGGAGGCCCAGGACGGCGGCCATCGTGCCGGGGCGCGCCGTGCCCGCCTCCTGCATCAGCGTGCCCCGCCGGCGGACCAGCCGGGCGGCCTCGGTCGGCGCGAGCGCGCCGGCGAGCACGTAGGCCGAGTACTCGCCGAGCGAGTGGCCGGCGGCGGCGACGGCCGCGCCGTCCACGGACCCGCCCACGACGGCGAACACGGCGATGCTGTGGGCGAGAATCGCCGGCTGGGCGTTCTGCGTGGCGGTCAGCTCGGGCTCCGGCCCTTCGAACATGACGCGGCTGAGCCTGAACCCGAGGCTGGCGTCGATCGCCTCGAGCGCGTCCCGCGCTGCCGGGAACCGCGCGGCGAGGTCTTTTGCCATCCCGATTTTTTGCGCGCCCTGCCCGGGGCAGAGCCACACCGTCTTTACCACTGCACCACCATGCTTGCCCACGTGAAGCCCGCGCCGAACGCGCAGAACATCACCTTCATGCCCGGGGTGAGCCGCCCGCATCGCACCGCCTCATCGAGCGCGATCGCCACCGAGGCGGCGGACGTGTTGCCGAAGCGGTCCACGTTGACGTAGACCTTCGCCATCGGCAGCCCGGCGTGCTTGGCGGTCGCCTCGATGATCCGGATGTTGGCCTGGTGCGGGATCAAGAGATCGATGTCGGCCCCCGTCAGGCCGGCGCGCGCCAGCGCGTGGTCGCATGCGTCCGCCATCGAGAGCACCGCGGCCTTGAACACCTCGCGGCCAGCCATCTTGATGTAGTACGAGTGATCGGTGAGGAGCGCCTCGTCCGGCGGATGGGCGGCGCCGCCGCCCGGGCGGTACAACAGCTCGGCGAGCGTGCCGTCGGACTTCAGGTACCCGGACAAGATCCCGCGGCCGCGCGTGCTCTTGCGCACGATGGTCGCCCCGGCCCCGTCCCCGAACAGGACCGCGGTCGTCCGGTCGCTCCAGTCCATGATGCTCGTGAGCTTCTCGGACGCCACGACGAGCACCCGCTCGGCCTGCTCCGCCGCGACCATGCCCTCCGCCACGCTGAGGGCGTACAGGAAGCCGGTGCAGGCGGCCTGCACGTCGAAGGCGGCGGCGTTCGACGCGCCGAGCTGGGCCTGGAGATCACACGCTTGCGAGGGGAGGAGACGGTCCGGGGAGCAGGTCGCGACCACGAGCGCATCGAGGTCGAGCGGCGTCAACCCCGTGTCCGCGAGCACCTGCACCGCGGCGGCCTTCGCCATGCACGCGTTCGATTCGTCGGGGCCTGCCACGCGCCGTTCTCGAATCCCGGTGCGCTCGCGGATCCACTGATCGGACGTGTCGAGCGTGGCCGAGAATTCGTCGTTCGTCATGACGCGCTTCGGCAGATAGCAGCCTGTGCCCCACAACTCGGCGAGAGGGCGCTTCATCGCGTCGCGCCCTCGGCGAGTTCGGCGTCGATGTCCTGGTCCAGGTGGCTTTCGACCATTTGCACGGCGACGCGCACGGCGTTCCGGATGGCGCGGGCGGGCGAGGCGCCGTGGCAAATGATCGCCACGCCCTTCACGCCCAGGAGCGGCGCGCCCCCGTACTCGGAGTAGTCCAGGAGCTTGAAGAGCTGCGTCGCCTCGGGGCGGTCGAGCACGTCGGGGAACGCGCGCCGGATCAGCCCGACGAACATCCGGCCCGCCGATTCGTAGAACTTGAGGATCACGTTGCCGACGAACCCGTCGCACACCACCACGTCGATCCGCCCGTTCTTCCCCTCGCCCGCGAGGATATCGCGGCCCTCGACGTTGCCGACGTAGCGAAGCCCGGCGACCTGCTTGAGCAGCTGGTGCGCCTCCTTCACCACCGCGTTCCCCTTCTCGTCCTCCTCGCCGATGTTCAACAGGCCGACCCCGGGCTCGGGCCGGCCCAGCACATCGCGCACGTACACCGATCCCAAGTGGGCGAACCCGACCAGCTCCCGCGCATCGCAGTCCACGGTGGCCCCGGCGTCGAGCACCAACACGGGGTGCACCGCCGTCGGAAACAGCGTCGCGATCGCCGCCCGCTGCACGCCCTGGTGCAGCCGCAGCATCAGGGTCGCCGCGGCCATCACGGCGCCGGTGTTGCCGGCCGAGATGAAGGCGTCCGCGCGGCCCTCCTTCTGGAGCCCGAGCCCGACCGCGATGGAGGAGCGCGGCTTGCTCTTGACCGCGGCGAGCGGCTTCTCCCCCATCCCCACGACTTCCGGTGCCTCGACGATCTCGAGCCGCTGGCGCTCGACCGCGCCCTCTGCCGTCAGGGCCGCTTCAATGTCGCCGGTCCGCCCGACGAGCTGGAGCGTGAAGTTGGGCGGCAACTCGCGCAACGCTTGGACGCCCCCCGCCACTTCGACGTGCGGGGCGTTGTCGCCCCCCATCGCATCCAGGGCGATCCGGATCACGTCAGGCGTCCTCGACCGCCACCCGCTGTTCACCCTTGTAATACCCGCACGTCGGGCACACCCGGTGCGGCCGCTTCAGGTCGCCGCATTTGGGACACGGCTGCAGCGCGATGGGCGCCGCCTTATAGTGGGTGCGCCGGGCGCGCTTCTTCCGCTTGGAGGTCCTTCGCTTCGGTACCGCCATGGTCGTCCTTGGTCAGTGGTGGAGCTTGTCCTTCAACGCGGCGAGCGCCGGCCAGCGCCCCGAGTCGGGCGCGGGGGGGCAGCCGCAGGGGCCCGCGTTCAGGTCCCGCCCGCAACGCGGACACAACCCCGGGCACTCCTCCCGGCACACGACCCAGCTGGGGGCGGCGAGCGCCAACTCCTCGCGCACCGCGGGCCGGAGATCGATCTCGGTCGCCGTCGGGGCGAGCAGATAAGAGTTCGGGTCCTCCAGGGCGTCCAGGTCCTGCGCGAACAAGGCGTCGATCGGGGCGGTGACGGGGACCGTCACGGGCGTTAGACAGCGCCGGCACTGCCCCGCCATCCGGGTCGCGAGCGAACCGCGCCAGTAGAACCGCCCGGGCCCGGCCGCCTGCAACCGGCCGGCGACCTGCACCGGCGCGGCGAGGACGAGCCCGAGGCCCTCGAACAGGGGGTCGTCCCCGGCGAGTTCAGCCCGCGTTTCCACCGGGCCGCGCGCAAGCTCCCGCAGGTCGACCTGTAACATGAGCAACCGAAGCTAAACCCTTGTGGGACTAGGGTCAACCGAGTTGATGCAGCTCGCCCTCGGGGAAGAAAAACGCCACTTCCCGCGCTGCCGCCGCGGGGGAATCGGAGGCGTGGATCGCGTTGCGCTCCTTGGACTCGGCGTACAGGCGCCGCACCGTCCCGGGTGCGGCCTCGGCCGGATCAGTCGCGCCAATCACCTCGCGCAAGTAGGCCACCGCGTTGTCGCGCTCGAGGGCGAGCGCGAGCGCCGGCCCAGACGTCATGAAGGCGACGAGCGAGCGATAGAACGGGCGCTCGCGGTGCACCTCGTAGAAGGCTTCGGCTTGGGGCACGGTGAGCTGCACGAGCCGGGCCGCGCGCACCACGAATCCCGCCGCTTCGAGATGGGCGAGAATCTTACCCGCGCGGGCGCCGCGCACAGCATCCGGCTTGAGGATCGCGAGCGTCAGCATGGGGTGTCCGGGGACGGAGGGGGGGGCGCGACGAGACGGCGGATTAGATCGGCCCGGGTGAGGAAGCCGACCACGACGCCGGCCCGCACCACGGGAAAGCGGTCGACATCCTTCGCGTTAATGAGATTGGCCACGTCGGCGAGCGTCTGGTCCTCCGACAGGCACAGCACCGACCGGGCCATGGCTTCTTTCGCCGGGATCAGCCGCGGGTCCGCGGAGCCGCGCTGCAGCTGGCTCCGCGTGGGCGCGCGAAACTCGCCGCTCTTGGTGCGGTGCAGGAAGTCGGGGATCAGGTAGCGCAACAGTTCGCGATGGGTGATCATCCCGAGCAGCTCCCCCGCCGTATCGACCACGGGCATGGCGCGGATGTCGTGCTCCACCATCAGCTGCGCCACCTCGCCCAGCGTCTGCTCAGGCCTCGCGGTGAACGCCTGGGGCGTCATGACGTCGCGCACCGCGAGCTGACTCGGCAACTCCACCGCCTCGAGCGCGGCGAGCGCGAGCACCTGGTCCGGGCTTTTCGCGGCGAGCAGCGCGAGCGCCGTCGTCGGGTCGGACAGGGTCCGAGCGAACGCCCCCACTACCTGGAGGTACAGGGCCGCCTCCCGGACCGGCGCGACGATGAAGATGACAATCCGGGCCGTGCGGTGCGGATCCCGCTCCCAATGAATCGGTGTGGGCGCGATGCCCACGGCGCACACGAGGCCCCGCACCGCCTCGGTGCGGAAGTGCGGCAGAAACGCGTGCTCACCCACGCTCACCATGTCCTCCGGCCACGTGTGCCGGATGACCGCGTTGAGGCGCTGCGGATCGGCGACGGCGCCGCTCGCGATGAGCCGCTCGGCCAAACGCTCCGTCGCTTGCTTCACCGTCGTCGCGCTCAAGGGCACGACGACGTGCTCGGGCCGGAGGACATCGCGTAGCTTCACAGCCGCTCCTTGAGCAGGGCGACGACATCCGCGGGCCGCTTCATCACCGCGATGCCGGCCCGCGCGAACGCCGCCATCTTCTCGGCGGCGGTCCCGCTCGAGCCGGAGATGATGGCGCCCGCGTGCCCCATGCGGCGGCCCGGGGGCGCCGTCTGGCCAGCGATGAACCCGACTACCGGTTTCGTCACGGCCTGGGTCACGAACTCGGCGGCCTGCTGCTCGTCGGTCCCGCCGATCTCGCCGATCATCACCACCGCGTCGGTCTCCGGGTCGGCCTGGAACGCCGACAGGCAGTGAATGAAGTTCGTGCCGATCAGAGGATCCCCCCCGATCCCGATACACGTGGACTGCCCGAAGCCCTGCGTCGAGAGTTGGTGCACGATCTCGTAGGTGAGGGTGCCGCTGCGCGACACGACCCCGATCCGGCCCGGTCGGCAAATCACGCCGGGGATGATCCCCACCTTAGTCTGGGGGGGCGAGATCAGACCCGGACAGTTCGGCCCGATGAGCCGGGCGCCGCGCTCGCCACCTTAGTCTGGGGGGGCGAGATCAGACCCGGACAGTTCGGCCCGATGAGCCGGGCGCCGCGCTCG
>DATBCS010000125.1:0-7354 GCA_036270315.1 Gemmatimonadales bacterium
CTTGGAGAGGATCTTCAGGAGACCCTGCTCGGCCGCCGCGCGGAACTTGAGGCGTGCGTCCTCCGCGGCAACGTGGGCCCGCACGGACTCGAGCGCGAGCCAGGGGTGCACCGCCTCCGCCCCGTACCCGATCAGCGCGGCGACGTGATGCACGTCCCAGGCGTCTCCCGCTTCCGCGACGAGCCCGAGCCGTGTCCGCAAGCCATTGTCGAGCAGGTGCTGATGCACGGCCCCGACCGCGAGGAGCATCGGCAGCGGCGCGCGCTCCCCGTCGGCCGCCCGGTCGCTCAGGATGACGATCCGCGCCCCCTGTGACACGGCGCGACCCGCCCCGCGGGCCAGCCCGTCGAGCGCGGCTCGCAGCGCGGCACCGTCGCTCTCGGCGCACCAGGTGGCATCGAGCGTCACAGCCTGCGCGCCGGCGAGCGCGCGGAGCGCCGCCATCTCCTCCTCCAGCAGCACCGGGTGCTCATTGCGCACCAGCCGCAGCCCCTCGGGGCGCTCGGCGAGCAGCGAGCCACGCCGCCCGAGGTGCATCCGCAGCGACATGACCAGCGTTTCGCGCAACGGATCGATCGCGGGATTCGTCACCTGGGCGAAGCGCTGCCGCACATAGGCGTAGAGGCTCGGGCGCACGTGCGCGAGCGGCGGGATGGGGGTGTCGTCGCCCATGCTCCACACGGCGTCCTGCCCGGCGCCACCCATCGGCTCCAGCACGTACTTGAGATCCTCGAAGCTCCAGCCGAACGCCAGTTGGCGCGCCACGCGCTCGGTCTCGGGGAGTGGGGGCCGGTCGGGCGCGGCGACCGTGGGGCGCAGCGGCCGGATGGCGCGCGCCGCCCAGCGTGCGTAGGGACGGCGGCGCGCCACCTCGCGCTTCGCCTCGGCGTTATGGAGGATCACCTTGCGGCGCGTGTCGACCACGAGCAGCTCGCCCGGACCCAGCCGGCCGCTCTCGACGACCTGGGCGGGATCGAGATCCACGAGTCCCGCTTCGGACCCGGCGACCACGAGCCCGTCGCGCGTGACCTTGTAGCGGCAGGGGCGGAGGCCGTTCCGGTCGAGCGCCGAGCCCACGAGGACGCCGTCCGAGAACGCGAGTGCCGCCGGCCCGTCCCACGGCTCCACCAGACACTCGTGGAGCTCGTAGAAGCCGCGCAGCGCGGGCTCCATCTCGGGCGCCCCTTCGTGCGCTTCGGGGACCAGCATCATCAGCGCGTGCACCGGATCGCGCCCGGCGCGCACGAGTAACTCGAGGGCGTTGTCGAGGCTCGTGGAATCGCTCCCCCCGGTCCAGATCACCGGCTTGAGCCGGTCCACACCCTCCCCGAAGAGCGGGGAGGCGAGCGCGGGCTCGCGGGCGCGCATCGCGTTGCGATTGCCCCAGAGCGTGTTGATCTCGCCGTTGTGGGCGAGCAGGCGGAACGGCTGCGCCAACGCCCAGCTCGGGCTGGTGTTCGTGGAGTAGCGCTGGTGAAAGACGGCCAGCGCGGTGTCGTAATCGGGGGAGCGGAGGTCGGGAAAGAACGCCGCGAGCTCATTGCCCGTGAGCAGCGCCTTGTAGACCACCGTGCGGCACGAAAGCGAGCACACGAAGAACGGCTCGAAGACCGGGGCGGCGTCGGCCGCGCGCCGCTCGAGGGCGCGACGCGCGAGGTAGAGGGAGCGCTCCCAGGCGGCTTCCTCGGTCCGGCCCGAGTCGCGCGGCAGGGCCACGAAGGCGTGCCGGATGGTCGGGCAGGTGACGCGCGCTCCGGCACCGAGCACCGCGCGGTCGACCGGCACGTCCCGCCACCCCAGCACCGGCAGGCCCTCGGCGTGCAAGACTTCCTCGATCATCGTCGTCGCACGGTCCAGCACGCTGGGATCGGTAGGCAGGAAGAAGGCGCCGACGGCGAACGGCTGGTCAGGGGCGAGTGCGATGCCCTGGCGCTGCGCCTCGGCGCGCAGCAGCCGCTCGGGAATCTGTGTCAGGACGCCGGCCCCGTCGCCTGAGTTGTCAGTCGCCGCGGCGCCGCGGTGGGCCACCCGGCCGAGCGCCTGGAGTGCCAGCCGCATCACCTCGTGCGAGCGCTCGCCCGACGCGCGCGCCACGAACCCCACGCCACACGCGTCGTACTCGCGCCAGGGATCGAGCGCCGGCGCGCGGGCGTTGGCCCACGGTGATCGCTCGCCTTCCGTCATCGTGCCCTCTCGTCCTCAGGTCAGAAAAAAAGGCCCGCTCTTTGGGGAGCGGGCCGGGGCATGTCGCGTGCTGTCGTCTTGACGCCTACACCGCCCGGTCGCTCCCGCCGATGGGAGCGGCCAGATTCAGATTCGCGAGAACGTGCAGCGTCGGTCGATTCATGACGGGCCACCCGTTGGGTCTACCCTAACCAAGGGTATGATTATTCATTCTCTGGTATAAATATACCAGGGCGCCGGCGCCGTCAAGGGCCGGGGGCCACGAGCCGCTGGAGTTCGGCGAACGGCAGCACGAGGTCCGCGAGCGTGCCGTAGCTGCCCCGCTCGCGCAACTCGGTCAGGACCCGGCGCACCAGGCCGAGCGCCGCCTGGGTCAGGCGCGGGCCCAGGCTGGCGCGCCGGACGCCGAGCCGCGCGAGCTCGCCGAGGGCCGGGGCGGGAGGCCCGGCGATGACGTTCAGCGGGCCGGTGAGCTCGCGCGCCAGCCGCCCGATCGTATCCGCATCGCTCACGTGCGGGACGAACAGACAGTCCGCGCCGGCGTCGCGGTACGCATTCGCCCGCCGCACCGCCTCCCGCAGGCGCTCGGCCGGCGTCCAGGCCTGCGTCTCAAACGCATCCGTCCGCGCGTTCACGACGAGGGGGACGCCCGCCGCCGCCCCCGCCTCGCGCACGGCCCGGATGCGCTCCACCTGCAGCGTCGCGTCGAGCAGGGTCCCCTCGGGAGTCCCGTCCTCCAGGTTCAGCCCAATCGCCCCGGCGGCGATCACGCCGCGCGCGGTCGCCCAAGCGTCCTCAGGGCGCCGGCCGTAGCCTGCCTCCATGTCGGCGGTGACGGGGACCCGGACGGCCGCGGCGATGCGCTGCACTACGCCGAGCATGTCGTCCCGGCTGATGCGCTCCCCGTCGGGATAGCCGAGCGCCCACGCGATGCCGGCGCTCGTCGTGGCCACGGCGGGAAAGCCCGCCGCCTCCACCAGCCGGGCCGTCACGACATCCCAGGCGTTCGGCAGCACCAGGAGGCCTGGGCCCCGGTGCAAGCCGCGGAACACCTCTGCCTGCTCGCGTCGATTGTGCCGGTTCATCGCGCCTCCTCGTTCCCGGTTACCACGATGGCAGGGCTCGCACGGACGGGTAAGTTTCTCTCACCCAAAAACCTACCGCCCGGTGGTCGCCATGCTCGCGCGCTTCGTCCGTTGCTCCGCTGCCCTCTGCACCCTCGCCCTCCGCCTGGGGTCAGCACTCGCCGCCCAAGGCGCGGCCCCCCCACTCACCGTGCACGCGATCTGGGGCACGCGCGAGTTTGCCGGCGACGTCGTGTCCGCGGAGTGGATGAAGGACGGCCGCGGCTACACGGTGCTCGACGAGGTGGCGGGCGGCACGGACCTGTACCGCGTGGATGCGCTCACGGGCACCCGCGAGGTGTTGGTGCACGGCGCGGATCTGGTGCCGTCGGGCAGCCGCGAGCCCATCAAGATCGAGCAATACAGCTTCTCCGGCGACGGTTCGAAGCTCCTCATCTTCGCCAACTCGGCCCGGGTGTGGCGCCAGAACACCAAGGGCACGTACTACGTCTGGGACTTCGCCGCGAAGCGGCTGCTCCCGGTGAGCGCCAAACCCGGCTATCAGTCGTTCGCCAAGCTCTCGCCGGACGGCCGGCTGGTCGCGTTCGTGCGCGACAACAACATCTACGTGACCGACCTGGCGAGCGGGGCCGAGCGCGCCCTCACGAGCGACGGCGGCGACAACGTCATCAACGGCACCTCCGATTGGGTGTACGAGGAGGAGCTCGATCTGCGCGACGCGTTCCGGTGGAGCCCCGACGGCGGGCGCGTCGCCTTCTGGCGCCTCGACCAGACGGCCATCCGGCCGTTCTACCTCGAGAACCAGGACTCGCTCTACCCGCAGCTCATCCCGGTACACTATCCCAAGGCCGGGACACCGAACTCCACCGTGAAGATCGGGGTGGTGGAGCTCGCGAGCGGGCGGACCACCTGGGTCGATCTCGGGGCCGAGCCGGACATCTACGTCGCCGCGCTCGACTTCGCCGGATCGCCCGACGCGCTCTGGCTCACCCGCCTGAACCGCCACCAGAGCCGGCTGGACCTGCTCCTCGCCGATACCCGGACGGGGGCGGCCCACCTCATCATGACGGACAGCGACTCGGCCTGGGTAGACGCGCACCAGCCGCACTGGATCAACGGCGGCCGCCAGTTCCTGTTCGAGTCCGAACGGGACGGCTACCAGCAGCTCTACTTGTTCAACCGCGACGGCTCGCTCGTGCGGCGGGTGACGCCCGGGGGCTGGGATGTGCTCGAGCTGTACGGCGTGGACGAGCGGGCCCAGGTGCTGTACTGCACGGGGGCGATCGATGGCCCGCTCACTCGGCCGCTGCTGCGGGTCGGGCTCGACGGCCTCGGGCTCACCCGCATCGCCACCGGACCGGGAGCGCACCGGCCTGAGTTCGACCCGACGTTCCGCTGGTACTTCGACTCCTACTCGCGGGCGGGAGTGCCTCCGGTCGAGACGTTGCGGCGCGCGGACGGCACGCTGGTGCGGAGCGTCGCCGACAACGCCGCGCTGCTGCACAAGGTGGACGCGCTGCGGCTCCGCGCTCCTGAGTTCCTGCAGCTGCCCGCGGCCGACGGCGGCGCGCTCAACGCCTGGCTCATCAAACCGCGGGACTTCGACCCGGCGAAGCGCTACCCCCTCCTCTTAACCGTGTACGGCGGCCCGGGCTCGCAGACGGTCACGGACGCCTGGGGCGGGCCGACGTACCTGTGGCACCAGATGCTGGCGCAGGAGGGGTACCTGGTCGCGAGCGTGGACAACCGGGGCACGGGCGCCCGCGGTGCGAAGTTCCGGAAGCTCACCTACCTGCACCTCGGCCGCTACGAGGTGGCGGATCAGATCGCCGCGGCGCGCTGGTTCGCGCGGCAAACCTACGTCGCCGCCGACCGGATCGGGATCTGGGGCTGGAGCTACGGCGGCTACATGACGACCCGTACCATGTTGCTGGGCGCGGACGTCTTCCGGGCCGGCCTTGCGGTGGCGCCGGTGACGGACTGGCGCTTCTACGATACGATCTACACCGAGCGCTACATGCGGACCCCGGCCGAGAACCCGGCGGGCTACGACGAGAGCGCCGCGCTCCCCTACGCCGACAGCCTCAAGGGCAACTTCCTCGTGGTGCACGGCACCGGGGACGACAATGTCCACTTCCAGAACAGCGTGCGCCTGGTCGAACGGCTCGAGGCTGCCAACAAGCAGTTCGACATGCGGATCTACCCCAACCGCACGCACGCGATCGCCGGCGGCACCACGCGGGAGAACCTGTTCGGGCTGTTCACGGTGTGGCTGAAGACGCATCTGTAAGCCGCGCCGCCCGGGTGGGGCTCGTCGTCCTCACCGGGATCAACCTCCTCAACTACCTCGATCGCTACGTCATCGCGGCGCTCGGGGAGAGCCTGCGGCACTCGCCGCTCCACGTCAGCGACACCCAGTTCGGGCTGCTGACGAGCGTCTTCATCTTGGTGTATCTCGTCACGGCGCCCGCGTTCGGCACGCTGGGCGACCGGGGATCGCGCACGCGCCTGATCGCGCTCGGCGTGCTCCTCTGGAGTGTGGCCACGGCGCTCGGCGGGCTCGCGTGGAGCGTCGTGACGCTGTTCGTCGCCCGGGCCCTGGTGGGGGTCGGCGAAGCGGCCTATGGGACCATCTCGCCCAGCCTGCTCGCCGACTACTACCCGCGCCGCTACCGCGGTCGGGTGTTCGCGATCTTCTTCGCGGCGATCCCGCTCGGCTCGGCGCTCGGCTACGTCGTCGGCGGACAGATGGACGTGCATTTCGGGTGGCGCAGCGCGTTCTTCGTCGCCGGCGCTCCGGGGCTCGTCCTCGCCGCGGTGGCCCTGCGGCTCCACGAGCCGCGTCGTGGGGCGCAAGACTCGGACGCGCCGGCCCCGGCCCCGCCCGCCGCCCCGCCTGGGCGGGGGAGCGGGGTGGCCCGAGCCGCCTACGCCGCGCTGCTCCGCAACCGCCCCTACGTGTTGACGGTACTCGGGTACGCGGCCTATACGTTCGCGCTCGGCGGGATGGCGGTCTTCATGCCGAAGTTCCTGATGCGCGTGCGCGCGCTGCCCGAGGCCACCGCCACTTCGTGGTTCGGCGTGATCCTCGCGGGCACGGGGTTCCTCGGCATCTCGCTCGGCGGATGGATTGGCGACGCCCTGCTCGGGCGCACCAAACAGGCCTACCTCTGGGTATGCGGGATCGCGACGCTCGCGGCGGCACCCGTCGCGCTCCTCGCCCTCAGCTCACCGAGTCCCGTCATGTACTGGTCGGGCATCGTCGTGGCCGAGGTGCTCTTGTTCGCGTCCACCGGGCCGATCAACTCGGCGATCGTGAACGTGGTCGCGCCCGAGATCCGGGCGACGGCCGTTGCGGTGAGCATCTTCACGATCCACGTCCTGGGTGACGTCCCGTCGCCCGCGGTGCTCGGCGCGATCTCCGATGCGAGCTCGCTCGCTCGCGCGGTGCTGATCATCCCGGTGGCGATCCTCGTCGGCGGGGTGGTATGGACCTACGCCGCGTGGCGCGGCGAGCGGGGCAGGGCGGGCGAACCGACGCCGTGATCGTGGCCGAGCCGCCAGGCCCTCGCACCGGAGGTCCTGGCGTCTACGCCGGCCGCTTCCGCGCCATGAGCGCGACCGCGTTGCCGTCGGGATCGTGGAAGAACGCCATCCACAGCTCGTGGTCCGGTGCGCGATGGACGAGGTGTGGGGGGCTGACGAACGGCACGCCGCGACCGGCGAGGCTCGCGTGCGCCGCGGTGATCTCCGGAACCAGGTAATACACGACGGAGGCGGGGTGGTCGAACTCCGGGCCCTCGGGGACGCCCAGCATCACGCTCACGTCGCCGCACTGGAAGAACGCCATCCGCGGGACCTGGAACAAGAAGCGCATCCCGAGCGTGTCGCGGTAGAACCGCACGCCCTGGTCGAGGTCGCGGGCGCGCACGAAGATTTGCCCGATGGTGGACAGCCCGAAGTGGGGTGGCGCGGTGGCCATGGAGCCTCCTGGGGTTGCGCGGCGGCCGGTCGATAGTTAGTTTAGCTAAGTAATGACCCAGGCGCAACCCGCCGCCGACCCGCGCGCCGCTGCGGTCGCAAAC
>DATBCS010000126.1:0-3198 GCA_036270315.1 Gemmatimonadales bacterium
CTCGCGGCTCAAAGGGCAGCCGTGGGGCGAGGGGCGGAGGCGCTGGCGGCCCTCGCCGCGCGCTACGGCTGGGCCGCGACGCAGGCGGCCGCACGGGACCTGCTCGCGTACGCCGAGCGCGCGACGCGAGCGGCCCTGCGACCGATCGTCGCGCGCGGCCTCAAGGCCACCGACTGGCTCGAGGGCGACGGCGTGGACGACGGAGACCTGCCCATCGTCGTCCAGGTGGACATCGCGGACGGTGTGTTCCACGCCGACTTCACGGGGACCGCGCCCGCCGCGCGCGGCAACGTAAACTGCCCGCTCGCCGTGGCTCGCTCGGCGGTGCTGTTCGTGGTCCGGACGCTAGCCCCCGTCGACCTCCCGACGAACGGCGGCGTCGAGCGGGCGGTGCGGGTCACGGCGCCTGAAGGCTGTCTCGTGCACGCGCGCTACCCGAGCGCCGTCGCGGCCGGCAACGTCGAGACATCCCAGCGGATCGCCGACACCGTGTTCCTTGCGCTCGCCAGCGGCGGCATTGCTGTGCCGGCGCAGGGGCAGGGGACGATGAACAACGTCACGTTCGGCGGCCGGGGCGCCGGGTCCCGGGGGGGCTGGACCTACTACGAGACCGTGGGCGGCGGGCAAGGGGCGAGTCCCACGGCGCCAGGCCCGTCGGGTGTCCACGTCGGCATGTCCAATACGCGGAACACGCCGATCGAAGTGCTCGAACTCGAGTGCCCGCTCCGCGTGCGGACCTACGCCCTAAGGCACCACAGCGGGGGCGCCGGGCGGTGGCCGGGCGGCGACGGCGTGATCCGGGAGTTCGAGGCCCTCGCCCCGATGGACGTGAGCATTCTCGCTGAGCGACGGCGCCACGCGCCTCGCGGCGCCGCAGGCGGCGGCACGGGGACGCCGGGGCGCACTATCTTGAACGGAGTGGCGCTCGCCCCCAAGGTGAGCGCCGCGCTCGAGCCGGGCGACGTGCTACGCCTTGAGACGCCGGGCGGCGGAGCGCACGGGCGAACCTGAGCAAGGAGAAGCGCAATGACCTGGGTCGTGATCGCGGTGATCGGCCTCATTGGAGGCGTGGTGTCGGGACTGCTCGGGATCGGCGGTGCCGTGGTGATCGTGCCCGCACTCGTCCTCTTGGCGCGGCTCCCGCAGCACACCGCGCAGGGCACCTCGCTCGCCGCGCTGCTGCTTCCCGTGGGCTTGCTGGGGATGCTTGAATACAACCGGCGCGGCCAGGTCAATTACGCCTACGCCGCCGTGATCGCCGGAGGACTGTTTGTCGGAGCCTTGATCGGAGCGAAACTCGCCGGGCCGCTCTCGGACACCACGCTGCGGCGCGTCTTCGGCGCATTCCTGCTAGTCGTCGCCGGCAAGCTGCTCGTCGGCTAGACGGGCGCCGCGAAGACCTGGGCGTCCACGAACAGCCGGAACAGCTCGCCATCGAGCTGCCCGAGCCGCACCTCTTCCGTCATGATGTCGAGCGCCCGCGTGGGCACCACGGCCGGCTTGTAGGGCCGGTCGGCTGCGGTGAGCGCGTCATAGATGTCGCTGATCGTCATCATGCGCGTCTGCAGCGGGATCGCCGCGCCGGTCACGTGGCGGGGGTAGCCCGCGCCGTCGAGCTTCTCGTGGTGGCCATAGGCGATGAGGGGGATCTGCTGCAGCTCGCGCGTCCAAGGGATCTGCTGCAGAAAGTGGTACGTGTGGGTGACATGGCTCTCGATCTCGAGCCGCTCGGCCTCGTCGAGGCTCCCCTTGGGAATCGTGAGGTAGCGCACCTCGTCGGCGGTGAGATAGGGGCGCTCCTCGCCGGTAACGTCCTCATAGGTGCATTGCGCCAGCGCCGTGAGCTCGTCGACCCGCGGGGCGGGCAACACGGTCGGTTCGTTCGCCTGGAGCACCGCGTCGAGAAAGCGTGCTAACGCCTCGAGCTCGCGGCCGTGCGCCGACTCGAGCGCGCGCCGGAACTTGTCGTAGCCGGTCCGCCCATGCGCCTCGAGGAACTCGGCGCGCTTGCGCCAGAACTCCCGCTCTGTGGTGCGCAGCACGAACGCATGCCGTTGGCGGATGAGGTCGAGCTGCAGCGGGTAGAGCTTCTTCGCCTTCACGAGCACCTGCTCACGCACGCCGACCTTGCCGAAGTCGTGGAGCAGGCCGGCGTAGCGGATCTCCCGGAGCTGCTCCCGGGTGAACTTCACGGTGCGGTAGGTGCCGTCGCCCGCCCGGTCCACGACTTCGGCAAGCCCGATTGTCATGTTCGCGACGCGGCCGGAATGCCCGAACGTCGCGGGATCGCGCTGTTCGATGGCGTGCACCGCCGCCTTCACGAACCCCTCGAACATCTGCTCGATGCGGAGGTACAGCTGGCTGTTCTCGATGGCCACCGCCGCCTGGCCCGCGAGTGCCGTCACGAGCTCGACGGTCCGCTTCGAGTAGGGTACCACCTGCTGCTCCACGTCTCCCGCGGTCGCGAGCACCGTCTCAAACTGACGCTTGCGGTTGATGAGCTGTAGCACCCCGATGACCTCGTCGCGGTGGTCCTTCATCGGGATCACGAGCATCGACTTGGTGCGGTAGCCGTGGCGCTCGTCGAACGAGCGGTTGATGGTGTACTCCACATCGGGTGGCAGGAAGTACGCATCGTCGATCACAAGCGGCTCGCCCGTCACCGCCGTGTACCCGGCGAGGCTCGAGCGGTCCACGGCAATCGTGAACTCGACGAACGGCGCATCCGGCTTGGAGTACGTCTGCGCCAACCGGAACCGCAGCCGTTGCGGGCCCTGTTCGCTCGTCTCGACCAGATAGAGGCTGCCCGCGTCGGACGACGTGACGCGCCGCGCCTGGGTGAGGATCAAGTCGAGCAGAGTCTTGAGATCGCGCTCGGTGCCGAGCGCCACCCCGATGCGCGTGAGCTCACCGATCTCCCGGCTGCGGCTCGCGGCCTCGGCCCGGGCGCGGGCCGTCTCCATGCGGGCTGCGGCTTCCCGGTACCCGGCGCGCACGGCGACGAGGAGCTGCCGCGGGCCGAGCGGGTGGCTCACGAAGCCGGAGAGCAGCTCGGACGGCATCGCGGACGGCACGTCGACCTCGCCCGCGCGGCCCAGGGCGACGATCGCGCCGCCCGCGTCCACGAAGGCGCGCAGTGCGTCGAGCGGAAACAGCGAGCGGCTGTCCGCATCGAGCACGAACACCGTGGGCCGGTCG
>DATBCS010000127.1:0-8198 GCA_036270315.1 Gemmatimonadales bacterium
CATGGATTGCAATATCACCGCGCGCCCGAGCGGCGCCACCCCCAGTGGCCGCGTGCTTTGCAGCTCACCAGTTTGCTGTTTCAGGCGTTACGCGACTGGATCCCGCCGGATCGTTGCCCACCTGTTACAGTGTTGCAACGACCGGCGGACGATAGAGGCGCGACACACGGCCGGAAATGAGCGTTCTGCAGCGTTCAGCAGAGATTGGTTGGCGTGCAGCGGTTGAGGGTGACGGCGTGAGACTGGCCGGATACGGTCCAGGTGCCTTGAACCTGGTCATCGCCCAGAAACGTGCCAGCGTAGGTGGCCACGTAGCTCCCAGCACCCTTGAGCGTCAGACTAAAGGGTCCGAACCCGAGCACGGTTTGTCCGGTGATCGTGACCTGGCCCGGATTGCAGCTGGGGCCCACGCCGCAGACTAGCCCCGTGCCGTTAACGTCATTGCCTGCGGTCGAGAGCGTAACACTAATCCGAGACCCGCTCGGGTTTCTGTTCAGCGTCCAACCCCACATGCCACCCAGCCCGTTTGAGGGGCCGCTGGGCGAGGAGTGGCACGCGGCGAGTCCGGCAAGGGTGAGGCCAGCGAGGAGTGTGATACGGCGCACGGTAACACCTCGAAGCGAGTGCCCTACCTAGCCAACATATCGCGCCGCTACGGAGCAGCAAATGGCGTGTGGCCACTCGGCGGGCGCCGGCGAGGTACGCCCTGCCGATTACCTCTATACCCTTCCTGTGCGGGCTCGGGTCACAGAGTCGCCGCGTCACCGCGGGCGCGTGCGAGGCAAGACGGGACGCTCGGGCGCGCGCCGTCGGCGCGTACCGCGCCAACCCGTTGCGGTGCCGGGCCTTCCAAAACGCGTCGTCGGCCCCTTAGGCTTAGCGCGCGATGACGGGGCTCATCTTTCATCTCGTGCCACACACGCACTGGGACCGCGAGTGGTACCTGCCGCACGCCGCGTTCCAGGCCCGCCTCGTCGCCGTCATGGACGATCTCATCGGGCGGCTCCAGGACGACCCGGGGTACCGCAGTTTTCTGCTGGACGGCCAGACGGTGGTCGTCGAGGACTACTTGCGGGCGCGACCGGACCGCGAGAGCGACCTACGAGCACTCGTGAAAACCGGGCGGCTCGCGGTCGGCCCGTGGTACGTGCTCGCCGACGAGCAGATCCCCTCCGGGGAAGCGCTCGTGCGCAACCTGCTCCTCGGGGCGGCGGACGCGGAGCGGCTCGGCGGACGGCTCGACGTGCTCTACTCTCCTGACGCGTTCGGCCATCCGGCGGCGTGGCCCACGCTGGCCCGCGAGTTCGGGATCCGCTACGGTGTCGTGTGGCGGGGCCTCGGCGGCGAAGCGGGGCAGGAGCACGACCTGTACCGCTGGCGCGGGCTCGATGGGCACGAGGTGCTGGTGTGGCACCTGCCGCCCCCGGGCTACGAAATCGGCGCCGCACTCCCCGCCGACCGCGACCGATTGTTCGCCGCCTGGGCGCCCGTGCGCGGTGTGCTCGTCGCCCGCGCAACCGGGAAACACATCCCGGTGTTCATCGGCGCCGATCATCACGCGGCGTATCCCGACCTGTCCCGCCTCCGCGACCTCCTGTCCGAGCTCGAGCCCGAGAGCGCGTTCCGCGTGTCGCGGCTCGACGAATTCTTCCAGGCCGCGGCCGAGGGGGCGCAGCCCGCGCCGCTCGCGGGCGAGTTGCGCTGGTCGTATCGCTACACTTGGACCCTGCAAGGCGTGCACGGCACCCGGGCGCCTCTCAAGCGCCGGTACTCCGCGGCCGAACTCACGCTTGAGCGCGCCGCGGAGCCGCTCGCCGCGCTGGCGCGCCGGGCCGGCGGGCGGGACCGGCGACCGCTCGTCGAGCTCGCATGGCGGTCCTTGGTGCAATGCCAGTTCCATGACGCGCTCGGCGGATGCGCGAGCGACGACGTGGCGCGCGCGGTGGACGCCCGCCTGACGCGGGTCGAGGCCCTGGCGGGGGAGATCGTGCGCGGCAGCGTACTGGATCTGGTGCGCCACGATCCCGACGCCGCGCGCGAGCGGCCGGGCGACGCGCAGCCGACGCTGGTGCTGTGGAATCCGGCGGCACGCCCGCGCGGTGGGATCGTCATGACGGACGTGACACTGTTCCGCCGCGACGTGCCCGTCGGACCGCCGGGCACCCGGGCGCCCCGCACCGGCCCCGGCTATCGCCCCTTCGCGCTGCGCGGCCGCGAGGGGCGGGCGATCCCGCTGCAGCTGCTCGACCGCCGGATCGCCACGGAGCGGCTTGACGCGCCGCGCCACTACCCCGATCTGGACGAGGTGGCGCAAGTGCGGGTCGCGCTGCGGGCACCGAGCGTGCCCGGATTGGGGGTCGCCCTGGCCCAGCTCGCCTCCGCGGAGGCGCTCGCCCGGCCGACGGGCGAAGGCGCCCGCTTGCAGGGTCGGACGCTCGTGAATCATTGGATCGAAGTGACGCTCGAGCCCACGGGGTCCCTCGCCCTACACGACCGCCGCACGGGCGAGCGCTTCGGCGACGTGCTCCGGCTCGAGGACGGCGGCGACGCGGGCGACACGTACACCTACTGCCCGGCGGCCGGTGAACGGACGCGCCGCGCCACGGGCCCCGTGACGGTCCGCCGCCTCGCGGCGGGGCCGCTCCTGGCGGCCCTCGAAGCGCGCTTCGAGATCGGCCGCCGGGTCGGGGTTCGCCTCGTCGTGATGCTGCAGGCCGACAGCGCAATCGTACGCTGCATCCTCGACATCGAGAATCGGGCCGAGTGGCACCGGCTGCGGGCGCGCAGTGCCACCGGTCTCAGCGGGGTCGCCGCCCTCGCGGGCACGGCGTTCGGCGCCGTCGCGCGCGCTCCGGTCGCCGTCCACGCCGCGGACTATCCGCGCGAAACGCCCGTCGCGACGGCGCCCGCCCACCGTTTCGTGGCTGCGGCGGACGGTCGCCGCGGACTGGCGCTCCTCGCCCCGGGGTTCTTCGAGTACCAATGGACCGCCGGCGGCGACCTCTTGTTCACCCTCCTCCGCGCGGTGGGCGAACTGTCGCGCAACGATCTCCCCACCCGGCCCGGGCATGCCGGCTGGCCCACGGCCACGCCGCTCGCGCAATGCCTCGGCGCGACTCGGGTCGAGCTCGCGCTCGTCCCGGTGTCGGCGACGGAGCTGGAGCGGGGCGACACGCTGCCGTCGCTCTGGGAGGATGTGTTCCTGCCGGTGCGCGGCTTCTGGCTGCGGGATGCCATGGAGCTCGAGCCGGCCCCGGTCGACGTGACGCTCGAGGGGTCGGGGCTCGTGGTCTCGGCGGTGAAGCCCGCCGAGCACGGGTCGCCACTCGTGCTGCGCTGCTACAACGCCACCGCCCGGAGCGTCGCCGGCGCGTGGCGCTTCGGGAGCGGCGACATCCTCAAGAGCGCCCACCGCGTGCGGGCGGACGAGCGCGAATCGCTCGCGCTAGTGCTCGAAGGGCGTGGCCAAACGGTGCGTTTCGCCGCCGCGCCCCATGAGATCGTGACCATCGTGGTGACCTGATGGACGAGCATCGCCTCGCCGTGACGCGCAGCGCCCGCTACTACACGCTGGGTCGGCCCAGCCCCGCGCTCCGCGAGGTGTGGTTCGTGTGCCACGGCTACGGCCAACTCGCCGGCCGGTTTCTCCGTCACTTCGACGCGGTGGCCGATAACGCGCGGCTCATTGTCGCGCCGGAAGGCTTGTCCCGCTTCTATCTCGGCAGTGGGACACACCGCGATGCCAAGGTGGGGGCGAGCTGGATGACGCGGGAGGACCGCCTGACCGAGATCGACGATTACACTCGCTACCTGGATGCGCTCTACGCCGAGGTGTTCCGGCAGATCGAACGGCCCGCCGTGCGGGTCACCGCGCTCGGGTTCTCCCAAGGGGCGGCGACGGCGAGCCGCTGGGCCGCTCTGGGTCACTCACGCGTGGATCACATCGTGCTGTGGGGCGGGGAGCTCCCGCCCGATCTCGATCTCGGCGCCGTGCGCGACCGGCTCGCGGATGTGACGTTCTCGCTCGTGTACGGCGAAGCGGACGAGTTCATCACCGCGAAGCTGGCCGCCGCGACCGCGGCGCGGCTCGCCCAACATGGCATCCCCCACCGCGTGCGCCCGTTCGCCGGCGGGCACGAGCTCACAGCGGCCGCGCTGCGGGAGCTCGCGAGCGCATAGTCGGCTCGAGCGCATCTCGCACCGCGTCGCCCAGCAGCGTACACGCCACCACGACGAGCACCAACGCCACGCCCGGCGCGGTCGCCACCCACGGGGCGTTGACCAGCGTGTCGCGCCCCGAAGCGATCATGTTGCCCCAGGAGGGGGTGGGCGGCTGCACCCCGAGGCCGAGGAAGGACAAGCCGGCTTCGAGCATGATGGCGTTCCCCACCCCGAGCGCCCCGGCGATGATCACCGGGGTGAGCGCGTTGGGGAGGATGTGGCGCCATAGGATCCGCCCGCGCCCGACGCCGAGCGCGAGCGCCCCCTCGACGAAGGGACGGACCCCGAGGGCGCGGACCTCGCCGTGCACCAGACGGGCGATCGACATCCATCCCGTGAGCCCCAGCACCACGACCACGAGCGCCGCGCTCGGACGCCACAGAGCGGCGAGGAGCAAGAGCAACACGACCCGGGGCAGCGCCAGCGCGAAGTCGGTGAGGCCGAGCAGCACGCCCCGTACCGGCCCGCCCCACATGCCCGCCACCGCGCCCACCGCGACACCGAGGACGATCGAGAGCAGCACCGCCAGGCTCCCCACGCCGAGCGAGATGCGCGCGCCATACACGAGGCGGGCCCACACGTCGCGCCCAAAGCGGTCGGTGCCGAGCGGATGGAACACCCCGTGGGCGTCGGTGGCGAGCGGCGCGAGGAAGCGCGTCGCCACGATGTCGTGCTGCGCCGTCGGCGCCCCACCGGAGATGACCGGGGCGGCGACCGCCGTGAGCACGACGAGCGCCAGCACGCTCGCCCCCCAGACCGCGCGGCGATCGCGCAGCAGCCGGCTCACGCGCCCTGGCGCCTCGGGCGGAGCCGGGGATCGAGCCAGGTGAGTGTCGCGTCCGCCACGAGATTGCCGAGCACGACGAGCGTGGCACTCACCGCGGTCGCCGCCATCACCACCGGGTAGTCGCGCGCCTGGACCGCCTCGACCAGCTGCCGGCCCATCCCGGGCCACGCGAACACGGCTTCGACGAACACCGCACCCGAGAACAACGCCGGCAGCGATAACCCGAGCAGCGTCACGACCGGGACCAGCGCATTGCGGATCACGTGGCGGCGCGACACCGCGAACGGCGACAACCCCTTGGCGTGCGCCGTCCGCACGAACGGCTGGCCCAGGACGTCGAGCATCGCGCCCCGTACGAAGCGTGCCGTGCCGCCGATGCCGATGAGGGTGAGCGTCGCGAGGGGCAGGGCGAGATGGCGGAGCCGATCCACCACCAGGCTCCACCCGCTGAGCGCCGCGGCGTCCAGCCCGGCGGCCCCGAAGGCGGGAAGCCACCGCCCCCAGTAGGTGAACGCCATCACCAGCATGAGCCCGAGCCAGTACCCGGGGAGGGCGAACAGCGTCACGGTGGTGATGGAGAGCGCTGTGTCAACGCGCCCGCCGACGGTTGCCTGCACCACACCGACGACGATCCCCAGGAGATAGCTCAGGAGCAGGGACAGCCCGATCAGCTCGAGCGTCGCCGGGACGGCCTCGCCGAGCAGCGCCCGCACCGGGCGCCCGGTGGCGACGCTGCGGCCCCAGTCGCCCGCCGCGAACCGACCCAGCCAGGCGACGTACTGAGCGGCCACGGGCCGGTCGAGTCCGAGGGCGTGACGCGCGGCCGCGAGCTGCTCCGGCGTCGGCGCCGGCCCGACGAGCCGCTCGACCGGGTCTCCAGGGGCGAGGTGCAACAGGCAGAAGGTGAGCGTGACCACGCCCAGGACGACGGCCAGCCCGGCCGCCGCCCGACGCGCCGCCCCCGCGACCGGTGCCACCATACGCCGAATCTCGCGCGACCCGCGAGGGGCCGCTAGAATCCGGGCGTGCGGCGAGCGACGCGGTGGCTCGGGCTCGCGGGGCTGGCGCTCGCGGGCGGAGGGAGTGCGTGCGGGAGTGGTGCCGCCCGCCGGGGGCGCACCGTCGTGTACGCCTCGGGGGCCGAGCTGCAGACGATGAATCCCTTGCTCACCGTGCATCCCCTCGCGAAACAGGTGCAGCGCTACGTGTTGCTCACCACGCTGGTGCGCTACGACTCGACACTCACCCCACAGCCGTATCTGGCGCGCAGCTGGAGTTGGTCCGAGGATCGCGGCATGCTCGTCTTTCGGCTCGCCGCGGGCGTGCGGTGGGACGACGGGCTCGCGACGACCGCGCGCGACGTGGCGTGGACCATCAACACGGCGCGTGATCCTGCCACCGGCTACCCACGGCTCAACGACCTCGCGGCCGTCGCCTTCGTGGACGATCCGAACGACTCGACGGTCGTCCTGCGGTTCAGCCGACCGCAGCGCACGGTGCCCGACGTGCTCACCGACTTGGCCATTCTGCCGGCGCACCTCTTGGACTCCATCCCACACGCCGAGCTGAGACGGGCGGCGTGGAGCGAGCGGCCCGTGGGGAACGGGCCGTTTCGCTTCGTGGCGCATGAGGCGGGCCGGCGCTGGGTGTTCGCCGCCAACCCGGCGTTTCCGGCGGCGCTCGGCGGCCCGCCGCACCTCGAGCGACTGGTCGTGGTCGTGGTGGACGAGCCCACCACCAAGCTCACGGCGCTCACGGCCGGCGAGATCGATTTCGCCGGGATCCAGCCGGCCCATGCCGCATTCGTGACCCGCAATCCCGCCCTCGCGGTGCTCGACTATCCCGAGATCTTTCCCTACGGCGTCGCCTTCAACACCCGGCGCCCGCCGTTCGACGATGCGCGGGTGCGCCTCGCCGTGGCGCTCGCGATCGATCGGCGGGAGATCGTCAGCGGCTATCTGTACGGGTACGGCGCCGTGGCCGACGGACCGGTCCCGCCCGGCGTGCCCGGCTACGTCCCCGTCCGCCCGGTCCCGGCCGATCCCGACTCCGCGCGCCGGCTGCTCGGCGGCCGGCGGATCCCGGTCGAGCTGCTCACCGTTGGCAGCGGCGAGGCGCCGCTCGAACAGATGATCCAGGCGCGCCTCGCGGCCGTGGGGTTCGACGTCTCCATTCGCCAGCTCGAGCTCACGGCGTTCCTCGACCGCGTGAACCCCCGCCGCCACGACTTCCAGGCCGCCGTGGTGGGCGTGCCGGGCGACGTGGGGTTAGGCTACCTCGCCACGCTGGGCGACCTCGCGGGGCTGCGCGTCCCAGACGATCCCGCGCAGGCGCAGCGGCTGTACCGCGACTCGCTCCCCGTGGCTTTCCTGTACCACGCCCGGGGAGTGACCGGACTGAACCGTCGCGTGCACGACGTCCGCATGGACCTGCGGGGGGAGCTCCCGAGCGTAGCCCGGTGGTGGGTCGGGCCGTGACGCGGCGCGAGCTCCCCACCGAGTTCCACGCCGCGGCACCCGTCCGCCTCGACTTCGCTGGCGGGTGGACCGACGTGCCGCCGTTCTCGGCGCGCGAGGGCGGCGTCGTCGTCACCGGCGCGATCGGCCTCTCGGTCCAAGTCGAGCTCAAGCTCGGGGGACCGCGGCTCAAGCTCGTGGCGGAAGACCTGGGCGAGGAACTGGAGTGCGCCAACGCGGGCGGGCTCGTGCTCGACGGACGGCTCGATCTCTTGAAGGCGGCGTTACGGATGTTTCCGGTCCAGACGAACTGCACGCTCACCACCCGCTCCGAGGCGCCGCGCGGCTCGGGACTCGGCGCCTCGGGTGCCCTGGACGTCGCGCTCGTCGCGGCACTCACCCGGGCGCGCGGCGAGCGCCTCACTACAGGGGAAATCGCCGAACAGGCGTGGTACTTGGAGACGGTCGAAGCCCAGCTGCCGGGCGGCAAGCAGGATCAGTTCGCGGCGGCGCTCGGCGGATTCCACCGGCTCAGCTTTCGCGACCCGGACGTCGGGACGGAACCGATCACACTCGACCCGGCGTTCGCCGCGGCGCTCGAGCGGTGCACCGTGCTGTGCTTCACCGGCCGCTCGCGCGTGTCGGGCGAGACGATCGCCCGCGTCATGGCGGCGTACGAGCGCGGCGACCGCACGGTCACCGGGGCGCTGCGCGCCCTCAAGGACGCGGCGGCG
>DATBCS010000128.1:0-3666 GCA_036270315.1 Gemmatimonadales bacterium
TCTACCAGGAAGTGATCCTCGACCACTACCGGCGGCCCCGTAACAAGGGGCCGCTTGCGGGGGCGACGCACGCGATCTCGCTCACCAACCCGCTGTGCGGCGACGAGATCGACCTCGCCCTGCGCCTGGAGGGAGACGTGATCAAGGAGGCGCGCTTCGTCGGCCGCGGCTGCTCCATCAGCCAGGCCGCCGCCTCGATGATGACCCAGCTCGTGAAGGACCGGTCGGTGGCCCACGCCCGGGCGCTGGCCGAGCGGATGCGCGCCATGATGCACGGCGACGAGGCGGCGGCGCGCGACAAGGCGCTGGGCGAGCTGCGGGCGCTCGCCGGCGTGGCCAAGTTCCCGGTGCGCGTGAAGTGCGCCCTCCTGCCCTGGAACGCGCTGACGGATGCGGTGAAATCGGCCTGACGAGGCTACATTAGCCTCGCGCCCGTGACCTCCCCTGCCCCGATCCTGGTGCTCGACCAGGTGACCAAGCGCTTCGCCGGTCACACGGCCGTCGACGCCCTCTCGTTATCCGTGCCCGCCGGCGCGATCTACGGGCTGCTCGGTCCGAACGGGGCCGGGAAGACGACCACCATCCGCATGATCCTCGACATCCTCGCGCCGGACGCGGGGAGCGTCCGGTTGTTCGGCGAGCCGGGCGGCGGGCGCACCCATTCGGCGCGGATCGGGTACCTGCCCGAGGAGCGCGGCCTGTACCGCAAGATGCGCGTGCTCGACGTGATCGTGTTCCTCGCCGAGATGAAGGGGGTGGAGCGACGCGTCGCGCGCGCCAAGGCGACCGACTGGCTCGAGCGGCTCGGCCTCGCGGACTGGCGGCTCCGGCGCATCGACGAGCTGTCGAAGGGCATGCAACAGAAGGTGCAGTTCATCACCACCGTGTTACACGAGCCCGCGCTAGTCGTGCTAGACGAGCCGTTCGCCGGCCTCGACCCCGTGAATCTGCAAGTCCTCAAAGACACCGTGCTCGAGCTGGCGCACCGCGGCGTCACGATCCTCTTCTCCACGCACATTATGGAGCAGGCCGAGAAGCTGTGCGACGCGCTGTGCATCATCGCCCGGGGCCGGAAGCTGGTGGAAGGGGCGCTCGGCGACATCAAGCGCACGCGGGGCGGCCAGCATCTCATCATCGGGTTCGACGGGAGCGCCGGCGCCGCGGCCGAGATCCTCGCCGACCGCCGGGCGATCGCGACGGTCGACAACTACGGCCACTACGCGGAGCTCGAGCTCGTACCGGGCGCGGACCCGCAGCAGATCCTCCAACGCCTCGTGGCGTCGGGCGCGCGGTTGTCGCGCTTCGAGCTCCAAGCGCCGTCGCTCAACAAGATCTTCATCGACCTCGTGGGGCCGGACGCGGCGCGGCCCGGGGCGGGGGTGGGGACCGGGGCAGCGCCCGGGGCGGCCGCGCATGCGTAAGGTGTGGGCGGTGGTGCGGCGCGAGTTCGTGGAGCGCATCCGTAGCAAGTGGTTTTGGGTCATGGCGCTGCTCGGGCCGGTTATCTTCAGCGCCCTCTTCGTCCTCCCCACCCTGCTGGTGCGCGGCACGAGCGTCAAACACATCGTCGTGGTCGACGCAACGACGACCGGCATCGGGGCGCGCGTGGCCGCGCTGCTCGACGAGAGCAAGGTGTTCCGGGCGGCGCGGATCCCGGCCGGCGGACGCGCGCTCGACTCGC
This sequence comes from Gemmatimonadales bacterium, assembly GCA_036270315.1. Taxonomy (GTDB): domain Bacteria; phylum Gemmatimonadota; class Gemmatimonadetes; order Gemmatimonadales; family GWC2-71-9; genus AG41. The sequence goes on from DATBCS010000128.1 coordinate 1,682, forward strand.
TCACGGCGGAGGTGACCGCGAAGCGGCTCGACGGGTTTCTGATCGTGACGGACGCCGCCGTGGATTCGGGGAAGGCGGAATACCGCGGCGCCAGCGTGTCGGACTTCGCGGCCAAGAGCGTGCTCGAGCGCACCATCGGCGAAGTGGTGAACGCGGTCCGGCTGGAGCGCGCTGGCGTGGACCCCCGGGTGGTGTCCGGCGCGCGGATCGCGGTCAAACTGGAGACGCGCAAGCTCGTGGACGGCAAGGCCACGGGGGAAACCGCGGAGCAATCGTTCTCGCTCGCCTACTTCATGGGCTTCATTCTGTACACGGCGATCCTCATCTATGGGATCAACGTGATGAGCTCCGTGCTGGAGGAGAAGACGACGCGCATCGTCGAGGTGCTGGTGTCCTCGCTTCGGCCGTTCCAGCTGCTACTCGGCAAGGTCCTGGGGGTGGGGGCGGTGTCGATCTTCCAGTTCCTCATCTGGGGCGTCTCCGCCCGGCTGCTCTTCGCCCAGCGCGCCCGCGTGTTCGGCGACGGCGGCGGGGGCCTGAACGAGGGGGGCCAGATCTTTCAAGTGCCCCACGTCTCGGCGGCCACCGCGCTCGTGTTCCTGGCCTACTTCCTGGGCGGGTTCTTCCTGTACGCCGCGATGTTCGCCGCCGTCGGCGCCATGTCGTCGAGTGAGCAGGAGGCGCGCCAGGCGCAGCAGCCGGTGATGTGGCTGCTCATCGCGTCGTTCATCAGCATGTTCGCCATGCTGAGCGACCCCGGCTCGCGGTTCGCCGTGACGCTGTCCCTCATCCCGTTCAGCGCGCCCATCGCGATGCCGGTGCGATGGGCGGCGGGGAGCCTGCCGCTCTCGGAGCTCTGGTTGTCGCTCGCGATCCTCCTCACGGCCATCGGGGCGGTCACGTGGGTCGCGGGACGGATCTATCGCGTCGGCATGCTCATGACCGGCAAGCGGCCCAACCTCAAAGAACTGCTGCGCTGGGTCCGCACGGCCTAGCGCGGCGGCGCCCCCGCATGGCCGGAGCCGCTCTAGCCCGGGCCGGGCCGCTGGACGTAGCTTTGCCCGCATGGCCTACGACTATGACGTGATCGTCGTCGGAGCCGGCCATGCGGGCAGCGAGGCGGCCGTCATGGCCGCCCGGCTGGGCGCCCGGACCCTGCTCCTGACGTCGAACCTCGACACCATCGGGCAGCTGAGCTGCAATCCCGCCGTAGGCGGGATTGCCAAGGGCACCGTGGTGCGCGAAATCGACGCGCTGGGCGGCATCATGGGCCGCGCCACGGACCGCGCCACGATCCAGTTCCGCATGCTCAACCGCTCCAAGGGTCCTGCCGTGTGGGCCCCACGCGCCCAGTGCGACCGCACGCTGTACCGCCGGGCCGCGCGGCAGCTGCTCGAGGGATTCCCCACGCTCGCGCTCGCGCAGGGGATGGTGGGCCGGCTGGTGATCGCCGGAGGACGGATCTCGGGCGTCGAGACGACGGACGGTCGCGCCTACGCGGCGGGCGCCGTGGTGCTCACGGCCGGGACGTTCCTGCGCGGCACGATCCACCTCGGCACGGACACGCAGATCCCGGCCGGTCGCGCCGGCGACCAGCCCGCCGTAGCCATCGCCCAACACATTGATTCACTTGGGTTTACGGTGTCGCGCTTCAAGACCGGCACGCCGCCGCGCGTGGACGGCCGCACCGTCGACTGGACTAAGGTCACGCGCCAGGACGGCGATACGACCGACTACCGCTTTTCGTTTTACGAGCGGAGCGAGCGGCCGCCCCAAGTGGCGTGCTGGCTGACATGGGCCGGCGCCGAGGTGCAGGAGATCATCCGCCGCCATCTCCACGAGTCGGCCCTCTACGGCGGCGCCATCAGCGGCCGAGGTCCCCGCTACTGCCCGTCGGTCGAAGACAAGGTCGTCAAGTTCCCCGACGCCGAGCGCCACCAGGTGTTTCTCGAGCCCGAGGGACTCGATACGCACGAACTGTACGT
>DATBCS010000129.1:0-9211 GCA_036270315.1 Gemmatimonadales bacterium
GGGTTCAGGGACGGGTGCGCCAGGGCCCGCACAACGCACCGCGCGAGCGCCTCCGCGTCGCCCACCGGCGCGAGCCACTCACCGGGTACGAGTTCGGGTAGGCCGCCGCCGCGCGTGGCGACGACGGGCTTGCCAAGCGCCAGGGCGTGCAGCACCACCGAGCCCAGGCCCTCCTGCTCGGACGACATCACGAACACGTCGGCCTCGCGAATCAACGCATCCGCCTGCGGCACGTGGCCCACGAGATGGACGCGATCCACGAGGTGGAGGCGCGCGATCTCCGCGGCGAGCGCGCCCCGCAACTCGCCGTCCCCGGCGATGACCCAGTGGAGATCGGGGCACGCGGCGCGGGCGGCGTGCGCGGCTCGAATCAGGGTGCGCTGGTCTTTGTGGCCCACCAGCGCGGCGACGTTGACCGCGAGGGGCGTGCCCGGGCCGAGGGCGAGCCGGGTACGGATGGCGAGGGGCTGGGCCGCCGCCGCGCGCACTTCCGCGGGATCGATGCCGGAGGGAACCACCGTGATAGCGCTGGGCGCTACGCCGTCCGCTACCAGCACGGCTTTCACGGCCGCCGAGATGGCGATGACCGCGTCGACGCGAAACCAGGGGCTCGGCCGGCGGACGTGGAAGTCCACGCGGCGGGTGGCGACAAGCGCCGGGTGCCCGGGCCGCCCGCCCGCGAGGCGGCGCGCCCAGGAGGCGAGCTGGAGAGCGTGGCTGTCGTGCGCGTGGATGAGGGCGGGCGCGAAGGCGCGGAGCTCGCGATACAGACGCCACAGCGCGCGGGGGTCGAGCGCCGGACCCCACGGCGTGTCCCGCACCAGGACACCCCGCTGCGCCGCGACACGGTGGGCGAGCTCGCCGTCCCGCCGCGTCACGAGGCGCTGTTCCAGGTTCGGCTCGCGCGCCAACTCGCGCACCAGCAGGCGGACCTGGTTCTGGCCGCCACGGTACTCGCGCCCGGCGTCGACCTGGAGGACGCGCATCGGGTCAGACCGGCTGCTTGGCGGCGTGGCCCAGGGCGCTGCGCAGCTCGGCGAGCGTGAACGGTTTGTGGAGGTAGGGCCGGCCGAGACGCTCGAGGAATTGCAGCGTATCCCCGCGCACCGTGTCGCCGGTGGCGAAGATGATCCGTTCGGCGGCGTGCGGGTCCTGCCGCGCGAGCCGCGTGTACATGTCGCGCCCCGACAGGTGGGGCATGCGGAGGTCGCAGATGATCACGTCGAACGCCTCGGCCAAGGCGCGTTCGAGCGCGTAGGCCCCGTCGCTCGCCACTTCCACGGTGTGCCCCCAGCTCTCCAGCGTGGCGCGCATGTAGTACAGGATATGCGGCTCGTCGTCCACGACGAGAATGCGCAGGGCCCGGCCCTGGGCGCGTCCCCCCGTGGCGGGGACCGGTGCGCCCTCACCTGCCGGGGCTGTGGCGCCGATCGGCAATTCCACCGTAAACGCCGCGCCTGCGCCCGGCTTCGTCTCGAGCGAGATCCGGCCCCCGTGCTCTTTGACGATCCCCTGGCAGATCGACAACCCGAGGCCCGTGCCCTCCCCTTCGCCCTTGGTGGTGAAGAACGGCTCGAACACGCGGGCCGCAATCGCCTCCGTCATCCCGGGACCCGAGTCGGTGACGCTGACCGCGATCCCGTCGGGCGTGCGTTTCGCCGCGATCCAGATCCGCCCCGACGGAGCGTCGCTCGCGATCGCCTGGCTGGCGTTGTTGATCAGGTTCACGAACACCTGTTTCAGCTGGTTCGCGTTCGCTTCGACGTCGGGCAGCTCGGGCTCGAGCTCGAGGGTCGCCTCCACCTTGTGGGCCATCAGCTGGTTGCGCAGCAGCACCAAGGTCGACTCGAGGATCGCCCCGATGGACTGACGCTTCCGCTCGCCCTCCTGGCTCCGGGCGAAGGACAAGAGATTTTTCACGATGGTCGCCGCGCGCTCGGCTTCCTGGCGGATCACCTGGAGCGGCTCGGCGAGCGACGCCGGGACCTCCCCCGCCTCGACCAGGAAGTCGCTGAAGCCGACGACCGAGGCGAGGGGGTTGTTCAAGTCGTGCGCCACGCCGGCGATGAGTTGACCAATCGCCGACATCTTCTCAGACTGTATAAGCTGCTCCTGGAGCCGCCGCCGATCCGTTTGGTCTTCGAACACGAGCACCGCCGACCCCGGCTCCGCCATGGGGATCACGGTGAGGAGCAGGATGCGCTCGCCGGCCCGGATCTCGACGGCGGTCGTCGTGGCCTCCGCGAGGGTGCGGGCGACCGGGTCCGACCAGGCCGGCGGCAGCAGGCTGATCCAGGGGCGGCCGGGGATAGCCGTGACCGGCGTTTGAATCAGCTCGGCGAACACCCGGTTGGCGCGGCGCACGGTGCCGTGGGCGTCCACGATACAGATGGCCTGGCTGATGGCGTCGACCGTCTTCTCCCACTCGCGCTTGGCCGAGGAGAGCAGCTCGACGAGGCGGGCGTTCTCGAGCGCGATCGCCGCCTCGGCCAGCACGGCCAACACGAGCGCGAGCTCGGCCGGGCCGAGCGCTCCCGGTCGATCGCTCGACAGGGAGACGGCCCCCAGGGTGCGGCCGGCCGCTACGAGCGGGGCGCCCAGCCAGGACCCAGGCGGGCGCTCCGGGACCTGGGCCCCGCGCCGGCGGGCTTCCTCGGCCACGTTGTTGACGAAGGCCAGCGGGCCGCGGCGCAGCGCCAGTTGCAGCAACGGGTCGTCCGTGCGCGCGGGGACAGGGTTGGTGTCGTAGGTCACCGCCAAGCGGTGGCTCTCGGCATCAAGTAGGATGACGGACAGCCGGTCGGGCTGCAGCAGCTCGACCAGGGTCCGCGCCACCAGTTCGACCACGGTCGCAGGCCGGAACGCACCGGCCAGCTCTTGGGCGAGCGTCGTGAGGCGCGCCAGGAGCGCGACGGCGGCACGAGGGTCGGCGGCCTTAGCGGGAGGCTTGTTCATGATCTTGGCGAACGTTCGCAGTCGCCTGCGGGCACCAGACCTTCGCGTCGCCACGCTCGCGTTGGCGCGGGGCGACGCCACGCGGCGCGCGCGTTACGAGCGGCTGCTCGTCGAGGAGGGCCCCGACCGGTTGCTCGATGAGCCCGGCCTGCTCGAGGCCCTGCTCGCGGTGCGCACCTTGGTGGTGCCCTCGCCGGCGCTGTTCACATACGTCGCGGTGCGCCACACCCTGCTCGGGGCGCACATCGACGACCGCGAGCTCGCGGAGTACCTGGCCGCGGTGGTGCTCGAGTTCGGGGACCACGACCGTCATACGCGGGTGCGCCGCGCCGACGACGAGACCTATCACTATCTCGTCGACGTGGTGGCGGACCTCACCGACGCGGACGGCGGTGGCGAGCGCGGTTTCCTGCTGCGCGTGCATTTGGGCAACTACAGTCTCTGGCTGGCCGGGCTCTTTCCCGATTACATCGCGGCCCAGCGCTCGCGTCGCGGCGGTCCCGATCTGCCGTACTACGACGAGCTGGGGCGCCAGGGTTACCAACTCGCCTCCGAGCATCGCCTCGCGGAGCACTTCGGCGTCGCCGGCATCTACCGCAACGCCGCCGAGCGCTTCCCCATGTTGCGGGTGGCCTTCAACCGGTTGAGTGATCGCGTGTTCTTCCCCAACGTCGCCACGCCCGACCGCTTGCTGCGCAACCTCTAGTCATTCGTCGAGAAACCGCGTCGGCACCGTCGTCGCGGCCTCCACCAGCTGCTCCGCCGACTTCACGAACCGCACCACGATGGGCAGCGACCCCTTGAGCGCGAGCTTCCGCTGCATGATCCCGGCGATGGGCCCCAGCTCCTTGCGGATCACGCGCTTCCAGTGCGCGTAGTCGCCCGAGATGACGAACGCCGCCTGGTCGGCCTCGCTCGGCGACACGACTTTCGCGGCGCGACACGCGCCGCGGTCCAAGTCGAGCCAGATCCCCACCGGCTGCAGCAGCCCGATCGCGGGCTGGGCATTCACGACGAGCGCCACGGCGCCGTGCGTCCATTCGGTCGACGCCGCCCGGTACGCGGTGCTGGCGTTGATCGCCGCGCCGTAGGCGGTGACCCACTCGGCCGACGGGAAGGCGAGGCTCATCCCGTCGCCCGCGCGAAGCCGCGAAACAGGGCGTCTTCGACATCCTCCTCGGGATGCCACTGCACCGCCAGCAACCACGGGTCGCTCGGGTCCCGCGACTCGGCGCCCTCGATCACCCCGTCCTCCGCCCAGGCCGTGGCGCGGAGCGTCGGCGCGAGGTCCCGGATAGCCTGATGGTGACGGGTGTTCACCGTCGTTGCGACGGTGTCGAGGGTGCGGTGCAGGAGCGAGCCTGGCTCGACCGCGAGGCCGTGGCGCACGCTGGTCTCGGCGTGGTCGATGCGCCCCGGCCGCTCGCTCGCGAGGTCCTGGTACAGGGTACCCCCGAGCGCCACGTTCAGGATTTGGATGCCCCGGCAGACAGCGAGGACGGGGAGTTGCCGCCGTCGCGCGCCGGCAATGAGGGCGAGCTCCACGGCGTCGCGCACCGGGTCGGTCTCCCCCAGCTTGGCGTGCGGTGAGGCGTGGTACCGGGCAGGATCGACGTCCTCGCCGCCCGTGAGTACCAGGACCTGCATGTGATCGAGCACCGCGCTCGCGGCGTCGGGCGCGAGCATCGGGGGCACGACCACCGGGGCCAGACCCGCGCGGGTGAGCGCGCGCACGTACGCCGTGTTGAGGGCAACGCGCTCGCGGCCGGCATCGGTGCGGCGGGTCGCGCTGACGGCGACGACCGCCGTCATGGCCTCGGCGCGGGGCTGCGGGTGGGCGGGGGACTCGGAGCCGGGCCGGGAGTGCCGGGGGCGGCGGCGGCGCCCAGCAAGGGGCACCCAGGGTTATTCACGCTACGCCAGTCGACCCGGACGCCGTACAGCGGGATCGTCGCGTCGCCGCCCGTGACGCTGCCGAGCTGGGGGTAGCTTGGGGGCGGACGCGGCGCCTCGTACAACAAGACGCCCTCTGCCCGCTGCGTCGAGTCGTCGACCACGAGGAGCGCAAACACGAACGCATCCGTCGGGTGGACGGGGAAGTTCGCGCCCGGATACGCCATAGTCAGGTGCCGCCCGTCATAACGGACCGAGACGGTAGCCTGAGATGCGGCGCCGACGACGCGGGCCGGCAGCGAGCTCGGCAGTCCGCGCGGCGCGTCGGTGAGTACGTACGGCGACTGCTTCAGCTGTTCCAGAATCAGGGAGGGGCCAATGAGCTGCGCCATGCCGCAGGTGGGCGAGCGGGACCGGTCGCCCCCGCCGCACGCGCCCGCCGCGCCGAGGAGCAGGCGCAGGGACAGCCGGCGCGCGTTCACCGCGGGGTCACCACGTCTTGCACCAAAGCGGGGTAGGGATCGTCCGGGTTCACGCGTCGCAGCTCGAGCGAGTCGGCGTCGGGCACGAACGACGTCCCAAGCCGCAGCGTGTCGCCCACGAGCCACGCCGCCGTGCGGGCGCGCGCCCAGACCGGCTGTTCGATCTCCGCGCCGATGATATAGCGCCCCGTTCCCCGCAGCGGGCCCGCCTCGATCTTGCTGCGATCGGGTGCGCCGTGATAGCGGCGGTACAGCCGTCCGGAGATCCATTCGCCGGGGTGCGACTCGAGCGTGAGGCGGAGGTACACCGTCGAGTCGATCGGGACGGCGCGCGTGGCGGGCGCGAGCCCGGAGCGGAAGATCCGCGTCAATTCCCAGGTGCCGTCGAGCGGGGCGCCCTGGGACAGACACAGGGAGGCCGTAACCGCAAGGGAGCTGATCCCGCGCATGGAACGAATCTAATAGGTCCAGCCGAGCACTACGGACAGGGTGCGCACCGGCTCGAGGGTGCCGGGCGTGAGGCTGTAGATGTAGTTCAGGGCATTGGTGACGAGCAGTCGGGCCGACCAGGCGCCGCGCTGCCACGCCGCCCGCAGGTCGAGCACCTTGGCCGCCACTCGGGGATCACCCGCGTAGCTGCCTGCGAGCTCGATCCGTTCGATCCGGCTGACGAAGCGGAAGTCTCCGCCCACCGTGAGCGATCGCCAGGCGTAGTCCGCCCCCAGGGTGGCGACATGCCTAGGGCGGAAAGCCAGCACCGAGCCGGTCGAGTCGTCTCGCGTGTCGAGGAACGTGTATGAGATCGATGTCAGCAGGTTCCGCGCGAACGGGGTGGCGACCAGCGCGGCGTCAAATCCGCGGAGGCGGGCGCGCGCCACGTTTCGGAGCTGGATCGCGGGTGCCCCGCTGTCTTTGATGAAGGCGGGCTCGATGAGCCGGTACGCCTCAGTCCAGAATATCGCGGCATCGAGTCGACCCCGGGACCCGAGCGCGGCGGCGTTCCCGAGCTCGAAGGACCATGCGGTCTCGGGAGCGAGACCGGGGTTCGGGACCACGCGGTATCCGAACGCCCGCGTGGACACAAACCGCTCCGCGAGCGACGGTGCCCGGAAGCCGCGGCCAACCGACGCGCGCCACGTCCCCAGCGACGTCGGCAGCACGGCGCCCACACGGGGGCTCACCACCCCCGAAACAGCCGCACTGTCCAAGGTGCGCAAATCCGCCCGGGCGCCGGCGGTCACACGGGCGCGGCCGGCCCGCTGCTCGCCTTCGGCGTAAGCCGCGAACTCGTCTTGCGCATGATCGCCGAAGATGTCGCTCACGACGTCGGAGCGCGTGGCCTCCGCGCCGACCGTGACGACTCGCTCATCGGCGCTTCCCGAGCGCGCCGTGCCGCGCAGCTCGGCACCGACGCGGTTCCCGACCCCCCAGTTGTCCGGGTTTACGTCGGTGAAGTGAGTTCGCAGCCAGGAGCCGCGCGCCTGCCACGCGAATCGCGCGGACGCGGTGCGCTCGAGCGTCGCCGCTAGATAGCCTTTGTCCGATCGTGTGTAGGCGCCCGGACTGGCCGTCTTAAAAGGCTGAAATGCGAGGCCGCGGTCGTCGCACTGACCCTGCTCGCACCACGGCGGACCCACGTCGTACTGATGGCTCGTCCAGGAACCGGACGCGGTGACTCTCGTGTCCGGCGCCGGGTGCCACTCTGCCTTTCCAGCTGCCTCCCACTGGTCACTCTTGTCCTGCTCGCGATACCCGTCTGAACGCCGGCCGCCGAGGGTGAGGCTGCTGCGGAGCGCGTCGCTCGCGTACGAGCCGGTCACGTCGAGGCCCCCGAGGCCTCCGGTGTAGTCGCGGAACCTCCAACGGGCGTCGGGTGGGTTCGCATAACCGCCGCCAGTGGCGCGCACTCGCCCGTGAAAGCCGAGCGGGATGTCGCGGGTGATGAGATTGACGACGCCGCCAAACGCCGCCGAGCCGTATAGCGAGGACCCGACGCCCTTCACGACCTCGACCTTGTCCACCTCGTCGAGTGGCACCATGTCCCAGTCGATGCCACCGCGGTCACCTTCATTCGCCGGGACCCCGTCCACGAGAAGCAGGACCCGCGAGCCCAGTCCCTCCACGAACCCACTCGAGCCACGGATATTGACCTGACCATTCAAGAACAGCACACCGGGGGCCTTGTTCACCGCCTCGTCCACCGTGCTCACAGCCCGGCGAGCGATATCCGAGTCCGACACCACTGCGACGCTCGTCACGGCTTGGTCGATGAATTGCGAGCGCTTCGCGGCCGTCACGATCGTGGGCTGGACTAGGAAGGCCCGCTCCCGGAGCACGAAATCCTCGCGGACCGAGTCGCCTGCGGCGAGGGCGACGAACGCACCCTCGGTCTCATAGCCGATCCGCGCCGCCCGCACTTCGATCCGGCCCGCCGGCACGCCTGTCAGGCGATAGTGCCCCGTCTCATCCGCCACCGCCGTTAGGCGCGTTCCAGCGACCCGGACCAGCGCACCAGCGATTGCTCGCCCGGCGGCGTCCGCGACCGTGCCGTACACGACGCCGGCGCTCTGCGCACCCGTTGCGCTGAGCGGCGCCGCCATGAGCAACCCAAGCACGACAGCGCGGTTCAGGGGCACGGGGGGAAGTAGGTGCAGATGCGGTGCATGTTGCTGAAGTCGATCACGAAGTTGATGGAGTCCGTCCCGGTCCTCACCAGGACAACGCCAGTCCCGCGTCGTGTCGTGTCCCCGTCGTCGCGGTAGAACCCCACCTCGCGCAAGAGGGTGTCGGCGTTCTGGGCGCTCAGAGCCTCGGCGCTCTTCTTTTTCCACACGGCCAGAACCCATTCGTAGGTGCCAGGTGGGAGGGGCAGCGCGTACCGGTGCGGCAGCCCGCCGGCGGGCACGGTGGGTGGGGGAATCGGCTGGAAGGTGAACAGGTCAGTGGGCGCTTGGGGAAAGGTCCGATAAGTCAGGACGAACACCGCGTCGGTACTGTCCTTGAGGCTGTCGGGCAGCTGGCCTGCATACGTCACCGTGCCGCAGATGCCGGGGCATCCGATCGTGGGTCGGAGGCCCTCGTTGCACCCCACTGTCGCGACGATACCCGCGAGCATGGTGCGCCGGATGCCGCTCGCCATGCGTGCAATCTTCGGGTCGTGCGGGCAGGTCGTCAACTTGACCCACGTTTCGGGGCGGAATACGTTGAGGCCGCATATGCCGACCTACGAGTATCGTTGCACCAAGTGCCGCAAGCGCTTTAGTCAGAACGAGGGGATCGCGCAGCACGGCCGCCGCCGGCCCCCCTGCCCGCATTGCAAGTCGCGCGCGGTGGAGCAGGTGTTCGCGCCGTTCTTCCCAAAGACAGTGCGGAAAAGCTAGCGCCCCTTGTTCGAGCGCCTGCGGGACGCGCTCCGCGCCGCGCTCGACGCGGCCACGCCGCCGGGGAACCTGCGCGACCTGGCACGCCAGATGCGCGAGGCGGTGGTGGAAGCGAAGGTGGCCGTCGCGGAGACCCGCGACGCCAGAGTGCGCGCCGAGCGCGACCTCGCCCAAGAGCGCCAGCGGCTGGCGGACGCGGAGCGGCGCGGGCGCCTTGCCGCCGAGATCCAGGACCAGGAAACCGTGGACGTCGCCCAGCGCTTCGCGACCAAACATCGCGAGCGGATGAGCGTGCTCGAGCACAAGCTGACGGCGCTCACCGAGGAGCTGGCATTGTACGAGCGAGAGCTCGCCGACATGCAACGCCAGCTGGGCCGCGCCGAACATGACCGGCCGCTCACCGAGGCTGACCGGTCCGTGGACCGCGCGTGGCGCGATCTCGAGGCGGCCGGCGGGACGCGCCCGGCGACGGACGTGCGGGACGACCTGCTCAAGGCCGAG
>DATBCS010000130.1:0-3894 GCA_036270315.1 Gemmatimonadales bacterium
CTGCTCGCCGTACCCGCCATCGTGATGGCGCAACAGCCGTCCGCGATGCAGGGCCAGGCGCCCGCGGCCGACAGCGCGAAGGCCAAGCCGGCTGGTAAGAAGGCCAGCAAGAAGCATGGGAAGAAGGGGGCCAAGCCGATGGCGAAGCCCGCGGCCAAGGACTCCACCAAGATGTAAGGCAGGTGTCTTACGACGTGTAGTCAGCGTTGATCCGGACGTAGTCCGGCGTCAGATCGCAGGTCCACACCACCGCCTCCGCTCGCCCCAGCCCAAGGTCGACGCGGAGGCGGATCGTTTTCTGCTGGAAAATCGCGCGCGCCCGCGCCGGGTCGGGATGCGCGGTCGCGCCGCCCACGGCGAGGGTGAGCGAGTCGCCGCCCGCCTCGGCCTCGAGCGTGAGCCGGGCGGGGGTGAGCGCCACGCCCGCCGCGCCGGCCGCCGCGAGAATCCGCCCCCAGTTCGGGTCGGCGCCGAAGAGCGCCGTCTTCACGAGCACCGAGCGCGCGATGGCGCGCCCCACGGCACGGGCCGTCGCTTCGCTCACCGCCCCCACCACCTGGATCTCGGCCAGCTTCGACGCCCCCTCGCCGTCCTCCACGATCGCCAGGGCGAGCGAGCGGGCCACGGCGAGCACGGCGTCTTCGAACAGCTTCGCGAGCGCCCCATCGCGTGCCGGATCGATCCCCGACGCCCCGTTGGCCAAGAGCAGTGCCGTGTCGTTCGTGCTGGTGTCCCCGTCCACCGAGATGGCGTTGAAGCTGCGGTCCACCACACGGCGGAACAGCGGCTGCAGCGTTGCGGGCTCGCCCACGGCGTCGGTGGCGAGCACGGCGAGCAGGGTCGCCATGTCGGGGTGGATCATCCCGGCGCCCTTCGCGATGCCCCCCACCGTGACCATCCCGGCCGGCGTCTCGAAGCGCACGGCGCAATGCTTGGGCCGCGTATCGGTCGTCATGATGGCGCGCGCCGCGTCCGCCCCGCCGTCCGGGGCGAGTCGCAGCGCGGCGGCGCGCAGGCCGTCGGCGATCTGGGCCACGGGGAGCGCCACGCCGATCACGCCCGTCGAGAGCACGAGGGCGGTGCGCGGCGGCAGGCCCGCCGCCTGCTCGGCCGCCTGCGCCATGGCGCTCGCCGCCGCCAGGCCGTCGGCACCGGTGCAAGCATTGGCGACGCGCGCGTTCATCGCCACGGCCCGGATCCGGCCCGGCCGCTCCGACAGCAAATCCGCATCGTAGGTGACTGGGGCGGCGCGCAGCGCGTTCTGCGTGAACACGCCGGCCGTGGCGCAGCTCGCGGCGCTCACCAGGAGGGCGACGTCGGGGACGCCGTCCGCCTTCAAGCCGGCGTGGGCGGCGGCGGCGCTGAAGCCGCGCGCCGAGGTGACGGAGCCGTGCGGGATCTCCGCGAAGCCGGAGGGCATCGGCGGGGAAGATAGCCCGCGGCCGTCGCTTGTGTAACCGCCCGGGGTTTCTTATCATAGCGCAACCATCCTGGGAGGCCCGTTCGATGTCGGATCCGTTCCTCAGCTCCGACGACTACGACGAACGCGCGCATCAGCTCTACAACGAAGGCCAATACGACGAAGCCATCGACACCCTGCGCGAGGGCCTGGGGCTCTACCCGCACGCCGTAGAGTTGCACGTCGGCATGGGGTACGCGCGTCTCGCCCGCGAGGAATTCGCCTGGGCGCGCCGCGCGTTCGAGGAGGCGGCGGGTCTCGACCCGGAGCACGAGGACGCGCTGGCGGGGCTGGGCGAGACGCTGCTCAAGTTCGGCGACCGCGCCGGCGCTGTGGCGTGCTTCGAGCGGATCCTCGCGCTCGGCTTCAAGGACGACCACGACCTCATGCTGCAGCTCGGGCGTGCTCTGTTCCGCGAAGGGGTGCTCGATCAGGCGCGGCGTTTCTTCGAGCTCACCCTCACGGGGCATCCCAACTCGGCGGAGGCCGCCGCGTGCGCCGGCTACGCCGCGCATCGCCTCGCCGATGAGGGCGGCGCGCTGACGTGGCTGCGGCGTGCCCTCGAGCTCGACCGCGACCACGCCGAGGCGCGCATCTACCTCGCCAACTTGCTGTACGACCGCGGCGAGTACGAGGCGGCGTTGTTCCACCTGGAGCGCACCGAGCCCGCCGATCACTTCGACGGCCTCGCGATCTGGCGCCTGATCGAGCTGAAGCGCAGCGTGTACCGCCTCCCGGAGGGTGACCCTGAGCTCGTGCCGTGGCACCACCGCCTGGACGAGCTGGCGGCGGACGCCGCGCCCGAAGACCTGTTGCTCGCGGAAATCGAGGCGATGGGGCCCGACGGCCAGCCGCGCGATCCGCGGCAGCTCGAACTGTTCGGCACGCTGCTGACCCAGCTCCAGGGCATGAAGGCGCGCTCGGCGCCGGCCGACGTGCATCGCGTGAGCACGCTCACCGGCGTGACCTACGTGGGCACGTGGGAGGAGATCGTTCGGCAGATGAAGGACGACGCGGTCGAGTGGGCCCGCGGCTCGCTCGAGCAGTACATGGCGGCCGTCGCCCATCGCGGGCGCAAGGAAACGGGCGTCGCGATCCCGGCGACGGATCCCGAGAGCTTTATCCGGGGCAGCGCGGACGCCGGGCTGCTCCGCATCCTGCACTAGCCGGCACGCGCGGGCGGGACCGCCCGCGGTCCCGCCCGGTCCGTCCGCCGCGTTCGCCCGTTACAGGCCGCGCTTCAACCCGATGGCGACCGACAAGGGCCCGTCCCCGAGCGCCACCAGGGTGATCGCGCCGGCGAACAACAGCCCCTCGAGCTCGAAGTTCCCTCCGTGCGGCAGCTGCACGGCGAGAATGGCCACGAGCATCTCGACCGCCATGCACGCCGCCCAGAAGCGCGTGAAGATCCCGGCGATCACGCACAGCGCCCCGATGGTCTCCACGATGATGAGGAGCACGGCCCAGAACGGGGCGAAGGGGAAGCCGACGCCGTGCAGGAAGCCGGCGGTCGCGCCCACGCCGTTGTGGAATTTGGTGAGGCCATGGTGGAAGAACACGAAGCCCACCGCGAGGCGCATGAAGAAGGCGGCGTAAGGAGTGAGGCGGTTCATGAACCCTCCGGGTGGATGGCAGGGGTAACCGGGCCGCGGCGACGGGTGTCGGTCCGCACCTCCCGCGCGCCCAACCGCTTAATGATGACCTCGAGTCCGCGCTGCGGTAGCGTGCCGCCGCCCGCGACGTCCGCGAAGCACAGCCCCGCGTCCGGGAGCCCGTGCAGGGCGACGTGGCCCCCGTGGCACAACAGCACCGCCGAGACGCCGCGCGGCCCGGTCTTGACGACGGGCGGAGCGGCGGGATGCAGACCGGCCGCGTTCGCCGCCGCGAGCAGCAGCCCGGTGAGCTCGGTGCCGTCGCTGAGCCGGGTGGCCGGAATGCCGCCCAGGTCGGCGAACGCGTGCTGGAAGGCGCCTACCGACAAACCGTGAGATCGCTGAGGACGAGCGGCGCGACGAAGCTGCCCTGGATCGTTAGCACCCCCAGGGGGTCGGTGGGCATGTCGGCGCGCTGCGTGATGTAGCGAAAGTGCCCGCTGATCGCCTGGCCGTTCGCGACGGTGACGAGTTGCGCGATGCCGAGCGTGCCCAAGGGGCGCCGCGAATAGGCCGCGATCGTCGGGCTGTGGGACGACCAAAAGGCCCACGGTCGGGGGGGGACGCAGAAGGGGGTGGGCCCGTTACCGGCCTCCGTCAGGCCGAGCGAATCGATCGCGAAGACGCCCGGAGCGATCACCGAGTCCGGGAGGATGATCTCGACGGTCTGGGTCGCCACGCCGATCGCCGGATAGGCGCCGCGCAGCTTGAAGGCGCGGCTCCCGTCGCTGCGACGATAGTTCGCCGCCCGGATCGATCCGCCGACGTGGCTGATCGCCGTAC
>DATBCS010000131.1:0-12874 GCA_036270315.1 Gemmatimonadales bacterium
CGGACCGCTTTGGTCCGCTTCACCGTTGAGACCCGCGACGTCCCCCAGGCGTCACGGCGGGCGCAGGCCGGCGGCGGACGCCGCACGACCGTTCCTTCGTGCTACATGATGCTACATCACGTTTTGCCAGTCGTCACGGGGCCTCTTGGCCCGGCGGCCGCCGGGCCCGCACCACCGCCCCGCGCTCCGGCTTGGGGGCGGGCGGGACATTGGGCAGCTCCTGGCGCACCAGGGCCAAGGCCTCCGCCCGGGTGCGGCCGCGCTGCACCTCGTGGAGCGCGGCCGTGGACACGTCCAGCAGCCGCTCGCGGTGCAACCCCTGGCGGATGGCCTCGATCACCAGGTCGGCGCTCGAGTCGGGATCGAAGTGATGCGCCACGAGATCGGCCACGGCGTGCAGCGCCGTCCCGCGGGGCGGGCGGGGCAGCGCTCCGATGATCCGCCCGACCACCGACGCGGGCAACCCGCGCCGCAGCGCCCACACCACCGTCGTCACCTCCGCCGGCGTCACCGGCGGCTCGTCGCCCGAGCGAGCCAAGAGGTCGCGGGCGTCGCGCAGCTGAGCGAGGCTCACCTCCACCGCCGCCACGACGCGGCGCGCCGTCACGTGCTTCGCTCCGCCTTCCAGGGCCTTCTGCACCAGCGGCTCGGTCGGCAATCCCTCCTTGGCCGCCACCTGCACCAGCGAATCGACGGTGGGGAGCGCCTCCGCCGGCACCCGGCCCTCGAGCCGGTCGCGCACGGACTGGGCGGCGACGGGCGTGGCGAGCAGGGCGAGCAGGAGGCCGAGCTTCATCGCCGCGCGGGCCGCACGATGACGACGGAGTTTTCGCGGCCGAACTCGTCCGCCACCACGCGGTCCGCCAAATGGTCCGGGACCCAGCGCTCCCCGTCGACCACGAACATGTACTCGTACGTGCCCGCGGGGAGCACGACGGCCGCGCGCCACACACCGTCGTGGTCGCGATTCTCGAGCGCGATGGTGCCGGTGCGCCAATCGTTGAACGTCCCGACCACGTGCACCGAGCGGGCATTGGGGAAGCGGCCCACGAACTGGGCGACGCCTTCCTGCTCGCCCAGGAGCGGGCCCCGCTCGAGCGGGACCAGCGCCAACAGCGCCACGACCGCGGCGGCCGCGAGGCTCCAGGCCGGGCGGAGCCGGAAGGTGACCGAGCGGGGCGTAAGGAGCCAGCGCGCCAGGCGGCGCGCGCCGGTCGGCGCCGGGCGCCGCACGGCCGTCATGACCCGCGCCTCGAGGCTCGCGCCCGGCCGGGCGACGGCGAGCAGCGCGGCTGCGGCCTCCAGTCGCTCCACGATGTGCCGCGCGTCGGGCGGCAGGGCCTCGGCGGCGAGCTCGCCGTCGAGCGCCTGATGGATTCTCGGATCGATCGGGTTCATGCGTACTCCTTCAGTGCCTGCAACAGCGCTTCCCGCGCGCGGTGCACTCGCATCTTGAGCGTCGGGATGCGCTCCCCGGTGACGGCAGCCATCTCCTGATAGCTCAGTCCTTCCACGTGCTTCAGCACAAACGCTTCGCGCTTCTCGGGCGACAGTGCGGCCAGCGCTCGCTCCACGTGAGCGAGCTGCTCGGCGCGCTCCAGCGCAGCCTCGTTGTCGACCGCATCCGCTACGGGGGGCGCTTCCTCGAGCGACAGATCGGCGATCGGGCGGCGGGCCAGGTGGCTCTTGCACCGGTTGGCGACGATCCGGTACAACCACGTGCGGAGCCGCGCCGGCTCACGACAGCTCGCCAGGTGGCGGTAGGCCCGCACGAAGCTTTCCGCCACCGCATCGGCGGCGGCGTCGCGGCTGTTCAGCATCCGCGTGGCGAACCGCAACAGCCCGGCCTCGTAGCGGCGAATCACCAGGCCGAACGCCTCCTGGTCGCCGCCGAGCACACGAGCCACCACCTCCGTATCGGAGGGGGCCCCCCTTCCGTCCATATGAATGACCTTCCTGGAGATTAGGGCGTCACGCTACCCGGGCCTGGCAAGGGGCGCCAGGGGGCGGGACAGCCGGGATCCGTGCCCCGGCCGTTTCGTGCGGCAACGCTAGCGGGCTGCCAGGGCGTCCTCCGCGGCAGCGAGGTAACTGGAGGCACGGACCCCTTCATCCGCCACCACTCCGGCGAATGCCTCGAGCGTCGCCTCGGCCCGGCGCCGGTAGCGCACCTCCCCCGTCAGCTCGGCGAGTCGCAGCAACACACGCGCCATCCACGCGTTCGCCCCGGGCAGCAAGTCGTCGAACACCGGCTTGGCGCGATCGTCCAGCGCCGGCGTGGTGGGATCGGTGGCGGCCACGTCGAAATAGCCGCCCAGGCTCGAATCGGCGAACTCGCGGTCCACGACCGCCACCACGTCCTCCGCGATCGCGCGATAGCGGGCGTCGCCGCCAGCCGCGGCCGCGAGGCACGCGTCGGCCACCTCCACCTGGTCTTGGAGCAGGGCTCGCCCGGCGCCCCCGCCCCCGGGGCCCGCCCCGTGCCGTACGCCGTGGCCGCGGGCGTAGGCGCGCTTGAGCAGCGTGTCGAGCGCGGCGCGGGCGCGCGCCGCCGCCGCCGAGTCGCCCAGGGCCGGCGCGGCGTCCAGGATCGCGCCGATCACGTAGGCCTCCCGGTCGGCGAACACACTGCGCTCGTCGGTGCGTGCCACTTCTCCCGCCAAGCGGCGCATCAGCTCGAGCGCCGCCTCCCAGTCGTGGGGGTCGCCCGTCGCCGCCCACGCGGCCACGAGGTCGCGCAGCAGCGCGGCGCGCACGAGGCCGGGGGGGTCGTCGCGCGCGCTCGCCCCGAGTGCCGCATCGGCCGAATCGACCAGGGCGGCGAGTACGTGCCGCGCCGGCAGGAGGTAACTCGAGTCGCCGGTGCGCGCGTAGGTCGCGAGCATCAAGCCCGCCGCCTGCGCCAGGACGAGGCCTCCGAGCGCCGCGCGCGGTCCACTCGCGGTCGTGAGGGCCGCCCGCACCCCGTCGATCGCCTGCCGCACGGCCGCGGGCTGGAGCGCGCCGTGCCGGAGGCCGCCCCGGCCAAGCGACAGCTGCCGCACCAAAGCCGCGCGCTGGACCAGGGAGGCGCGTTGTTGCTTGAAGCTCCGCGCCACGTCGGGGAGGAGCTGCTTCAGGCCGCGGCCCGTGAGCGGGTCGTCGAGCGGAAAGTACGTGCCCCCGAAGAACGCGGCCCCGTCGGGCGTGAGGAACACCGTGAGCGGGTAGCCCCGCAACCCGGTGAGCAGGCGCACCGCCGCGGCGTAGCGGTCCGCCACGTCGGGCCGCTCGTCGCGGTCCACGCGGACCGGGACGAACAGCGAATCAATCAGGGCGCCGAGGGCGGGGTCGCCGTACACCTCACGCTCCATCACGCCGCACCAGCGACACTCGTCGGCCCCCACGTACAGGAGGATCGGGCGGTCGAGCCGCGCGGCGAGCGCGAACGCGTCGCGCCCCCACGGCTGCCAGCCGACCGGCTCGCGCGCGGCGCGCGCCAGGTACGGGGTGGTCGATTGCGCCATGTGATTGGTGAGGGGCCCATGCTCGGAGACACAGGCCACGGCGATGAACGGGAGGGAGAACCCTACCAGCGTACGCATGCGTGCGGCTGGAAGATACCCTCCCCTGCGGCGGCTCGTTCCGCTGTCGGGAGTGAGACCCAGCCGATGGTGCAGGGCTTCGCTCGGGTACGGCTCCCCGATCGATCTCCGGCCGGGCCGAACCCTGCCCCGCCGCCGGACGCCCTGAGGGCGAGCGGTACCCTCCCCAGGGATCGTTGGGTTCGCTCCAGGGGGGTTATACTGAAGCCATGCCCCCCCCCACGACCATCACTCCGAAGCCGAACGGGCCCCTGATTGTCCAGGGTCCGGTCAAAATCGTGACCCCCGATGGGCAGGAGCTTCCGGTGCCCCCCCGGAAGGACGGCCGACCGGCGGAAGTCGTTGTCCTGTGCCGTTGTGGGGGCTCAGCGACCAAACCGTTTTGTGACGGAACTCACAAACGAAACGGCTTCTCGGACGCCTCTCAGCCCAGCCCCGCTCCCACGACGTAAGCAGGGGGTATTATGTTGTCTCCGTTCCTACCCCCCCCTGCCCCCGAAACGGAGGAGCCCCAATGGCGAAGGCGGGAAAGAGCCCAATGGCCGCAGACGAAGGCTACTGCGTGAAGTGCAAGGCCAAGCGCAAGATTTCCAACCCGCAGCAGGTGAAGATGGCGAACGGCCGTCCCGCCATGAAAGGCGTGTGCCCGGTGTGCGGCACCGGGATGTTCAAGATCCTGCCGCCGAAGTAAGCCGATCACGGGACCCGACATTCTACGCCCCCGGTCGCGCGCGACCGGGGGCGTGTCGCGTCCGGCGTCAGCGGGCGACGCGCGGGGTGCCGTTCCCCTGGTAGGCGTAGCGGAAGGTGAGGCACGCCGCGCCCGCGTCCCGGCAGTAGTAGGCCAGCAGCTCGAGCTTGGCGTAGCGGCCGCTCGGCGTGTGGATCGCGTAGACGTGGTGCTTGGACGTGAGCAGGTGGGTCAGCATGCCATAGTCGTACCACTTCCCCACGGCGGGGTTGGTGGTGTCCGGGGCGGTGGTGTTCGCTTGGTACCCCGTGAGGGGGAGGGCGCCCACGGAGTCGAACGGCACAGCCCCGAGATCGGCGATCCCGCCGCCCGGCGCGGTGACGAGGTGAAACCGCCGAAACGCGATGTCCCATGGGCCCGAGTCGACCGCGGCATTGCGCCGGAAGTCGAAGTGGCGCCATCGCTCGGTGGATGACGCATCGAGCGTGTAGGTCGCGGGCCCGAGGAGCGAGTCCCCCACCGGCGCGGGCTCGGGCGCGGTGGGGCTGTAGGGCGGCAGCTCCGGCTTGGTGAAGGATCCGATCAACAGGGCGGCGACGAGTAGCACGAACGCCCCACCCATCGCGAGCACGAGAATGGGCGGGCGGGCGCCGCCCGGGCTCACGGCTCGGCCATAAACGGGTAGGCGAAGCCGTGGGGCGGGACGAAGGTCTCCTTCACGGTCCGCGGGCTCACCCAGCGGACGAGGTTCAGCAGGCTCCCCGCCTTGTCGTCGGTGCCCGAGGCGCGCGCGCCCCCGAACGGCTGCTGTCCCACGACGGCGCCGGTCGGCTTGTCATTCACGTAGAAGTTTCCGGCCGCGTAGCGCAGCGTCTCCTGCGCCTGCTCGATCGCGCCCCGCTCGGCGGCGAAGATCGCGCCGGTGAGGGCGTAGGGCGACGTCTCGTCCACGAGCCGCAACGTCTCGGTCCAGCGCGCGTCGGCGTAGACGTGGAGCGACAGGACGGGTCCGAAGATCTCCTCGCACATGGTGCGGTAGGTCGGATCGTCCGTCTCGATGAGCGTGGGCTGCACGAAGTATCCGTCCGCGTCGTTCGCCCCGCCGCCGAAGAGGACCTTCACACCGGGGGCGCGTTTCGCCGCCTCGAGGTAGCCCCGGATCTTGGCGAATGCCTTCTGGTCGATCACGGCCCCCATGAAGTTCCGGAAATCGGCCGGGTCGCCCACCTTCACCTCGGCGAGCATCGCCACCACGCGCTCGCGCACGGCGGGCCAGAGGCTCGCCGGGACGTAGGCGCGGGAGGCGGCGCTGCATTTCTGCCCCTGATACTCGAAGGCGCCCCGCACCAGCGCGGTGGCCAGCGCGTCCGGGTCGGCGCTCGGATGCGCGAGGATGAAGTCCTTGCCGCCCGTCTCGCCGACGAGCCGAGGGTACCCTCCGTACTGCGCGAGGTTCGCGCCCACCTGCCGCCACAGCGTCTGGAACACCTCGGTCGAGCCGGTGAAGTGGATCCCGGCGAACGCCCGATCGGCGAGGACCCGCGCGGACACCTCCGCTGCCGGGCCCGGCACGAAGTTCACGACGCCCGGCGGGAGCCCGGCGTCCATGAGGAGCTGCAGCACGACATAGTTCGAGAGCGCCGCCGTCGCGGCGGGCTTCCACACCACCGTGTTGCCCATGATCGCCGGCGCGGTGGGCAGGTTGCCGCCAATCGAGGTGAAGTTGAACGGGGTGATGGCGTAGACGAAGCCCTCGAGCGGCCGGAAGTCCATGTAGTTCCAGACGCCGGGGCTCGAGAGCGGCTGCTCGGCGTAGAGCCGCTCGGCGAAGTGCACGTTGAAGCGGAAGAAATCGATCAACTCGCACGCCGCGTCGATCTCGGCCTGATGCGCGGTCTTCGACTGTCCCAGCATGGTCGCGGCGTTCACGAGCGGCCGGTAGCGGGTCGCCAAGAGGTCCGCCGCCTTGAGAAACACGGCGGCGCGCCGCTCGAAGCTCCAGGCCGACCACTCGCGCCACGCCGCGCGCGCCGCGGCGATCGCCGCCGCGACCTCCGCCGGCCCCGCCTGATGCACCGTCGCCAGCACGTGGCGGTGACAGTGCGGCATCACGAGGTCCACCGTCCGTCCCGTGCGCACCGAGGCGCCCCCGATGACGAGCGGGATCTCGGTCCGGCGGCCGGCGAGGTCCCGCAGCGCTTGTTTGAGGGCGGCGCGCTCGGGCGCGCCGGGCGTGTAGCCCAGCACCGGCTCGTTCACGGGCGGCGGGACGCGCGGGATCGCGTTCATAGCGCGAAATCTAAAGTTGCCACCCGCGTGGCCGCCACGCCGGATGCGCTTGACGCGCCCGGGAACAGGCCGGTGTTTCCACGGGGATGGCCCTCGATCCGCGGACCCGCATCGGTCACATCCACCTCACGGTGGCGAACCTGGAGCGCGCGCTCCGGTTCTATCGCGACGTCTTGGGGTTCGAGGTGACCGCAGCGTCTGGCCGCGACGCCGTGTTCCTCTCAGCGGGCGGCTACCACCATCACATCGGGCTGAACACCTGGGCGGGGGAGGGCGCGCCGCCGCCGGCGCCCGGGACGACGGGGTTGTACCACGCCGCGATCCTCTATCCCGACCGCCGCGCGCTGGCGACAGCGCTGCGCCGGGTGCTCAACGCGGGCGTGGCGCTGGAGGGCGCCTCGGACCACGGCGTGAGCGAGGCGCTGTACCTGCGCGACCCGGACGGCAACGGCCTCGAGCTGTACTGCGACCGTCCGGAACGCGAGTGGCCGCGCGCGCCGGACGGGACCATCGTCATGCACACGCGGCCGCTCAATCTGCCGCAGCTCCTCACCGAACCGGAGTGAGGCCCCGCAATCAGCGCCTGGTCTGGACCAGCAGACTGTCCGAGATCTTCGCCGCCTCGACCGGCCGCGGCCGTTCGGTCGCGCCGCGCGGAATCATCCCGGGGAGATTGGCGAGCTCGTAGGCCGACACGGCCATGACGGCGGCGGCCTGCATCAGGTCCGGGCCGAGCGCCATCTCGTAGGTGTCCGCCTGCGAGTGGTGCGTGTGGTTGTAGCCCCGCTGCAGTTGATTGAAGTTGAAGCCGGGCACGCCGTACGGCAGGAACGAGAGGTGGTCGGTGCCGCCCTTGGTGCGGTTCACGACCGAGTCGGCGCCGAGGCGCGCCACCGGCGCGAGCACGGCCCGCCACAGGGCTTCGAGCTCCGCGCGGCCCTGCAGCGCCTGCCCCGTCACGGCGCCCGTCCCGTTGTCCAGCACGAGCACCGCCTGCAGCGAATCGGCTTCCGCGGCGTGCGCCTCCGCGTACTTGTGTGAGCCGATCAGTCCCTGCTCTTCCCCCGTGAACAGGATGAACCGGATGGTCCGCTTGGGCTTGAGGCCCGACTGCGCGATCACGCGAGCTGCTTCGAGCGTGCACATCGCGCCGGTCCCGTTGTCCGTCGTGCCGGTGCCCAGGTCCCAGGAGTCGAGGTGCCCGCCCACGATCACCACTTGGCCCGGGTGCTCGGTGCCGCGGATCTCGGCGACCGTGTTCCACTGCAGCACCGAGTCGGTGGTCATCGCGTTCTGGACGTTCACCGCAAGGTGCGGGGTGATGCCGCGTTGCAGCAGCCGGTCGAGCAGGGCGTAGTCCTCGTGGGCCACCACGATCTGGGGGAGCGGCAGGATGCGGTTGGGCGAGCCGCTCATGTTGAGCAGGGTGTGTTCCTTGCCCGCGTCGAGCACGATGCCCCGCGCGCCCGCGCGCCGCAGCAGGTAGGGCAAGTCGTTGCCGAACTGCTGCATCTGGGCGCGCGTGGTGGAGTCGGCGTCCCGGAACGGCGCGAACTGGTTGCGCATGAACTCGCGCTGGCGTTCCGAATCGGCGGCGGTCATCGGGGGGCCGTCGTTGTTCCACACAGCGCCGGGCGGCCGCAGCATCACCCAGGCGCCGCGGACCTTGGCGCGGTACAGGAGGAAGCTGTCCGGGGTGGTCGCGGCGATGCGCACGACCGGGCCAGGGACCGTCCGGCCGCCGGTGCCCGGCGCCCACGCCCAGCTCGCGGCGGTGACGGTATGGGCCCGGGGGGCGGTGATCCGGGCCCACATTGGGCCGCGGGTCCAGGTCCCGCCGAACTTCCAGGCTTCGAGATGGGTGTCCAGGCCGTACGCCTTGAAGCGCCCCAGGGTCCAGTCGTTCGCCAAACGAGCGGCTGGCGAGCCGGTGAGTCGCGGGCCGATGACGTCGCTCAAGTACGCGAGGTTCTCCATCACCTCCGCGTGGTTGAGTGCCTGATCGATGAGGGTGCCGGCGCCCGTGGTATCCACGGTGAGATCTTGGGCGCCGGCCGCACGGGTAAGGAGCGCGGCCGCGAGCGCGGCGCCCGCGAGCGGAGGGATCCGATTCACCTGGGACTCCTGGACTGAGGGTGAGGCTCAGGAAGCGTGTTCCCGAGCTACGCGCGAGCCCCGGCCCGCGTTTAAGACGTGGCTTCGGCCTCGGAGCGCTGGTCGACGGAGCGCTGGGGCGGGATCGGGAACCGGAGCGTCATCGTCGTGCCGGCGCCGGCCTTGGAGTCGACGGCGATGCTGCCGGCGAACATATTGCGGACCACACTCTGCACCACCACGAGCCACATGCCGCTGCCCTCCCCGAACTCCTTGGTCGTGAAGCCCGCTTCGAAGATCCGCTCGAGATCCTGCGTGCGGATCCCCGCCCCTTCGTCGCGCACGGTGAGCTGGAGGGTGTTAGCGTCCTGCGCGAGGGTCACCCGGATCGGCGCGGGGCGGGCGGCACTGGCGTCGGCCGCGTTGCGGATCAAGTTCACGAGCAGTTCGTACAGCGCGTTGGGGTCGCCCTTGAGATACACGTTCTCGAGCGTGGAGTCGAACTCGAGTGGGATGCGCTTCTCCTTGAGGACGCGGCTCTCGAGCGTACAGCAGGAGCGGACGACGCGCACGGCGTCAAACCGCTCGGAGCGCGCTAGGGCACCGCGGGCCCGATCCTTGACGGCCCGCAGGAAGGTCACCGACCGGTCGATGTCGTCGATCACTTGGCCGAGCTCGTCCAGCAACTCGAGGCGGCGGCCCGCCGCCACCTCAGTCCATTGCCCCACCGCTTCCATGGCGAGTTGCAGCCCCGCGCGGGCGGCGGTGAGCGGGTTGGCGAGCTCGTGCGCGATGATGCCGGGTAACGTGGTGATGTCCTGCAGCGGATCGGTGCGCCGCGCGGGCGCCGGCGACCCGGGCACCACGTCGCGCCGGTCGAGCAGCCCGAGGCACAGCCCGGCGAGTTCGAGCGTGAGCCGCGCCGGGCTGCGGCGCTCCTGCCCGTTCGGGGGTGGCGCCGGGGGTCGCAGCCGAACGGGCGCGATCACCCAGGGCCCCTCGGCCGCCGTGCGGCACCCCACCCAGCGGCTGCCCTGCACGATGGGGATGCCCCACCGTCGCAGGGTGGCGTCAACGTCGAGACTGGTGGTATGGTGGGCGGGGACGGCGTGGCTCGAGGCCTGGGGCTCGGGCTCGGCACGGGTCGAGACCTCCCAGACCGTGACAGGACGACCTCCGAGGGCCATGCTGGCCTGTCGCAGGATCTCCTGCCTGCCCTCGAGGAACGTCTCCAGTCGGCTCACCAGGCGCTCCTGGGGACACACCGATCCGGCGCGGCGAGCCCGCCCGAGGCGGCCGCCGGTCCCGACGGTGACATCCGATCAAAGTGGGGGCGCGTATTACATATGCGATGTCCCCCTCGCGCCGTCAAGCAACGCGACGGTCCGAACGGGGTATCTCGTTGATCCGCCGTCGCTCTCAGCCACAGCCGGAGGTGCCGCATGGCCCTGTTGCTCCCGTCCCACAGGTCGCTGATCGGTGTGACGCTCATCACGCTGGCCTGCGGGGGCGGCGGGGGCGGTACGCCGCCCGGCCCGACGCCGACCCAGATCGCCAAGACCGCGACGAATAACGGGGACAGTCAGGTCGGACCGACCGGCCAAGCGCTGCCCACGCCCCTGGCGGTCGTCGTACGCGATGCGAGCAACGCTTCAGTGACGGGGGTGACGGTCAGCTGGGCCGCGGCGGCCGGGAGCGGCTCGGTCACGCCGCAGAGCAATACCGATGCGAACGGCGTGGCCACGGCCACGTGGACCTTGGGGGCAAATGCGGGGCCGTTGACCGCGACGGCATCCAAGTCCGGCCTCACCGGCTCGCCCGTCACGTTCAGCGCCACGGGCCAGATCCAGGGCGCGACCCAACTCGCCCAAACGACCGCGGCGTCGGGCAACGGCCAGACCGACACGGTGCTCGCGACCCTGGCGAATCCCTATCGGGTCATCGCCCGAGACCAGAACAACGCGCCGGTCGCGGGCCTGACCGTGACCTGGACGGTCACGGCGGGCGGCGGCGGCGTGTCCGCGCCGTCGAGCATGACCGCGGCGACCGGGATCGCCACCATCACCCACACGTTCGGTGCCACGGCCGGGGCTCAGAGCGTGCAGGCCACGGTGGCAGGTCTCGTCGGCTCGCCCGTGAGCTTCACCTCGACCGCAAACGCGGGCCTCGCGACCCAAGTCGCGAAGAACACAGGCGACGCGCAGACCGGGACGATCAATAGCGCGCTCGCCATGCCCCACAGCGTCATCGTGAAGGACGCCCACGGGAACGGCGTGTCCGGGGTGACGGTCTCGTGGGTCGCGGGCACGGGCGGTGGCTCGGTGGCCCCCACGTCGGGCCCGACCGACGCGACCGGCGTGGCGAGCACCACGCGCACGCTCGGCGCAACCGTCGGGACCCAGACCGACACCGCGAAGGCAGGGACGCTCACGGGCTCGCCACTCGTGTTCACCGCCACGGCGGTCACCGCGCCCACCACCGCGGCGGTCGACGTCGGTGACAACTTCTTCCAGAGCAGCCGCAACATGACCAAGAACCCCGCCGTCGACACGATCGCGGTGGGCGGCAAGGTCACCTGGAACTGGGTCGGCACAAACTCCCACAGCGTCGAGTCCCTAGGGCCGCCGAGCTTCACAAGCAGCACAGTCTTGAACGGTGCCGGGATGAAGTACTCCTTTACGTTCACCGCTCCAGGGACGTACAACTACGACTGCAGTGTCCACGGGGTGGCGATGACGGGGAGGGTGGTCGTGCAGTAGGGGGCGGTGGGACGAGGCACGAACAGCCACGGCGGGCGCTTGATTCCCAGCGCCCGTCTTTCTTGGCACCCCTTCGGCCCTTATCCTTAACCCCCATGCAACGCCGTACCGCAACACGAGGGGCACCCGTCGTGCAGAGTGCTCCTGCGCCGGTCGCGCCCGGCCGGCGCGGCCCGGAGGGGCCGATCGAGGGTCCGCGCGACCGTGAGCGGATCCGCACCGTCGTGGTGTCCGACCACGACGCCCTCGCGGGGCTCTTGGCCGACCGCATCGTCGAGCTGATCGCGCGCCACACGGCCGCGCGGGGCCGCTGTGTGCTCGGGCTCGCCACCGGCAGCACGCCGCTCGGGATCTACCGCGAGCTGATCCGCCGGTACGAGGCTCGGGAAGTCGACTTCGCGAACGTCGTGGCGTTCAACCTCGATGAGTACTACCCGATGGCGCCGGACAACCCCCAGAGTTACCGGCGCTACATGTGGGAGAACCTGTTCGCCCACGTGAACATCCGGCCCGAGCACGTCCATATCCCCGATGGCGCGGTGCCGCGGGAGGGGCTCGCGGCCCACTGCGCCGCCTACGAGCGCGCCATCGCGGAGGCCGGCGGCATCGACTTTCAGCTGCTCGGGATCGGGAAGAGCGGGCACATCGGCTTCAACGAACCCGGATCGCCGCCCGACTCGCGCACCCGCCTCGTCACACTGGACATGATCACGCGCAAGGATGCGGCGGGTGATTTCTTCGGCGAGGACAACGTGCCGCGCGAGGCGATCACCATGGGCGTGGCCACGATCCTCCAAGCCAAGGAGATCGCGCTCATCGCGACCGGCGAGCACAAGGCGGCGATCGTGCGCCGGGCCGTGGAGGGCGACGTCTCGCCCGACGTGGCCGCCACCTACCTGCAGCAGCACGCCGACGCCACCATGTATCTCGACCGCGCGGCCGCGGCCGAGCTCACCCGGCTCGCGACGCCGTGGTTGCTGGGGAACGTGGAGTGGACGCCGGCGCTCACGGATCGCGCCGTCGTGTGGCTTGCCGAGCAGGCCGACACGGCGATCTTGAAGCTCACCGCGGGCCATTACTCGGCGCACCACTTGAGCCCGCTCCTCGCCCAGCACGGCGCCGCAGGACCGATCAACGGGGCGGTGTTCAACCGCCTCAAGGACAAGATCCGGGGACGCTCCAAGCTGCCCGCGCACCAGCGCGTGCTGGTGTTCTCGCCGCACCCCGACGATGACGTGATTTCCATGGGTGGGATCCTGCGCAAGCTGTGGGAGAACGAGAATGCCCTCGTCGTGGCCTACATGACGAGTGGCAGCATCGCCGTGTTCGACCATGACGTGCGGCGCCATCTCGATTTCGTCGAGCGCGCCGCGGCGTCCCTCGGGTTGGACGGGGCGGCGCTCCATCGGGTGCGCGCCACGGTCGAGGAGAGCTTGGAGCGCAAGGCGCCGGGCGAG
>DATBCS010000132.1:0-4495 GCA_036270315.1 Gemmatimonadales bacterium
CCTACCAGCCGCGCCGCGACGTCGATCGGGCGGCGCTCGACGAGCTCACCGCCTCGATCAAACAGGCGGGCCTCCTGCAGCCGGTCGTGGTGCGGCGCGCCCCCGGCGGCACCGGCGGCTTCGAGTTGATCGCCGGCGAGCGCCGGCTGCGCGCCTGCCAGGCGCTCGGCTGGGAGAAGATCCCGGCCGTCGAGCGCGCGGTGGACGACCGCACCGTGCTCACGCTGGCGCTGGTCGAGAACCTGCAGCGCGACGACCTCTCGCCGGTCGACGAGGCGCGCGGCTACGAGCGCCTCATGGCGGAGTTCAGCCTCACACAGCAGGACGTCGCTGACGCCGTGGGGCGCGATCGCTCCACCGTCGCGAACGCGCTCCGGCTCTTGAAGCTCCCGACCGCGGTGCTCGCGCTGTTGCACACGGGCGGGCTGTCGGTGGGCCACGCGCGCGCCCTGCTGGCGCTCGACGATCCCCGCGTGGCGACGGCGCTCGGGAAGGAAGCGGTGGAGCTCGGCCTCTCGGTGCGCGACATGGAGGACCGGGTCCGGGGCGGGCGGGCGCCGGTGCGCCGGCCGCGGCTCCGGAAGGGCATGGCGCCCGCGCCGGAGGTGCGGCGCATCGAGGACGCGCTGCGGCGGCGGCTGGGCACCGACGTGCGCGTCACCCTGCGCGCCAAAGGGAAGGGGCAGATCCACCTCAACTTCTATTCGAACGACGATCTCGCGCGGCTCCTCGAGCTGGTGCTCGGCGCGCCGTTCGACGGATGAAACCGCGGGCGCGCCACGTGACGATCGTCGTCCACACGGACGGCGAGCTGGCCTCCCGCCAGTATCGCGTGCCCGTGTGGGCGTTCGCAGTGGGGAAGTGGGGCGCCCTCGTGGTCGGGCTCATGGTCGTGCTGTTCTTCGCCTTCGCCGGGCCGATCGCGCGCGCCGCGGCGCGCGTCCCGGGACTCGAGCGCGAAGTGACGCGGCTCGAGGCGGAGAACAGCCGCGTGCAGCAGCTCGCCGCCGCGCTGAACCGGGCGGAGGCGAACTACCAGGAGCTGCGCCAGCTGCTCGGCTTCAAAGCGCCGACGGAGAAACGCGTCGCGAGCGGTGACCTGTTGCGCGCCACCGCCGTGCACGCCCGGCCCCCCTCCGCGCCGGCCCGCTACGAGCCGGGCACCACCCCCTCCGAGCCGACCCATTGGCCGCTCGACGTCCCGGGCTTCGTCACCCGCGGGCAAGTGCGCCCGGGCGACCCTACCGAATCCCATCCGGGCATCGACATCGCCGTGCCGCTCGGCACGCCGGTGCGCGCGGCGGGCGCGGGCGTCGTGGAGACGGCGGGCGCGGACCCCGCCTACGGCTTCTTCGTGCTCTTGCGGCACAGTGCGGGGTATGAGACGATGTATGGGCATGCGTCGCGCCTGCTGGTGCGCGAGGGCGACGCGGTCGAGGCGGGGCGCGTGATCGCGCTCTCCGGCAGCTCGGGGCGCTCCACGGCCCCGCACCTTCACTTCGAGATCCGTCGCGCGGGTAAACCGCTCGACCCCCTCACGGTCGTGAAACAGGAGAATTGATATGGCGATCTTCACCGAGAAGGCTCACGGCGCGCCGGAAGGCGAAGCCGGTCTCTCGATCATCGGGACCGGCATGCGGGTCGTCGGCGACATCACCGCCGACGGTGTGGTGAAGATCGAGGGGACGGTCGTCGGGACCGTGCGGGCGGGACGCCAGGTCCTCGTGGGGAAGGGCGGGGAAGTCGAGGGCGACGTGATCTCCCGCGAGGCGATCATCGGCGGCGAAGTGCGCGGCTCGGTCCGCGCCGACGAGCGCGTCGAGATTCAGTCCACCTGCGTGGTGCACGGCGACATCGCCGCCAAGCGGCTGCTGGTCCAGGAGGGCGGGGAGATCAACGGCGTGGTGCGGATGGGGGAGGGTGCCCTGGACGCGCCAGCGGTCGCCAAGGCGGGCGCCGACCGCGCCTATTGACCCCGGCTGGAGATATCCACACGTCCGCGATTGCAGCGTGTGGATTGTTTATATCTCTGTACGCCAACCTGTTAGGCCAATAGGGCATGTGGGAATCTCGTGCCACTGTCGATAGTCTGGTGAGATAATGTCGCCATACTGTCGGATGCCGTGACGGCCCGGAATCTGGAGGAGTTGGTCCGCTACCTGGACGACTACCTCCGCACCGCGGCGGTCCCCGACGCCCCCACCGCGCGCAACGGGCTGCAGGTCGCGAACGCGGGCACCGTCAACCGCGTGGCCGCCGCGGTCGACCTGTGCGAAGCGACGGTCGCCATGGCGGTGGCCGAGCGGGCCGACCTGGTGCTCGTGCATCACGGGCTGTTCTGGGACGGCGTGACGCCGCTCGCGGGACCCCAGTATCGCCGGGTCGCCGGTCTGATCCGCCATGACATCGCGCTGTACAGCGCGCACCTGCCGCTCGATCTCCACCCCGAGGTCGGGAACAACGTCCTCCTGGCGCGCCACCTCGGCGTGACGCCGCGCGGCGGGTTTGGCGAGGAGTACGGCGTGGCGATCGGCGTGTGGGGCGAGCGCGATGTGACGCGCGCCGCGCTCGAGCAGCAGCTCACGGCCGTGCTCGGAGCCCCGCCGCGGCTCTTGGCATTCGGGCCCGAGCGGGTGCGCCGGGTCGGCATCGTGTCGGGCGGGGCGGGCGCGCTGATCGGCCAAGCGGCCGCCCTGGGCCTCGACACCTACATCACGGGCGAGGGCGCGCACCACACGTTCTTCGCGGCCGAAGAGCTCCGGCTCAACGTGTTCTACGGCGGCCACTACGCCACCGAGACGTTCGGCGTGAAGGCGCTCGCCGCGCACCTCGAGGCGCAATTCGGGCTGCCCTGGACGTTCCTCGACCATCCCACCGGCATGTAGCCGCGCGCGCGGCGCGCGCGGCCGTCTCGGGCCTCCCCGGGTCGGGGCTCGGCCGCTAGCTTCTGCGATTCTCGCCCTCGCTCGAGGAGGCGTCGTGCGTCGCTCCACGCTGTGTGGTGTGTCGTGTCTCGTACTCGCGGCGTGCGCCCGGGCTCCCGGCGCGGCGCGGCCCGGCGCGCTGCCCCAGCCGGCCGCGGTGGTGCCGTCGCCCCCAGGGACCGCGCTTCCGCCGCGCGGGCTGGCGCCCGACGTGCCGACGACCGAGGAGCAGTGGCGCGCGCTCGGGCGGGAGGCCGCGGCGCTCTTGTCGCAGTACGTCGCCATCAACACCACGAACCCCCCCGGTCACGAGCTCCAGACCGCCACGTGGCTCAAGGCCGTGCTGGCCCGCGACGGCATCGCGGCCCAGGTGTTCGAGCCCGAGCCGGGGAGGGCGAATCTCTACGCCCGGGTCAAAGGCGACGGCAGCGCGCGCCCGCTCATCCTGCTGAACCACATGGACGTCGTGTTGGCGAGCCCGGAGTACTGGAAAGTCGATCCGTTCCAGGGCGTCGTGAAGGACGGGTACGTGTGGGGCCGGGGCACGCTCGACATGAAGGGCGAGGCGATCACCCAGCTCCTCACCCTGCTGACACTCCGGCGCGCCCGGGTGCCGCTCCGGCGCGACATCATCTTCCTGGCGACCGCCGACGAAGAGGTGGGCGGCGGGGTCGGGGCAGGGTGGATCGCCGAGCACCACCCGGAGCTCGTGCAAGACGCCGAGTTCTTGCTCACCGAGGGCGGCACGATCCGCGCCGATCCGAGCGGCAAGATCGACTACTACGGCGTCGGGACGACCGAGAAGTCGCCGTTCTGGCTGGTGGCGACGGCGCACGGCACCGCCGGTCACGGCTCGCGGCCCACGCCGGACAACCCGGTGCACCGCCTGGTGCGGGCCTTGGACCGCCTCGCCGCGTACCCGACGCCGCTGGTGCTGACGCCCGCGACGGAGCGCTACCTCGGCGACCTCGCGACGCTCGAGCCCGACCCGACGCGGCGCCGCTGGCTCGGCGATCTGCGCGCAGCGCTGCGCGACTCGACCGCCCGGCGCCTCCTCACCGCCGACCTCACCTACAACGCGCTGTTGCGCAACACGATCTCGATCACGGGGGTGAAGGGGAGCGACAAGACCAACGTCATCCCGCCCGTCGCCACCGCGGCGCTCGACGTGCGGCTCTTGCCCGGCCAGGATCCGCGGGCGTTCCTCGCCGAGCTGGAGCGCGTCGTGGATGACACGGCGGTCGTGCTCACGCCGCAAGGGCCGAATTGGCCCGCCACGGAGAGCGCGACCGACACCGACCTGTTCCGGGCGATCGTGGCCGCCGCCCGGGCCCGGGATCCGAAGGTGCTGGTCACGACCCCGCCGCTCACCGGCTTCACCGACAGCCACTACTTCCGCCGCCTCGGGATCGTGGCCTACGGTGTGTCGCCGTTTCCGCTCGACGCGACGGAATCGCGTGGCGTGCACGGGAACAACGAGCGGGTGAGCCTCGACGGCCTCACCTTCGGCGTGCACTTCATGTACGACGTGGTGGCGCGCGTCGTGGCGCGGTGATCGGACCGCTCTGGTA
>DATBCS010000133.1:0-14627 GCA_036270315.1 Gemmatimonadales bacterium
CGCCGAGCAGACGGATCCGAGCCGGCTGGACAGCGCGGCGCGCGTGCTCCAGCTGCCGCTGGCGCGCCCGCCCACGGCGGTGTTGCAGGGTCAGCGCTTGGCGCTCGGCAAGTACGTCATCCCGGATGTGAGCGTGTGGGCCTTCGAGGCGCGGCCGGGCGAGACGAGCCCGGTGATCGAGGGTGAGCGGGCGAGCTACGTGTTCCGACTGGACTCGCTCGACGCGGCCGGGGTGCCGCCGGTCGCGCAGGTCCGCGGTCGCGTGCTGGCCGCCGCGCGCGCCGAGCGCAAGAAGGCCGTGGCGCGGGAGCGGGCCGCCGCGATGGCCCAGGCGCTCGCCGCCGCGACCGATATCCTCGCGGCGGGCCGGGCGAAGGGGTTCCCGGTGGAGCAGGTGGGACCATTCACGCGCGTTGCCCCCCCGCCCCTGTTGGCCCGCGAGCCGTTCGTGCTCGGCGCGGCGTTCGGGCTCCGCCCCGGGGAGAAAACGGGTCTCTTGGCAGGGGAAGCGGGCTACTACCTGCTGCAGGGCATCGCGCACGCGCCCGCCGACTCCGCCGCCTGGCTCAAGCAGCGCGACCAGCAGCGCGCCGCGCTGTTGCAGCCGATCGCCCGGGCGCGGATGCAGCAGTTCATGGCGGCGCTGCGGGCCCAGGCGAAGATCGTGGATCGCCGCAAAGAGGTGTTCCACCCCACGGCGGCGAGCAGCAGCTAGGCTAATCGCTCAGGCGTTTCGGGTCCCCGCCCGCGGCGACGGAGGACGAGGTGGGGGGCGGCGCGCTGCGGGGCGGCACCGACGGCAGGTCGTCGCTCGTGGCGTCCTTCAAGCTGCGCTTGAACTCTTTGATCCCCTGGCCCAACGACGAGCCGATCTCCGGGATCCGCTTCGCACCGAACACCAGCACCAGCACGAGCAGCAGGATCAGGATGTGGCTGAACGACAGATCCCCGAACATATGCGCCTCGCTTCAGAAGATCGATCGGGCGAAGTAGTACGCGATGGCGACGCCCACCAGCGCCAAGAGCGACACGTCGAGCCCGATCGGCCCGAGCGTGATGGAGACCACCAACAGGTCGAGATGCACCGGCCCGAGCGTGGGCGTCACCGCCCAGGTGAAGATCTCTTTCGCCGGCCCCTGCGGCAGGAAGCGCCGTAACAGCGAGTGCGTGAACCCACCCAGCACGAAGCCGGCGGCGAGCACCCCGAAGTAAAATAGCGGCCTGCGTGGACCTTGCGCCACGGCTAGTTGCGCCGCTCCACGGCGTACCCGATGCTGTCGCGCAGCGCGTCGCGCGCGCGCGACGGCGGCAGCCGCTCGAGCTCCGCCTCGGCCTGCTGCGCCAACTCGAGGGCGCGGCGGCGCGCGTAGTCGAGCCCGCCGGCGGCCGTCACGCGGGCGATCACCGTGGTGACGAGCGCGGCGTCCGGCTCGGGGGTCGCCAACAGCTCGCTGACCAGGCGGCGGTCGTCGGGCCCCATCGTGCCGAACGCCGCGATCAGGGGCAGCGTCATCTTGTGCTCCCGCAAGTCGAGCGCCGCCGGCTTGCCGGTGACCGTCTCCGGCGCCGTGTAGTCGAGTAGGTCGTCAGCGATCTGAAACGCCATGCCGAGCCGCAGCCCGAACCGGGCCAACGCCTCGCGGTACGCCGGCGGGGCCCGCAGCGCCCCCACTTCACACGCGCCCGACAGGAGCGACGCCGTCTTGGCGCGGATCAGCTGATCGTACGCTTCCTCCCCGTACGCCAGCTTGTCGTGCGCCTCGAGCTGGCGCATCTCGCCGACGGTCATTTCGTTCGTGACGCGCGCGAACACATCGAGCGGGGCGAGATCGTTCAGCCGCACCAACTCGATGATGGCCCGGGAGTAGAGGTAGTCGCCCATGATCACGGCGACCTGGTGGGAGAACAGCGCATTGATTGTCGGCATGCCGCGGCGCAGCACGGAGTGATCGACGGAGTCGTCATGCACCAGGGTCGCGAGATGGATCAACTCCACCACCGCCGCGAGCGTCACGGCGCGGGGGTCCTCGGCGCCCGCCGCCTGGTGGCTCAAGAGCAGCAGCGTGGGGCGGAACAGCTTGCCTTTCATCCCCAGCAGGTGTTCGTTGGCCTGGGCGATGATCGGGAAGTCCGCGGCGACGATGCGCCGCAGCTCCCCCGCCACGCGCTCCAGCTCCCGCGCGACGGGGCGCTGGATGTCGCGTAGGGTGACGGGCGCGACCTGCTGGCTCACGTCACTTGGCGCGCGCCAACGCCTTGGCGCGTTCGCCCACGTCCAGGAAGCGGATATCCACGGCGAACACGCGCCCGTACAGCTCGCGCGCCTCGGGCTTCTTGCCCTGCGCCTCGAGCGCCCGGCCCAGCCAGTAGAGCAGCCCTAGCCGCTCCTGGTCGCCCGATGCGGGCAGGTCGAGGGCGCGGCGCAGGATCGACTCCGCCACGACGAACGCCTCCTTCTCGATGAAGCATAGGCCCAGCGCCTCGGAGCTCCGCAGCTTGCCGTCGGGCGCCCGCAGCGCCTTCTGGAGCTCGGAGATGGCCTCGTCCAACAGGCCCATTTCCTTGAACGCGATCCCGAGGTCGTAGTGGGACTGGAAATCGCCCTCATCGATGTTCTCGTCGATCCCCTGCTTGAAGCGCGTGAGCATGTCCTGGAAGTCGCGTTCCTCGTCGCCCGTGGGCTCCTCGTCCGCCACCTTCATGCGGGTGTCGCGCTCGGCGGGCGCCTCTTCGAGCATCATCGCGCCCAGGTCGACGAAGTCGCCGTCCACGTCGGCGGCGTGGTCGCGCACGGTGAGCTTCGCGTCCTTGGCTTTCGTCTTGCCTTCGGCCTCGCCTTTGTGTTTCGGCTTCGGCTTCGCGTCCGGCGGAGGCGACCCCGACCCCACCGGCGCGAGCATCCCGAGCGCGGCCTTCGCGCGCGCGTTGCCGGGATCGTGCTCGGCAACGCGCTGATAGACGGCCCGCGCCTTCTCGGGCAGATCGCTCCGCAACAGCGCGTCCGCGAGCTCGACGTAGGCGTCGATGAGTCGTTCCTTGTCGCCCGCCTTAAACGCGAACTCGACCTGCTTCTGCCGGTGGCGCACGCTGTTGGGGTCGACCCGCAGGATCTCGTCCACCAGGTCGCGCGCGTGCTGCAGGTTCCCGCGGTTCTCGAATCCGGTCGTCGCGTGGTCCAGCTCCTCGAGCCCGCGCTCCCGATCGCCCTCCTCGATGAGGGCCTCCCCCAAGGCCTGGTGGGCCTCGGGATCGTCCGGATCGTCGGCCACCAGGGCTTCGAGCTGCTCGATCGAAGGCTTGACCGGCGTGGCCTCGAGGTTGGCGAAGACGAGCGAGCCCCGCTGGTCGCCCCCGCGATGTCCCGCGTCGTCCAACCCCAGGTCGATGAAGCCCCCGGAGCGGCGGCCCTTCGGCGGCTGCGTCGTCTCAAGCGCGTCGGACGCCAGTGGCTCGGCGTCCGGTTCGAGGCCGGCGTCGGCTTCGCCGGTCTCGAAGTCGGGCTCGAGCTCGAGCGGCGGCACCTCGACCACGGTCTTGCGCTTGGGCGGCTCGGGCTTCCGCGGCACCACGGGCTTGACCGGGGGTGGCGTCGCGCTGGGCGGCGTGAGCTTGGGCATGCGCGGGCCGGTCGCGCGCGGCTCTGCGGGTCCCGCGGGTGCGGCCGCGCCCGGCCGTTTCGCCGCGAACGGCGCGCCACGGGGCGGCGCCGACGTCTTGGGGAACGCGCCCGGCGGAGCGCTCCCCCGCGGCGGCGCGGGCTCGCTCGCGCCGCGGCGCCCCGGCGGCTCAATCTCGATTTCGCTGTCGCGCAGCGGCTTCAGCTCGGATTCGGGCGCGGCCGCCGCGGCGTCGGTGGGCACGGTCGGCTCGAACTCGGCGAGCGGCGGGATCTCCTCCGCCGTCACCTCCTCGCGCAGCGATTGCACCTCGCCCGGGTCGAGCCGCACGTCGCCGAACTGGGTGGTCGTCTCGAAGCCGTCCAGGAGCCCCGCCGACCCCGGCGCCTCGAGATTCTCCACCAGGCTCGTCGACTCGATCTCGAGCGAGGTATCCGGGTCGGCCGTCGGGGGCTCGATCAGCCCCTCCACCACGGGCTCCGGGCGCGGCGCGGGCACCGGCGGCCGGGCGACCGGGGGCGGCGCAGGACTGGGGCGCGCGACCGGCGTCGCCCCCTTGGGCCGTGAGGGCATGTCCACGTCGAGGAACACGAGGCTCGAGGTCTTGTGCCGTCCCGACTTCGTGACGTCCGCCTCGGGCTCCGCCTTGGCTGGCGCGCTCGTCCCGCTGGCGCGGTGCTCCTCCTCGCCGCCGTACATGCGGAGATGCTCTTCCAAAATGCGCCGCAGGTCCGCGCTCTCGGGGGAGATGTCGGCGAATTCCTTGAGCGCCGCGAACGCCTGCTGGATCTTGCCGACCTTTTGCATCCGCTCGGCGTATTCCACGAAGTGCTGCTTCGCCTCGGCCATGAAGCCCTTCGCGGCGTACAGCTTGGCGAGTTTCAGGTAGGTCGTCTGCCGCCCCGGCGCGTTGCGCAGCACCTTGTTGCACATCGCGATCGCGTTGTTGTGGAAGCCGAGTTCGGCGTACTTGTCGACGGCCTGGTCGTAGTAGTCGGCCGCGAGGCCGGGATCCTTGATCTTGAGGTACAGGTCTCCGATGCGGTTGAAAATCGAGAGGTCGGGGTTGGGCTGCTCCTCTTCTTCCTGGCCCTTGAGGACGCCGAGCCACTGCTCGATCGCCCCCCGGGGGTCCCGGGCCTCGAGGCTCCGAGCCTTTTCTTTTCTCTGCTCAAGCTTTGACATGGAACCCTAAAGATACGGAGCCCGGCGAAGGGGGACAAGCGGAACCTCCTGTCCAGACGGCGGTTACGAGATTCGCGCCCATCCAGTACGCCACTTCGCGCCAGTCGGCCACGGCGCACGACGCGAGATCGGCGCGCATCCCCGGTGCGATCTGGCCACGATCGCCCGCCAGCCCCAGCGCCGCCGCAGCGTTCACGGTCACGCCCAGGAGCGCCGCGGCATGGCTCAACCCCAGCTGCGAGACGCCCAGGGCCATGACGAGCGGCAGGCTCACGGTGGGCGAGGAGCCGGGGTTGAAATCGGTGGCCAGCGCCACCGCCGCACCCGCCGTGACCAGTCGCCGGGCGGGTGCCTGCCGCCCGATCCCCAGGAACACCATGGTGCCGGGGAGCAGGACCGCCACGGTGTCGCTCGCGGCCAGGGCCCGCACGCCGGCGTCCGAGATCCCCGCCAGGTGATCCGCCGACAACGCCCCCAGGGCGGCGGCCAGCTCCGCGCCGCCTGAGCCGTCCAGTTCGTCCGCGTGGAGTTTCAGCCCGAGGCCCGCGCGGCGGGCGGCCTCGAGGATGGTTCGCGCCTCGGCCACGTCGAACACGCCGGGCTCGCAGAACACGTCGCAGGCCACGGCGAGCCGCTGGCGCGCCACCGCGGGAATCATCTCGTCGCATACGAGGCGCACGTACTCGGCCCGGCGGTCCTGGAACTCGGGCGCCAGGGCGTGGGCCCCGAGGAACGTGGGCACGAGCGTCGCCCGCTCGGTCGCCTGGAGCGCGCGGACCACCTGCAGCTGCTTCAGTTCGGTCGCCGGGTCGAGGCCGTAGCCCGACTTCACTTCGATCGTGGTGGTGCCGTGCGCCTGGAGTGCTTGAATCCGCGCGCGCGTCACGTCCACGAGGTCCGCTTCCCGGCGTGCCCGCACGTCGCGCACCGACTCGAGGATGCCGCCGCCGAGCGCCGCGATGGTCTTGTAGCTCTCGCCCCGAGCGCGCCGCGCGTGATCGTCGAGCCGGGGCTGGCCGAACACCGCGTGGGTGTGGCAATCGACGAAGCCGGGGAACAAGACGCCCCGGACTTCTTCCGTCACCGCCCCGGCATGGGTGCTGCGCAGCTCGCGATAGGGGCCGACGGCGGCGATGCGGCCGCCGTCGATCAGCACGGCGGCGTTCTCGAGCACGGCGACGTCGTCCAGCTCGCGGCCGCGGCGCGCGCGTGCGGGGCCACGGCAGGTGACGACGTGGCGCGCGCCTACGAGGAGCGTGCTCAGTCGCTCGCCTCGCGCATCGGCAGCCGGATGGCGTGGCGCCGCGCCGTCTCGAGCGCCTCGGGATAGCCGGCGTCGGCGTGGCGGGCCACGCCGATCCCCGGATCGTTCGTGAGCACGCGCTCGAGCCGCCGGCCCGCCGCGGCTGTTCCGTCCGCCACGCTCACTTGCCCCGCGTGCAGCGAGTTCCCGATCCCCACCCCGCCGCCGTGGTGGAACGCCACCCACCCCGCCCCGGACGCCGTGGCGAGGAGTGCGTTCAGGATCGGCCAGTCGGCGATCGCATCCGACCCGTCGCGCATCGCTTCGGTTTCCCGGAACGGCGATGCCACGGAGCCCGTGTCCAGGTGGTCGCGGCCAATGACGACGGGCGCGCTGAGCTCGCCGCGGCGCACCAGGTCGTTCAGGGCGATGCCGAACCGCGCACGCTCGCCCTGCCCCAGCCAGCAGATGCGCGCGGGCAGGCCCTGGAACGCCACGCGCTCCTGGGCCAGGCGAATCCACCGTGCCAAGTGCGCGTCGTCGGGGAACAGCTCGAGCACGAGGCGGTCGGTGCGCGCCAGGTCCTTGGGGTCGCCCGACAGCGCCACCCAGCGGAACGGCCCCTTCCCCGCGCAGAACAACGGCCGGATGTACTCGGGCACGAAGCCCGGGATCGTGAACGCGTCGGCGACCCCGGCGTCGCGCGCCTGGGTGCGGAGGTTGTTGCCGTAGTCGAACGCGACGGCGCCCTGGCGCGCCAGTGCGAGCATCGCCTCCACGTGGGTCACGATGCTCGCCACCGCGCGCCGCAAGCACTCCCCCGGGTCGCGCGCCCGCAGCGCCGCCGCCTCGTCCACCGACAGGCCGACGGGGATGTAGCCGTTGAGCGGGTCGTGGGCCGACGTCTGATCGGTGAGCGCGTCGGGCACGACGCCGCGGCGCACCAGCTCGGGGAGCACCGTGGCGGCGTTGCCGACGAGCCCGACCGAGAGGGGTTGTCCCACCGCCTGTGCCGCGTGGCACCAGGTGAGCGCCTCATCGAGTGAGGTCGTCGAGCGATCGAGATAGCGCGTCGCGATGCGCCGCGCCACGCGCGCCGGGTCGACCTCCACCGCGAGGCACACGCCCTCCTGCAGCGTCGCGGCGAGCGGCTGGGCGCCGCCCATCCCGCCGAGCCCGGCGGTGAGGAGCAGCCGGCCTTTGAGCGTGCCGCCGAAGTGGCGGCGGGCCACGGCGCCGAACGTCTCGTAGGTCCCCTGGAGGATCCCTTGGGTCCCGATGTAGATCCAGGACCCGGCGGTCATCTGGCCGTACATGATCAGCCCGGCGCGCTCGAGCTCGCGGAACACCTCCCAGGTGGCCCAGCGGCCCACCAGGTTGGCGTTGGCGATCAACACGCGCGGTGCCTCGGGGTGCGTCGTGAACACCGCGACCGGCTTGCCCGACTGGACCAGCAGCGTCTCGTCGTCCTCGAGGGTGACGAGGGTGCGGCAGATGGCGTCGAACGACGCCCAATCGCGGGCCGCCTTGCCCGTGCCGCCGTACACCACGAGATCGGCCGGCCGCTCCGCGACCTCCGGGTCGAGATTGTTCATCAGCATCCGGAGCGCCGCTTCCTGGATCCAGCCCCGGCACGTTTTGGTGGGCCCGCGGGGCGCGCGGATCACGCGCGGCGCGCTCACCCGCGCTCCGGGTCGTAGCTGCCGGCGCGGATGCCTGCCGCGACCCGTTCGATGTCGGCCGTGAGCGGCCGGTCGCGCTCGAGCGGCGCCACGACGCTCCGCACGCGGGCGTAGGTGCGCGCCACGCCCCGGCCCGGCTTGAGCGGCTTCAGGAACTCGAGGCCCTGCGCCCCGGCCATGAGCTCGATCGCCACGATGCGCAGCGCGTCGGCCAAGATCCGCTCCGCCTTCCAGGCGGCGCTCATGCCC
Source organism: Gemmatimonadales bacterium (assembly GCA_036270315.1). Classification (GTDB taxonomy): domain Bacteria; phylum Gemmatimonadota; class Gemmatimonadetes; order Gemmatimonadales; family GWC2-71-9; genus AG41. The sequence goes on from DATBCS010000133.1 coordinate 7,977, forward strand.
ATCGGGACCACGTCTTCCTGGTTCCCTTCGGTGGGCACGGACTGCACGCTCGCGGGAGTGGCCAGCACGCGGGCGTCGGCGACGAGCGCTGCTGCCACGATCTGGGGCGTCATGAACCCCGACTCGAGACCGGGATCGCGGGCGAGGAAGGCCGGCAGGCCGGAGGAGAGATCGGGATTGACGATGCGCTCGATGCGCCGCTCGGCGAGCCCCGCGAGCGTCGCGAGCGCGATCCCGACGACATCGAGGACCAGCGCGATGGGCTGGCCGTGGAAGTTGCCGCCCGAGAGCACGTCGTCGTCGAACACGAGGGGATTGTCGGTCGCGGCATTGAGCTCGGTCGCGATCAGCCGCTCGGCGAAGGCCAGCGCCTCGCCGACCGCGCCCAGCACCTGGGGGGTGCAGCGCAGCGAGTAGGCGTCCTGCACGCGCGGGTCGTTGTCGCGGTGCGATTCGCGGATCTCCGAGTCGGCGAGCAGCTCGCGCAACAGCGCGGCGGAGCGCTGCTGGAACGGGTGGGGTCGCGCGTCGTGGATGCGCGCGTCGAATGGGGCCGGCGTGCCGCGCACCGCCTCGAGGCTCATCGCGGCGGCGGCGTGCGCCGTGCGCCACAGCACCCAGGCGTCATGCACCAGCAGCGCCGCGAGGCCCGTCTGCGCCTGGGTGCCGTTCACGAAGGCGATGCCCTCTTTGGCCTCGAGCGTGATCGGCAAGAGGCCGTGCGTCGCGAGCGCCGCCCCGTCCTCCCCTTCCCCGATCAGCGCCAAGGCCAGGTGGGCGAGTGGTGCCAGGTCCCCCGAGGCGCCCACGCTGCCCTGCGACGGCACGCGCGGATGCACGTGACTGTTCAGCATCCCGACGATCAACTCGGGCACCGCGGGGCGCACGCCGCTCGTGCCGCGGAGCAATACATTGGCGCGCAACACCATCATGGCGCGCACGGCCTCGACGCTCAGCGGCTCGCCGACGCCCGAGGCGTGACTGCGGATGAGATTGAGCTGCAGCTCGCGGGCCTGCTCGGGCTTGATGCGCACGTGGGCGAGCTTGCCAAAGCCCGTCGTGACGCCGTACACCGTGTCTCCCCGGGCGATCGCGGCCTCGATCGTGCGGCGCGACGCGATCACCGGCGCGAGGGCGTGCCGGGCGATGGCGACGGGCGCGGCGTGGCGGGCGACCGCGACGACGTCCGCGATCGAGAGGGAATGGCCGTCGAGGGTGACGGAGGGTGACATGCGGGAGAGAAGCTACTCCGGGGGGCAAGGGACGCCAAGCCGGACGGGATCGCGGTGGTCGCCAGCAAGCACCGCACGGCGTTCGCGGGCAGCGGCCGTCTCGGGAGGGCGCCGGTTAGCCGCTGGTTCGGCGGCGCCGCGTTCGGCGCGGGGCGGCGGTCGTGGCGGGATCCTTCCGCTTCTCGTATGCGGCCCGCAGGCCTCGGGGCGCTTGCCGCCGCCAGGCGTGCTCGAGGATGTCCCGCAAGTCGGCGAGGCGTACGCGCGGCAATCGAATCAGCACGGTGGGATACCCGCGGTAGTGATCGGTGATGAAGAACGTCTGGGGATCGGCCTGCATGCGGAAGTCGCGCTCGTCGTCACCGCACTTGACCACGAGCGTCTCACCATCCTCCCACAGGCGGGCGAGGAACCTGCCGCGCACCCGAAAGCCCGGAGTCCCGTAACACGATCCTTCCTCCACCCCCGGCAGGGCGAGGGCGAGTCGCCGCACCGTCGTAAACGTCACCGCCGTGCGTCGAGGCATCCCTGCCCTCCGGCCACGGCCCGGCTCGCGGTGGATGGCCGCGCCGTCACGGCACCCGCATCCCGGCGCGTGCCAGCTGCTCGCGCCAATCCGCATTCCCGACGCCCGCCGCGACCAGGACGTCGCGCCAGTCACGCTCCGCCACCGCCACGGCTTCACGGAACGTGGTCATATTGCCGCCCGCAAGCTTGATGATGGCGAGATGAATGCGCGGACGTTCGGACGGCGCCGCTCTCGATCCCAAAGGGATAGCCGCTGCGTCGAGCCGCTCCATCACTTCGCGCATGTCGCCAGGTGCGAAGCGATCCCGAATCTCAGCTTCCACGATGGGCGACAGCGGCATCGTCGCTACCCTGGCTGCGCCGGATGCACCTACGGGTGCCCAGCGTCCCGCATGGCTCAGGCCCCACCCGAGCTCGGACGCGTTTGGGCGTCACGCAACAGGTTGGCGACGCGTCGGACGTCTTCGATCATCTCGAAGGCTGGCGGTTGATAACGGCCTCCTCGAGGCCAGGCGGAACCTCCGAACCAACCGTACATCGCCGTCGACGGCCCGAGCGTGATGGTACCGCTCCCGTCCCCGCGCTCCGTCACCGTGATGTCGCTCATCGTCCGGAGGGGCAGACTCCTCGTCTGGCGGTTGAGAACTCCGAACACGATGATCGCGCGCTGATCGGTCAACCCGTAGTAAGTCCGCGAGCGCGACAGCGCGTCACCGAAGAAGCGATCAATCACCATGTAGAGACCTATGGCAACGAATGGTATGCCCCACAGCCTAAAGAACACGGGAGCGTCCGGTTGCTGGAGTACGCCCAACTCCCAGAAGATCGCGAAACCGCACCACAACAGGCTGAAGGGAATGAGGAACGCGTCCGCCGGGCGCAGCCTCAGGCCCCCGCGGGGCTGTCCGGACCACAACAGCTTCTCGTTGGAGCTGAGCTGGGAGCGGACCGTTTGTTCCAGCACGTAATCCATGCGGCTCCCGGTGAGGATGGCCCCTACCGAATCGCGCGTCAGCGTCGGTCAGACGGCCGCCTGCTCCTGTCCGCGCACGTGCAGCGACCGGAAGAGGACCCGGGCGGCGGCGCTCACGTCGTGGATCGCGGTGTCGAACGCGGCCTGATTGGCCTTCGACGGAGCATGAAAACCGCTGATCTTGCGCACGAACTGCAGGGCGGCGTCGTGGAGCTCGGCATCCGAGGGCGGGTGGTCCGGGTGGCGCAGGCGCTTGATGTTCCGGCACATGGGAAGGCTCGCCTTTCAGGTTCACCGTGCGGGAGGAAGCGTATAGTCTAACGCGTAGCGATGTTGCTTGTCGACGACCGAGATCGTCATCGTGCCGGCGAGCCCCGCCAGCTGCCCGGTCCCCAGGCCCGGCGCGACCGTTACCGTCAGGTGCTGGCCGTCGGGCGTGCGGGTCCCGCTGTGCATCAGGACGAAGCTGCCGCGCCGACCGTGCAACGTCCCGGTCACCCGCTCGATCGCCACATACGCCCCCGCGCCGGTGCTGTCCGCGGCGGCGGTGAGCATCTGGACCTTGCTCGTTCCCTCGAGGTCGCCGTGGAACTGCTTGTCGACCGTCATACGACCGACGGCGATGCCCTCGGATTGCTCCGGCGGTCCCTGGGGCGTCAAGGTGACGTCAAACGTTCCGGTCGCGTGCGTTGTCACGGCTGACCCTTTCTCGACTCGCGGCGGGGCTGGTGCCTCGGTCTGAGCCTCCGCCGAAGCGGTGAGTCCCAGGACCATCGAGATCGCGGTGGCCGTCGCCCTCATACGCGCTCGTCGTTTCACCCGAGCTCCGGGTGCGGGGGTCGCCGAGGTTCGTATCGTCGTTGGTTCATCGCCCGTCGCCGCGCACCAATCTGTGCTTCAAGCTTCGGGGAATCGAACGACAGGCGCAGTGACGCGCATGGGCCAGGTGCCACGCGATCCGCTGCTCGAGCGTTGCGTGCGGCGATCGGCGTCGGCATCGGTGCCGTAGAGCAGGAAATGCGCGTCGGTAATCATACCACTCCGAGGACGACGTTAGCTGACACGCCTGTCCGTAAGCGATGGCCCGCGTGGGCGCTCCAGTGGCGAGAGGAGCAGCAAGGAAGGGACCGCCACGGCGTTGCTTGGGCATTCGCCCTCCCGCGGTGCCCGGATCTCGAGAATCTGCTGGACCAGGAAGTAGCGTTGGCTGTCGTAGATGCTGCCCGAATCTGCGACGAATCCGCGCAGGCGGACGAAGAGCCATTGCTGAGGCCTGGTCACCGTGCGCCGGTAGCGCGCGGCTAAGGCCGAGTCGTTCACCACTACAATGTTCTTACGGACGGTCTTGGGGTGATCGCAGGCGAGGAACGTGCCCTGGTGATCGGTGACGTAGAGTCCGCGCACCTCAACCGGGCGTTGGCAGCCAACCACCAAACCAGCGATCGCGACGACGCTGAGTCCGCGCATAGATCGATCGGAGTTGCCCCGCGGGCGGCATGACGGCACGGACCGCTCGTCCGCGCGGGCATCGGTAGTTGAAGGATAGTTGGTACACGCGGCTGCGCAACACTCTCGGTCCGGGTCGAACCCGCTCGCTCGTGATGTTCGTAGGTGGGTGCCGCGGCGGCCCCAGGTGGTCAGCCGCGGTAGGGTCCGCCCGGCACGCCCCAACCCCACTGGGGCATCGGCGCGTGGCGATCCACCGTCGCGCCTGCCTGGGAGTTGATGACCGCAAGGCGGGAGCCCCACTCGAGATAGGCGACCAGCGCCGAGCGGAACTCCGGGTCGTCGGGGAGTCCCACCTCGTCGGCGGCGTCGAGCAAGAGGCGCACCCATTGCGCCCGCTGCGGCTGCGTGAGGTGCCGATCCAAGTGGCGGGCGATCATGTGCGGATGTCCGCCCTGCTGCTGGCTGTAGAGCGGCGGCCCGCCGAGGACTTCGGCGACGAAGTGGGCCACGTGGCGCGGATGCTCGTCACTCATCTGCGCGAAGAGCGGCGCGAGCGTGCCGTCGGCGCGCACCTTCCGATAGAACACGTCCATCAACCGCTCGATGGCCGACAGCCCGCCCGCCCACTGATACAGGGGGGGTGGCGAGTCAGACGGCGACCCGGCTGGCATGATCGTTTCTCCCGTAGAGGTCGCTCGGGGCCCCGATGTCAGGTCGCGTACTGGTCCGCGCCCGTCAGATGAATCGATACGTAAGGGCGGTCGCCCAGGACCCAGCTGTCGTGCCCAGGCGCAATCTGGAAGACGTCCCCGGCCTTGAGCTCGTATTCGGTGCCGTCATCCATCCGCACCATCGCCCGCCCCTCAAGCACGAGCCCGAGGTGCGCCACCTGACAACTCCGAGTCCCCGCGAGGGGAGCCACGTGCTGGGACCACCTCCACCCGGGCTCGTAGCGGGCACGCCCCAGCGTCGTGCCCGCGATCCGGATGAGGTCCAATCGGCCGAGCGTGAACGTGCGCGTCTCATCAGGCGTGTCAAAGCGGCGCAGCAGGTAGTTGGTCACGGGAGACCTCCGGCAGTGCGGAAGGGCGCGGTCGGTGCCGTGCGGATCGCGGCGGGACGACGTAGGGCGTCGGCGCAGAGCGACGCTTGAACCGAAGCGATTGCCGCCACCCTTCGCGTCGAGCGCCTGTCGGCAGTTCGTGTGGCACGGAGCTGGTGCGCCGTCAGGTGTGAAACAGGTCCGTGCTGAGGTAGCGCAGCCCCGAATCGATGAGGATCGTGGCCACGATGGCCCCGGGGCCGAGCCGCTGGGCCAGACGCAGCGCCGCGACCACGTTCGCGCCGGTCGATGTACCGACGAAGACGGCCTCTTCGCGCGCCAGCCGCCGCGCCATCGCCTTCGCCTCCGCGGTGGGCACCGGGAGGACTTCGTTCACCTCGTCTCGTCTCCAGAGCGGCGGGACGAACCCGATGCCAATGCCCTCGATCTGGTGGGACCCCGACGGCTGCCCTGAGAGCACGGCGGATTCCGCCGGCTCCACCGCCGTGACGTGGAGGCGAGCATTGTGACGGCGTAGAGCGTGCGCCGCGCCGTGGATCGAATGCGCGGTGCCGACGGATTGCACGAACGCGTCGACGCGCCCCCCCGTCTGTTCCCACAGCTCGTCTCCCAGGGCATGATACCCCGCTTCGCCGTCTCGATTATTCAGTTGATCGCAGTACCAATGCCCTGGCCGACGGCTGAGTTCGGCGGCCTTGGCGATCATAGCCTTGATCAGCTGCTCCGTGATGCGCTTGTTGTCGCTCTGCACATCGGTCAGCTCTGCGCCGTAGGCGCGCATCGTCCGCCGCTTCTCCTCGCTGAACGCATCTGAGAAGACGAAGTGGGCGTTGTAGCCCCGCGCGGCGCAGATCAGGGCGAGAGACACCCCGGTCGTCCCGGCCGTGTATTCGACCACCGTCCCGCCCGGTGCCAGCCTCCCGTCGGCTGCGGCCTGGTCGACCATGGCCCGGGCCACGCGGTCCTTCATGCTCCCGGTCGGATTCGCAGACTCGAGCTTCGCGACGACGCGCGCGGAGCCCGACGGCACCACGTGGCGGAATTCGACGAGCGGCGTGTGGCCGATGGCGTCGAGAACCTGGAGGGACGAAGGCATGCTGGGCGGATCGCTCGCGGCGTACGGGAGGCGCTTAAGGTGCGCGCGTGTCGGTGAACGGCGCAAGGCAGGGACTCCGAGGTCCCCCGACGCGGCGACGCCCACGTCACGCGAGCAGCGTCGGCGTTGCGGGTTTGTCGGGCGGCCACGCTGCCGCGAGTGGGCCTAGCTGCGGGACACCCACCACCACACGAAGAGGTCGACTGCGGCGGGGACGGCGAACACCAGGAAGAAGGTAGGGGTCTCTTCGGCGACCGAGTACCCGGCCTTGGAGACGCCGAGCCACATGTTGATGGCCGCTGCGCCGAGC
>DATBCS010000134.1:0-1503 GCA_036270315.1 Gemmatimonadales bacterium
GGAAACGCTGCTGGCCCGCCAGTACGACCGGCCGGTGCTGGTATTCAACTACCCGCGCGCCGTGAAGGCCTTCTATATGAAGGAGAACCCCGCCGACCCGCGCACCGTGCTCAACAACGACATGCTCGCGCCCGAAGGATACGGCGAAATCATCGGGGGCAGCCAGCGCGAAGATGACTACGACAAGCTGCGCGCCCGCATCCGCGAGGAGCGGCTCCCGGAGGATGCGTACAGCTGGTATCTCGACCTGCGCAAGTACGGCACCTTCGTCCACGCGGGGTTCGGCCTCGGCGTCGAGCGGACGGTGGCGTGGATCTGCGGCATTCCGCACATTCGCGAAGCGATCGCGTTCCCGCGCACGCTGTACAAGCTCTGGCCCTAGCAGCGGGGCACCTCTGGACCGGGGCGCGGCCCCGGCCACGGACTCACTCCGCCTTGACGTCCTCCCATAACCGGTCGAGCTCCTCGAGACTCGCCCGCCCGATGTCCACGCCCCGCTCGGCGGCGAGCCGCTCGAGCGTCGTGAACCGGCGCGCGAACTTGCGGTTCGCCCGCTCGAGCGCCGCCCGGGGGTCGATCGCGAGCTTGCGGGCGAGATTCACGACGGCGAACAGCAGGTCGCCGAGCTCATCCGCGAGCGCCTCGGGCGTCGCCGCCGCCATTTCTCGCTCCAGCTCGTCCGTCTCTTCCTTAACCTTAGCGAGCGGACCTTGGGCATTCGGCCAGTCGAACCCGACGCCCGCGGCTCGCTCCTGCAGCCGAAACGCCATGAGCAAGGGCGGCAAGGTGCGCGGCAAGCCGCCGAGCACACCGCCCACCGCGCCACGCTCCGCCAGTTTCACACGCTCCCAGTTTGCGTGATCGGGCTGGGCCGCCCCGGCGAAGAGCTGCGGGTGGCGGCGCCACATCTTCCGCTCGAGCGCCCCGGTCACGGCCTCGGCGTCGAACTCGTGACGCTCCTCTCCGATCACGATCTGGAACGCGAGGTGGAGCAGGAGATCGCCCAACTCGTCGCACACCTCGTCAGGCGTGCCGTCCGCGAGCGCCTGATCGAGCTCGAGCACCTCTTCGACGAGGTAGGGGCGGAGGGTCGCGCGGGTCTGGGCGCGGTCCCAGGGACAGCGCGTGCGCAGGTCGCGCACCAGGCTGAGCGCGCGGGCCAGGGAAGTGTCGTTAGTCACGGAGCCTCCACGCGCCGCACCGGCCGGCGGGGCAGTGCAAGGGAAAGGGGAATCTAGCTCGGTCCGCACGGTGGATTCACTCCGCGGGCCTCGCGCGGCGCGGGGACCGACCCTCGCGCTGCGACCCGGGACCACCGCAATCGTGTTGCCTCTGGGAGGCGGGGCGGGTTAGCTTACCGCGCCTGTGAACGTGTCAGCCAGCGGGCGAGATCAGCGCGCTTGGGTCGAGGTGGACCTCGCCGCCGTCATAGAGAACGCCCGCACGGTGGCACGCGTGTCCGGCACACGGCTCCTCCCGGTAGTGAAGGCCAACGCCTATGGG
>DATBCS010000135.1:0-2853 GCA_036270315.1 Gemmatimonadales bacterium
CTGGCGCGCGCGCTGCCGCTCGTCACGCTGGCGTACCTCGTGTCGATCATCCCGGCGCTCGCGCTCACCGCTTGGACGGCCTGGACCGACGGCGCGTGGCCCGGCCTCGCGACCCAGCTGGCGGGCCCCTGGCTCGGCACGTGGCTCGCCGCGGCGGGTTTGGTGAGTGCGTTCGCGCTGTTCAACGCCCTGTTGCTCGCCTACTCCCGGATCCCGCTGGTCCTGGCGCAGGACGGGCTCCTCCCCGGGGCGCTCGCGACGACGGACTCGCGCGGCACGCCGCGCAACGCGGTGCTGGTCTCGGCGCTCGCCTATTCGGGGTTTGCGCTGCTGCCGTTCGGCGGGCTGCTCGCGGCGGACGTGCTGTTGTACACCGTGGCGCTGGCCCTCGAGTTTGCGGCCCTGCTGCAGCTGCGGCGCGTCGAGCCGGGGTTACGCGGCGCGTTCCGCGTGCCCGCGGGTGTGCCGGGACTCGCGGCGCTCGCCGCGCTCCCCATCCTCGTGCTGCTGGTGGCGGTGGCACTAGAGGTGCGGAGTCGCGCCGTCGGGCTCCCGGGCGTACTCGTGGCGGTGCTGTTGGGGGGCGCCGGTCCGCTCGCGTACACGGCCCTCGAGCAGCGGCGCACACGTGCGCGGGCCCGCGCGGCCGCGCTCTCGTCCTAGCGCCGCGCGATATCGTGGCGTCCCGACGCTCTTTCGGGTCTCCCTGCAGGCTCCGCATTCGCGCGCAGCCCGCTTGCGTCGAGCCTCAGCGTCGGATTCGGTTGCTCCGTTTCGGTGAGGCGTGGAAGGGGTTCCTCTGGACTTGACAGAGTTTTGCGAGAACGGTATTCAGGCTACGAAGCCACTCAATTCGCACTGCGGGCCCACGCTTCGAGCAGGAGGGGTTCTATGGTCTGCCGGGGAAGCAGGTACTTGAGCTTCGCCGCACTCGCCGCCGTCCTGTACGCCGTGCCGGCATCTGCCCAAAACGGTCGGATCAGCGGTGTGGTACGCGACGCCGGCGGTGGAGCAATGGCGAACGCGGCGGTTCGGTCGACGAACCAGGGGACGGGCGGTTCCAGCCGCACGACCACGGCCGCCGACGGGACTTACACCCTCAGCAACCTTGCGCCGGGCGCCTACACCGTTTCCGCGTCGCTGCCCGGCTTGCGAACGGTGGCCAGGAACGTCCGCGTCGCGGCGGGCGCTGCTGTCTCGCTCGACCTCGTCCTGCAGCCGGTGACACTCGAACCGATCACCGTCACCGCCATGCTGCGGGAGCAGGAGCTCAAGGACGTGCCGTTCTCCATCGCCGCCCCCACTGCGGACGCCCTCCGCCTGCGCGGGGCGGACAATATCGAGACGATCGCGACGAACGTGGCCGACTTCAGCGTCCAGAACCTCGGCCCCGGTCAAAGTCAGCCCGCCATTCGAGGCGCTTCATCCGGGCAGATCGCTCGGGACCAGCCCGGGGTCAAAGAAGACGTGGGCGTCTATCTCGACGACGCGGCCATTTCCCTCTCGCTGTTCACGCCAGATCTGGACCTGTTCGACCTCTCCCGCGTCGAGGTGCTGCGCGGTCCCCAGGGAACCCTGTTCGGCTCAGGCTCGCTGGGCGGCACGGTGCGCTACATCAGCAACCAACCCCAGCTGGGCGTGAGCAGCACGTTTGGCGAGACGGGCGTCAGCACGATCGACGGCGGCGCCCCGGGCAACAGCGCCAAGCTCGGCTTCAATGTGCCGCTGGGCGATAAGGCGGCGTTCCGGGTGGCGGGGTACGGAAGCCGTCTGGGCGGCTTCATGGATGCCGTGCAGCCCAACTTCACGGTCAATAAGTCCGTCAACGGGAGCGCGCGCACCGGCGTGCGGGCCGCCTTCCGGTTCGTCCCGAGCGCTCGACTCACCATCACGCCGCGGGTTGTGTATCAAGACGTGAAGACGGACGGCTGGAACAGGATCGACGCCTTCAACATCTTGGCCAACCCGTACACGACCAAGCGACCCCCCGTGACCCTGGGCGAGCGCCAGCTCTTTACCCAGATCAACGAGCCGTTTACCGACAAGTTCCTGCTCACCGACCTGAACCTGAAGTACGACGTGGGCTCGGCGAGCCTGACCTCTATCACCACGTATACTCATCGGGACGTCCTGGTGGTGCGTGACGCGACCGCCCTGACCGCCAGCGTCACCGGCGGCACCATCGGGCTCCCGGAGAACATCTACACGCTGAACGCGCCGCTCAACGACTCCACGAATTCCAAGGTGTGGACGGAGGAGGTGCGCTTGTCCGGCGGCCGCGATCGCGTAAAGTGGCTCGTGGGCGGCTTCTACAGTAAGAACAAGCGCCACTACGCCCAGGACTTGTTCGTGTCGGGGTTTGACACGCTCGCGGCGCCGATCCTTGGTGCTCCCTGCGGGGGGGCAGGGCAGAAACCGTGCCCCTATGGCTTCACCAAGGGACCGCGAGCGCCCAAGGACCACTTGTTCTGGTCCAACCTCTCCTATGACCTGCGGCAGTACGCCGCCTTCGGTGAGGCGACGCTGTCGGTGGGTCCACGCCTCGCCCTCACAGGCGGCCTGCGCTACTACAACTTCGACGAGAGCCGCCAGCAGATCTTCGACGGCCTCTTCACCGCGTACGTGGTGCAACCCGGCTCGACCAAGGCCAACGGCGTCGTGCCGCGCTTCATCGCCAGCTACAAAGCCTCCGACCAGGTCACCCTCGACGCGCAGGTGTCGCGCGGGTTCCGGTTGGGTGGGATCAACGATCCCCTCAACGTCCCGTTGTGCACCGCGCAGGACCTGGCTACGTTCAGCGGCCATGACTCCTGGAACGATGAGAAGGCGTGGAACTATGAGGTGGGGGCCAAG
>DATBCS010000136.1:0-8812 GCA_036270315.1 Gemmatimonadales bacterium
CACCCCCATCCGCGAGCGGGCTCGGGCGCTCGAGGCGGACCCGGGGCGGGTGCGGGCGATGTTGCGTGCCGGCGCCGCCAAGGCGCGGGCGCTCGCCCGCCGCACGATGTCCCAGGTGCGACGCCGCATGGGCTTCCTCGAAGGAGCGCCGGACTGATGCAGCAGTTCGTCCGAGACATGGTGGAGCTGTTCCGCCTCGAGCTGTTTCTACAGCTCTCGCTCGCGACGGTGTTCGGAGGGTTGATCGGGCTGGAGCGCGAGCTGGGGGGCAAGCCCGCCGGCCTCCGGACCAACATTCTGATCTGCATCGGCTCGGTGCTGTACACGAAGCTCTCGGTCGCGATGGCCTCAGGACCCGCCGACCCGACGCGCGTCGCGGCCCAGATCGTGACCGGCGTGGGGTTCATCGGGGCGGGCACGATCTTACACGCGCGCGGGGCGGTGGTGGGCCTCACGAGCGCCGCGACGATTTGGGTCGTCGCGGCGATCGGCGTGGCGCTCGGGGCCGCCTTTTATTGGGAAGCGGCCGGCACGACATTGCTCGTTCTGGTGGTCCTCCAGGGACTCGGTCGGGTCGAACGGTTGGTCGCGCGACAGTATACCCAGGGCACCTTGACGGTGCACGCCCGCCCCGGCCCGACGATGCTCGAGGACTTGGAGGAGTTGATCCGACGCACGGGGCTCGAGATCGAACGGCAGGTGAGCCGCCAGGAGAACGTCGACCTGGTGATCGACTACACGCTGCGAGGCCCGAAGCGGCTTCACGACGAAGCGATGATCGCCTTGCTCCATCACGACAGCGTGCGGACGGTGTCCAGCGGCGAGTGACGCGGCGCCTCGTCGTCGATCTCGCGTCCCCGTGGGCGGCCTGGCGCGTGCCCGACGGAGCGCTCAGGGCCATTGGCGAGGCCCTCGGGCCGGCGTGGGAGGTCGTGACCGTTCGGGCCCCAGCGGCCTCCGATGGCGACGGCGGGTCGGGCAGTAGTGAGGAAGCGGCGGCCGCGGCTCGGGGCGCAGAGATCTACTTCGGGTACGGCGTTCCGGGGACGGTCGCGGGGGCGGGGCGCGCTTCGTTGCGGTGGGTCCACAGCGCCACGGCGGGCGTGGGGGCGAGTCTCGCGTCCCTCGCGGGGACGGGGATCCTGCTCACCAACTCGGCCGCACTGCACGCCGACCCGATCGCCGACTGGGCGATCGCGGCGATCGCCTACTTCGCGCGGGGCCTCGATCGCATGCGCGAGTTTCAGGCGACCGAGCGGTGGGCCAAGGCGGAGTTCGCCGACTTCGCGGTGCCGGTGCGGGAGCTCGGTGAGCTACGCCTGGGCGTGTTCGGGCTGGGCGGTATCGGGAGCGCTGTGGCGCGGCGGGCGGTGGCGCTCGGGATGACGGTCGCGGGCGTGCGGCGCCGGCCCGAGCGGGGCGGGCCGCCCGGGGTGGAGTGGGTGGGCGGCTTGGCGGACTTGCCGCGGCTCGCCGCGGAGCGCGACTGCTTGGTGATCGCTGCGCCCCAGACGCCGGCGACCCGCGGCGCCGTGGGGCGCGCCGTGCTGGAGCGGCTGGCCCCGGGCGCGATCGTGGTCAACGTGTCCCGCGGCGCACTGCTCGAGGACGCCGCCCTACTCGAGCTGCTCGACCGGGGGGCGCTCCGCGGCGCGGCGCTCGATGTGTTCACGACAGAGCCACTGCCGGCGGGGCATCCGTTCTGGCATCACCCCCGCGTGCTGGTGAGCCCACACGTGGCCGGCGTGACGGCGCGCTTCTGGGCGCGCGAAACGGGGCTCATTGTCGAGAACATCCGGCGCTATCTTGCAGGGACCCCTCTGCTCAACGTGGTGGACCAGGAAGCCGGGTATTGAGTGGAAAAAATCATCAAAGCGGCCATCGATCGCGGCGCGTCCGACCTGCACATCAAGGCCGGCGATGTGTTTCGCGCGCGGATCGACGGGAAGCTCGTCCCGCTCACGAAGCAGCGGCTCACCCCCGATCAGACCAAGGCCATCGCGCTGCAGCTGATCCCAAACGAGGAGGATCGGGCGCGCATCGACAAGCTGCGTGACTTCGACTGCTCCTGGGGGATGCCCGGCGTCGGCCGGTTCCGCGTCAACATCCTGCGGCAGCGCTCCTCCTTCATGATCGTGCTGCGCGTGATCCCGTTCGACGTGCCGACCTTCGACTCCCTCAAGCTGCCCGCGGTGCTCGCAACGGTGGCGTCGACGGAGCGGGGTATGATCCTCGTGACCGGGGTCACCGGATCGGGGAAGACGTCGACGATGGCCGCGATGGTGAACCACATCAACCAGACGCAGCGCAAGCACATCGTCACGCTGGAGAATCCGATCGAGTTCCTGCACCGCGACGTCAGCAGCTCGGTGACGCAACGCGAGATCGGTGTCGACACGGACGACTTCCGGGTCGGACTGCGCGCGGCGCTGCGCCAGGACCCGGACGTCGTACTGATCGGCGAACTGCGGGACGCCGAGACGATTGACATAGCCCTCAAGGCCGCGGAAACCGGCCACCTCGTGATCTCGACCCTGCACACCCCGGATGCCGTGACGACGGTGAGCCGGTTGGTGGCGATGTTTCCCGCCGAGGAGCAGCCGATCGTGTGCCTGCGCATCGCGGAGGCCCTGCAGGCCGTCGTGTCGCAGCGGCTGCTCCCGCGCGCCGACGGACACGGCCGCGCGGCCGCCCTGGAGATCCTGATCTGCACGGACGCGGCGCGCGAGCTCATCACCGATGCCACGCGCACGGCCGAGCTGCACGACTACATCCGGGACGGGCGCGAGGAATACGGAATGCAGACGTTCGATCAACACCTCATGGAGCTGGTCGCGGAGGGTGTCGTCGGCTACGAGACGGCGCTCGCCGCGGCGACCAATGCCGGCGACTTCGAGCGGCAGATGCGCGCGGTGCGGCGCCGGGCCCGCGCGGCCGCCTCCACCGATGCGGCCGAGACACCCGCGGCGGACCAGCCGGCCGCCCTCCCCGACGATCTGTCGAGCCTGTTCCCCGGCCAGTGACCGAGCGGCAGCTCGCGGGGGTGCTCGCCCCGATTACTACCCCGTTCGACAGCGCTACTGGAGACGTCGACCCGGTCCATCTGCGGCACAATGTGTCGCGCCTCATCGCCGCGGGCCTGGACGGAGTGGTGGTCGCGGGGTCAACGGGCGAGGCGGCGTTGCTCGATCCCGAGGAGCAGCGCCGCATGGTCGGGTGGGTGCGGGCGGCGCTGGCCGACCAGAGCTGGCTCGTGGTTGGCACCGGGGCGGAGTCTACCCGGCAGGCGGTCGGGCTGACACGCGCCGCCGCCGCCGAAGGGGCGGACGCCGTGCTGGTGCGCCCCCCCGGCTACTTCGGCGCGGCCCTGGCGCCGGTGAGCCTCGCCGACTACTTCCGCGCCGCGGCGGACGCGAGCCCGGTGCCGGTACTCCTGTACAACGTCCCCAAGTACACCCATCTCCCGCTCGCCGCGGCGCTGCTCGAACAACTAGGCGGCCACGCGAATATCGTCGGGGTCAAGGACTCGTCAGGGGACCCGAAGAACCTGGCCGCGTATCGCGACGCGGTACCCGCCTGGTCGGTGTTCGTCGGCTCGGGGACGCTGCTCTATCGGGCGCTCGAGCTCGGCTGTAACGGGGGCATCCTCGCCGTGGCGTGCTTTGCCGCGGCGCTGTGCGCCGAGATCCACACCGCCTTCCGGAACGGCGATCGGGCGCGCGCCAGCCGGCTGCAGGAGCGGCTCGGCCCCCTCGATCGTGAGATCGTGGGAAAGCTCGGGCCGCCCGGCGTGAAGGCTGCGATGGATGCGGTGGGGTTGTACGGCGGTCCCGTGCGGGCTCCACTCGCGCCCGTCCCCGCGGCGGAGCGGGAGCGCGTGACGCGGCTTGTCGCGGCGTGACGCGATGATGCGCGTTGACGCCACCGCGCCCGCGGCCTAGTTTTCCTCAGAGGATGCCGTAACGCCCCGCGCCGCCGGGGCGTTTTTGCTGAGGAGACCATGTTCGGACCCAGAGTCCACTGCGTCGTGATCGTCGGCGCCCAATGGGGCGACGAAGGCAAGGGGAAGATCGTCGACGTGCTCGCCGAGCGCGCCGACCTCGTCGTGCGCTACCAAGGCGGGGCCAACGCGGGTCACACGGTGCATACCGGGGCGGGCGAGTTCGTGCTGCACCAGATCCCCTCGGGCATCCTCCAGGGCGCGGTGTGCATCGTCGGGAACGGCGTCGTCCTGGATCCGGAGACGTTGTTCACCGAGCTCGACGCCCTGACGTCGCGGGGCATCCGCACCGATCACAAGCTGTACGTGTCGGAGCGGGCCCACCTCACGCTGCCCTATCACAAATTGCTCGACCGCGCGCGTGAGCAGCAGGAAAAGCTGGGGACGACGGGGCGGGGCATCGGGCCCGCCTACGAGGACAAGTACGGCCGGCGTGGCATCCGGGTGGGGGACCTGCGCAACGGAGAACGCGCGCAGGAGCTCGTGTGCGCGCGCGTCACGGCGGCGAATGCCTTCCTCGAGCTGCTGGGGTCGGCGGAGCGCGCCGACGCCGCCGAGCATATCGCCCTGCTCGCTCGTCTCGCGCCCCGCCTCCTCCCGCTCGCCGTCGACTCCGGGCGCGTGGTGTGGGAGGCGCTCGAGCGGGGGGAGTCGGTGCTGCTCGAGGGCGCCCAGGGCGCGCTCTTGGACGTCGATCACGGCACCTACCCCTACGTCACGTCCTCCAACACGACCGCGGGCGGCGCCGCCGTGGGGGCGGGCATCGGCCCCACGGCGATCGACGCCGTGGTAGGCGTGGTCAAGGCGTACACCACCCGCGTGGGCAACGGCCCCCTGCCCACCGAGGCCGCCCCCGCGGTGGCGCAGCGGCTTCGCGAGCTGGGGGACGAGTTCGGCGCCACCACGGGCCGGCCGCGGCGCTGTGGCTGGTTCGACGCGGTGGTCGTCCGCTACGCGGTTCGGGTGAACGGCCTCACGGGCCTCGCGGTCACCAAGCTCGACGTGCTCGACTCGTTTGCGGAAATCCCGGTGTGTGTCGGCTATCGCTTGGACGGCGAGCCGCATGACTCGATGCCGGCCGACGTGGAGCGGCTCGCGCGGGTCGAGCCTACCTACGAGGCGCTGCCCGGCTGGCAGAAGTCGCTCAATCACGTGCGCCGGCTCGCCGAACTGCCGCCGGCGGCCCGGGCGTACCTCGACCGGCTGCAAGACCTAGCCCACGCGCCCATCCAATACGTGAGCGTCGGCACGCACCGCGACCAGATCATTGAGGTGACGTAGCGGGCGATGCTCGATCTCGCGGTGATCGGGGCCGGCCCGTGCGGGCTCGCCGTCGGCGTGGCGGCAAAGCGGGCGCACCTCACGTGCTCGCTGTTCGACAAGGGGCCCGTTGTCGCGAGCCTCATGCGCTACCCCCTGTACATGACGTTCTTCTCCACCGCCGAGAAGCTCGAGATTGGCGGCGTGCCGTTTGTCACCGCGGCCGACAAGCCCACGCGGCGCGAGGCGCTCGCCTACTATCGCAAGGTGGCGGCCTACTTCGAACTGGACGTGCGCCAATTCCACGACGTGCGCCGGGTGACGCGGCGCGGCGACGCGTTCGAGCTCACGGCGCACCATCCCGGCCAGGCAGCCCCTGAGACCATCCCGACCCGCCACCTGGTCTTCGCCAGCGGCTACTTCGACTCCCCCAACCCGCTCGGCGTTCCGGGCGAGGACCTGCCCCATGTCTCGCATTTCTTCCGGGAGGCGCATCCCTACTGGCAGCAGAGGGTGCTCGTGGTCGGGGGCGGGAACAGTGCCGTCGAGGCGGCGCTGGAGCTGTCCCGCGTGGGCGCCCGGGTGACCGTGGTGCACTTCCTGGGGGAGTTCGACCGCGGCGTGAAACCGTGGATCCTCCCCGACATCACCAACCGGGTGAAGGACGGCAGCATCGCCGTGCACTGGTGCACCCGGGTGATCGAGATCCGGCCCGACGCCGTGGTGCTCCGCTCCGCGACGGCGCGGGGGCCCGAGACCGTGGCGGTCGATTTCGTGCTGGCGCTCACCGGCTACCGCGCGGACCTCACGCTGCTGCGCTCGGTCGGCGTGGCGGTGGACGAGCCGACCGGCGTGCCGCGCCATGACCCTGATACGATGGAGAGCTCGGTGCCGGGCGCCTACATCGCCGGCGTGCTGGCGTCCGGGCTCGACGCCAACAAGATCTTCATCGAGAACGGGCGCGAGCACGGTGGGCGGATCTGCGAGCATATCAAAAGCAAACCCCCCAGAGTCTCCCCTGGGGGGTGATCGCCTGCTCGACATCGTGCGCCCTAGAACCCGATGCGAGCGAGACGACAGCTTTGCCCGCAGGCAACGAAAAAGCCCCGCGCTCTCACGTCAGGGCTGGGGCCGGGGTCAACCTCCGGCAGCTGGGCTGTCTCGTCGCTGCGAGACCCCTTGGCTTTGCGTCCCGCCGTCGCCGGCGGTTTGCCCTGAACAGAGATGTGCCGAGGGTATGCTGAAGCAAGAACGGTGCCTGAATGGTAAGCGCCATCACAGCGCAACATACGAGACAGTACGCCCCGCCCATGACTAGCAAAACGCCCTATTTCATGCGGAATGCTAGATGCGACCGATAATCCTCGTCGCCCCGGCTGCGTTCAAGGGGACGTTCGGGCCACGCCAGGTCGCTGATGCGCTGGCGGCGGGGATTCGCCGCGCCCTGCCGGACGCCGCCGTGCTGCAGTGCCCCATTTCCGATGGCGGCGACGGGTTGCTCGACGCCGTGCTGCCGCCCGGCTCGCTGCGCGAGCGCGTGGCCGTGAGCGGCCCGCTGCTCGCCCCCGTCGCGGGCGAGCTCGGTTGGCTCGACCCGGAGACGGCGATCGTCGAAAGCGCTACCGCCTGCGGCCTCGCCCTGCTGCCGCCCGACCAACGCGATCCCCTACGCGCCACGACGCGCGGCGTGGGCGAGCTCATCTGGGAGGGGGTCGAGCGCGGCGCCAAGACGGTCATCGTGGGCCTGGGAGGCTCGGCCACGGTGGACGGAGGGAGCGGCGCCGCGCGGGGCCTCGGGTGGACGTTCCGGGATGGCGCTGGGGCGGTCCTCCCCGACGGCGGCGCCGCGCTGGCGCACCTCGCCGAGTGGGCCGCCGGCTGGGGCCTCGACGCGCGGGTGATCGCCCTCGCCGACGTCCGCACGCCACTCGTGGGCCCGGACGGCGCGGCGCCGGTGTTCGGACCCCAGAAGGGCGCTGGACCCGAAGCGGTGACACTCCTGGCGCGGGGGCTCGAGCGGCTGGGGGAGCTGATGGCGCACCACGGGCGCCCCGAGCTCGCCACCCTCCCCGGGGGCGGCGCGGCGGGCGGCCTCGGTGCGGGGCTCGCATTCTTTGCCAAGGCGGCGCTCATGCCCGGGGCAGACTGGGTGCTGTCGCGGGTCGGCTTCGATGCTGCCCTGGCCCAAGTGGATCTGGTCATCACGGGCGAGGGCTCGTTTGACCGCACGTCGTTCGCGGGCAAGGCGTCCGGCGAGGTGCTGCGGCGCGCCCAGGCCGCGAAGAAACGCGTCGCGGTGGTCGCAGGCCGCGTGGACGGCTTGATCGGAGTCCACGCCCTCGACGGCGACGGCCGGACGCTCGACGCCGCGGGCATCGTGGGGCTCGGCGAGCTCGTGACGCGCCAGGCGTTCGGGTTGCCTCAGGCGTAGCGCCGCCCCTATCTTCCCGCCCTCTATGCCCGCCCCCGACAAGGTGATGGACAAGCTCGTGTCGCTCGCCAAGCGGCGCGGCTTCGTGTTTCAGTCTTCCGAGATCTACGGCGGCCTGGGCTCGGTGTGGGACTACGGGCCGCTCGGCGTCGAGCTCAAGAGGAACATCAAGGAGCGCTGGTGGCGCTCCATGGTCCACGAGCGGGAAGACATCGAGGGCCTCGACGCGGCGATCCTGATGCATCCCAAGGTGTGGGAAGCCTCGGGCCACGTCGCGGGGTTCACCGATCCGCTCGTCGACTGCCGCCACTGTCACAACAGATTCCGCGCAGACGACCCCCGGATCAAGGGCACGCCCGGCCAGCCGGACGCCCAGTGCCCCGTGTGCGGCATGAAGGGCACGCTCACGGCGCCGCGCCTCTTCAATCTCATGTTCAAGACGTTCGTCGGACCGGTCGAAGACGCGGCCGCGGTGGTCTACCTGCGCCCCGAAACGGCGCAGGGGATCTACGTGAACTACCTCAACGTGCTCCAATCCTCGCGCCAGAAAGTCCCGTTCGGTATCGCCCAGATCGGCAAGGCATTCCGCAACGAGATCACGCCCGGGAACTTCATATTCCGCACGCGCGAGTTCGAGCAAATGGAAATGCAATTCTTCGTAAAACCGGGCACCGACCCCGAGTGGTTCGAGTTCTGGCGCCAGGAGCGCCTGGCGTGGCTCGCCGGGCTCGGGATTCGCCGCGAGAAGCTCCGCTTCCACCAGCACACCAAGGACGAGCTCGCGCACTACGCTAAGGACGCCTATGACATCCAGTACGAGTTCCCCTTCGGCTGGCAGGAGTTCGAGGGCGTTCACAACCGCACCAACTTCGATTTGACGCGTCACCAGGAAGCGTCGGGCAAGAAGCTGGATTACTTGGACCCGAGCACCAACGAGCGCTTCGTGCCGTACGTGATCGAAACCTCCGCTGGCGCGGACCGGACCGCGCTGGTCGCCATGGTGGACGCCTACGCCGAGGAAGAGGTGGCCGGGGAACCGCGGGTGGTGATGCGATTTCATCCGGCGCTCGCACCGCTCAAGGCCGCGGTATTCCCGCTCGTGAACAAAGACGGCATGCCCG
>DATBCS010000137.1:0-4652 GCA_036270315.1 Gemmatimonadales bacterium
CGTCCCCCCGAACCCGGTCACCCCCGCCGACTTGCCCTCGTTCAGCATGCCGTCCGACTGGACGCCGAGCGGGTTCACGCCGAACACCATCGCCTGCCGGTGGTCGTTGAAGGTGTCGAGCAGGATCTCGACGTAGTCGTCCGCACCGATCTTGTCGCGGTCGGCCAGGGTGGCATGCACCGCGCCGCGGGGTGCGTACGCGCGTACGCCGAAGTAGATCGCGGTGGCGGAGTACCACACGAGGATTTCGGTCGAGTCCTCCGCCGGCCGGCCGTCTACGGGGGTGTACTCGGAGAAGCCGGTGAGGCGGGCCGCGGCGCGCCACGCCGGCTCGTCCAGCACGCCGTCGATCGCCACCGACGCCTCGAGCCGCGGCACGGCGACACGGAGTTGGCCGTCGCGCCCCGAGTACGCGGGCGGGGAGGCGACGGCGGTCTGCAACAGCAGGATGGGTCCGAGCACCACGGCCGGCGAATATAGCGAGCGCCGCGACTCGGAGAACCCACACCGCCCGCGCTAGCGGGCGAGTCCCCGCCAGATCACCGGCTTGATGTCGCGCGAGCGCTCCTCGGCAAAGCGCTGCGCCGCCTTGAGGAGGACCTCGTACTCCGGCTGCCACTCGGCCGGCATGTTGGCGCGGAAGTACGCCGCCGTCATCACGACCCCGGTGGGGCGGCTCGCCGTGCCGTAGCCCACCGCGGCGACGTCCCCTAGGAAGCAAGTCGAGCTGCCCGTGTCCATGACGTTCACGACCCGGCACTCGAAATGGGCATGGCACTCGTCGAGCACCGGCACACCGAGCGTGCCGCGGTGATGCGGCACGTCGGCGAGCTTGTCGCGGGTGCGGCCGCTCGCGAACCCAAGCCGGTGGATCAGCTCGAACTGATCGTTACGCAGCAGATGCAGCGCGAAGCGCCCGCTGTCAAAGATCAGGTCGTGGCTGTAGTTGAACTTGTGGACATACACCGACACGCGCGGAATCGCGGGCACGATGGAGGCCCGCACGGCGCTGTCCAAGATCATGCCGTTGCGCTTGCCATCGCGCTCCGACGTGACCGCCACGACGGGCGAGGTGAGGTGGCGGAGCAGCTGATACACAGGGTCGGGGTGCATGAGGGTATCATTATATATGGACTCGCTCGTCCAGCGCTTCCGCGCCCACGTGCTCGAGGCCGGGCTTTTCCCGGAGCCCGGGACGGCGCTCGTCGCCGTCTCGGGAGGCCCCGACTCCGTGACGCTGCTCGACCTGCTGCACACCGTCGCCAGCGAGCTCGGGCTGTCGCTCGTCGTGGCGCACGCCGACCACGGGATCGCGGCGGCGAGCGGAGCGGTCGCCGCGGCGGTCGGCGCCCTCGCCGCTCGCTACCAGCTGCCCTGCGAGCACGCCGCGCTGACGCTCGGCCCGGATGCGACCGAGACGGTCGCGCGCCGCGCCCGCTACGCTTGGCTCCGCGACGTGCGCCGCCGCGTGGGCGCGCGCTATGTCGTGCTCGGCCACCACCGCGACGACCAGCTCGAGACGATCCTGATGCGCGTCCTCAAGGGCAGCGGACCGGCGGGCCTCGCGGCGATGGCGCCGGTCAGTCGCGGCGGCCTGGTGCGGCCGCTCTTGCCGTTCTCGAAAGCCGAGCTGGCGGCGCACGCCGCGGCGCGCGGGCTCGCCACGCACGACGACCCGGCGAATCGCGATCCGCGCCACGTGCGGAGCTGGGTCCGGACCACACTCGTGCCGCTGCTGGTTGAGCGCTTGGGCGCGCGGGTGAGCGACGACCTCTTGCGGGCCGGGCGCGCCGCGGCGCTGGAGCGGCGCGCCTGGGATCAGCTGCTCGAACACCTGCCGGACCTCGGGCTGCGCCGCGTGCGCCGCGGCTGTGACGTTGCTCGCGACGGGCTCGCCCGCTATGATGACGCAGTGTCCGTGACGCTGGTCCGGGCCACGGCGCGGCGCGTCGGATTGGTGCTCGGAATTCACGCCGCGCGACAGGTCGTGGCCCTGGCGCGCCGCCCGTCGGGGCGCCGCCTGGCGCTCGGGGGCGGCGGCTGGATCGCGGAAGTGGCGTTCGATCGGCTGCGCTTGATCCGCCCCCGCGCCGTCGCCCCGGCCCATCCGGTGGCGGCCGAGCAGGGCCGCACGGTGTTCGGTGATTTCCAGGTGGCGTGGGCTCCCGACGCGGCGCCCGCGCACGTGCCGCGCACGGAATGGACGACGTGGATCGCCGGCGCGAATTGGGAAGTACGGCCGCCGCGGCCGGGCGACCGCGTGGTCCCCTTGGGCGGCGTGGGCCGTCGGCCGCTGCGGCGGCTGTTCATGGAGGCGCGGGTGCCGCGCACCGATCGAGCCAGCTACCCGGTGCTCGCCCGCGGCGCAACCATTCTGTGGGTCCCCGGCGTCTGCCGCAGCGGCGCCGATCTCCCGCAGCCAGGAACCCCGGCGGTACGAGTCGATGTTACCAAGCGCAGCGAGCCTCAAGCAGACCGGCGGGCGTGAATTCGACCGCATCGTCTTCGACGAGCAGACGATCGCCGCGCGCGTGCGCGAGTTGGGCCGGGCGATTACGGCCGCGTACCCGGAAGGGGAGCTGGTCGTGCTCTGCCTCCTCAAGGGGAGCTTCATCTTCCTGA
Organism: Gemmatimonadales bacterium; assembly: GCA_036270315.1. Taxonomy (GTDB): domain Bacteria; phylum Gemmatimonadota; class Gemmatimonadetes; order Gemmatimonadales; family GWC2-71-9; genus AG41. The sequence goes on from DATBCS010000137.1 coordinate 2,623, forward strand.
GCGACCTGGTGCGCCGCATTGAGCGGCCGCTCCAGGTGGATTTCCTGGTCGCGGCAAGCTATGGCCGCGACACGATATCGAGCGGGAATGTGCGGCTGCTGTACGATCCGGAAACGGAGCTGCGGGGTAAGCACATCCTCCTGGTGGAGGACATCGTCGACACCGGGAAAACCCTGAATCGGTTGGTGACGCTGCTGCGCGAGCGGGACCCGAAGAGTCTGGAGATCTGTGCCTTGTTGCATAAGCATGTCGCTGAAGAGTTGGTGCTTGAGCCGCGGCTCGTCGGGTTCGACGCGCCCCGCGTCTTCCTCGTGGGGTACGGGCTGGACCACGCCGAGAACTTCCGGCACCTGCCGTATATCGCGAGCCTGAGCTGATGGCAAACCGCGTCCCGCCGCCGCGCGAGTTCAGCTGGACCCGCACGCTCCGCACCCTGTCCTTCTGGGCGCTCTTGATCGTGGGGTCGATCGCGTTGGTGCAGTTCGCCTCGAACCGGCGGCAAGAGTGGGTGGACGTCTCGTTCAGCCAGTTCACCGAGCAGCTCGAGAAGGCCAACGTCGACACGACCGAGATCACGGAGCGGGTGCAGGTGAAGGGCCACTTCCGCACGCCCGTCGCGGTGGGGCGGCGCACGGCCGACCATTTCACGACGCTCTTGCCGTTCGAGTCGACGGACGCGTGGGTGAACACGCTGCGTGCCAAAGGCGTAGAAGTGCGGGCGCACGAGGAAAAGCAATCGTTCGGCGTGTTCCTGTTCAGCTTCCTGCCGTACCTCCTCATCTTCGGCCTGCTGATCTTCATGGTGCGGCAGATGCAGCAGGGCGGCAACCGTGCCTTTGCGTTCGGGAAATCGAAGGCGAAGCTGCTGGCGGGGGACACGCCCAAGGTCACCTTCGCCGACGTCGCCGGGGCCGATGAGGCGAAGCAGGAGCTTGAGGAAATCATCGACTTCCTGAAGGACCCGCAGAAGTTCCAGCGGCTGGGCGGCCGGCTCCCCAAGGGCGCCCTGCTCGTCGGCCCCCCGGGGACCGGCAAGACCCTCCTCGCCAAAGCGGTGGCGGGCGAGGCCGGCCGGCCATTCTTCTCGATGTCCGGGTCGGACTTCGTGGAAATGTTCGTGGGCGTGGGCGCGTCGCGGGTGCGCGACCTGTTCGAGCAGGGGAAGGCGCACGCCCCGTGCATCATCTTCATCGACGAGATTGATGCCGTCGGCCGCCACCGCGGCGCTGGGCTGGGCGGTGGGCACGACGAGCGCGAGCAGACGCTGAACCAGCTGCTCGTCGAGATGGACGGCTTCGAGTCGAACGAGGGCGTGATTCTCCTCGCCGCCACCAACCGGCCCGACATCCTCGACCCGGCACTGTTGCGCCCGGGGCGGTTCGACCGCCAGATCGTCGTGGACATGCCGGACGTGAAAGGCCGCGAGCAGATCCTCCGGGTGCACACCCGCAAGATCCCCCTGGCGCCCAACGTCAACCTCGAGCGGATCGCGAAGGGGACGCCGGGCCTCTCGGGCGCCGAGCTGTCGAACGTCGTGAACGAGGCGGCGCTGCTCGCGGCGCGGCGCAACAAGGCCGCCGTGGACGGGGTCGACCTCGAGGACGCCAAGGACAAGGTGATGCTCGGCCTCGAGCGCAAGAGCATGGTCCTCACCGACGAGGAACGGAGGCTCACGGCCTACCACGAGGCGGGCCACGCGCTCGTCGGGCTCACCGTGCCGGGGGTCGACCCGATCCACAAGGTGACGATCGTGCCGCGCGGCCGTGCGCTCGGCATCACGTTCTTCCTGCCTGAGAAGGACAGGCGCAACGTCACGAAGCAGTGGTTGCTCGGCCAGCTCGCCATGTCCTACGGGGGCCGCGTGGCCGAGGAGCTAGTGTTCGGCGCCGACAAAGTCACCACGGGCGCCTACTCGGACATCCATCAGGCGACCGAAATGGCGCGCCGCATGGTGACCCAGTTCGGCATGAGCGACGTGGTGGGACCGATCGCCGTGGGCGACCGCGAGGCCGAAATCTTCCTGGGCCGCG
>DATBCS010000138.1:0-19664 GCA_036270315.1 Gemmatimonadales bacterium
CTCGACGAGGAGCGCGGGCTCGACCCAGGTGTGGCCGTCGTCGGGTGGCACGGGGCCCGTGAACGCGGGTGTGGGCCGCACACACTGCTCGAGGCGGCGCTCACCGCGCTGAGCTCGGCCGCGGTAAACCCGCTGCCCACCCGGCCGGCGTACACCAGCTTGCCGTCGGCGTAGGCGCCCAGATCGAGCGCGCCGAATCCGGAGCGGGAGCCCTTGGGGCGCGTGAACCCCACCACCACGAAGTCGTCGGTGCGGTCGGCGCGGATCTTGAGCCAGTGAGGCGAGCGGCCCGCGCGATAGGAGGAGTCGGCCTTCTTGGCGACGATCCCTTCCAGTCCGAGCGCCACCACCTGCTCGTACAGGGCCTGCCCGTCCTTCGCGAAATGCTCCAGGTACTTGAGCGGCCCGAGCCGCGGCAGCACGCGCTCGAGCAGCGCCTTGCGCTGCTCGAGCGGCAGCGGTCGGAGGTCGAATCCCGCGAACGCGAGCAGGTCGAACACCCAGAGCACGGCGGGCGACTCGACGGCGGCGCGCCGCACCTCGAGTGCCCGCGAGACCCGGGCGCGGTTTTGCAGCCGCTGGAAGCTGGGCCGTCCCGCCTCGTCCGGCACGACGAGCTCGCCGTCGAAGATGAATCCCTCGTACGGCAACGCCGCGATGGCGCGCGCCAGCTCGGGGAACCCGGGGGCGAGGTCGTGGCCATTCCGGGTGATGAGCCGCGCCTCCCCGTCCTCGCGCGCCGCCCGGATCCGGTAGCCGTCGAGCTTGAGCTCGAACACCCATCCAGGTTTGGAGAACGGCTCGGCGCGCACCTCCGCGAGCATCGGTTCCGCGTCCGCGGCCCGCACCCCGCGGCGCGGCGCCTTGAGACGCGTGAGCTCCTTGAGGACCGGCGCCGCGCGGGTCTCGCCGGCCTTCAGCTCCTCGACCGTGAGGCCCGAGAGCACCGACTCGGGCGGCAGCGCGCTGTCCGCGGCGACGAAGCCGTCCTTCTCCTTGATGAGGAGCCACTCCTTCTCGCCCTTCTTCAGCTTCACCAGCGTCCATTTGCCGCGCAGCTTGTAGCCGCGCAACTCGAACAACAGTTTCCCCTTGCGCATGCCCTCGTGCGCGTCCTCGAGCGGCACCCACACCCCCCGGTCCCACACGATCACCGCGCCCGCGCCGTAGTTGCCCTCCGGGATGAGCCCCTCGAAGTCCCCGTACTCGAGCGGGTGGTCCTCGACGTGGACGGCGAGGCGCTTGTCGGCGGGATTGGGTGAGGGGCCCTTGGGGACGGCCCACGACTGCAGCACGCCGTCCATCTCGAGCCGGAGGTCCCAGTGGAGCCGTCGGGCGGCGTGCATGTGCACCACGAACAGGCCGCCGGCACTGGGGGCGGCGGGCGCGGCGCGGGCGCCGGGCTCCGGCGTCCGGTCAAGCGACCGCTTTGCGCGGTAAGTACTTAGGGGGTCCGCGCGGGACTTCCGAGTTGCACCCATGGGAGTCCAATCATATCATACGTCCCCCATGAGCGCACATCCCATCGGGTCAGCGACCCTCTCGTTCGGACTGGTCTCGGTGCCGGTCAAGATGTTCTCGACCGGCGAGGCCTCGGCGGCAATCGCCTTCAACTGGCTCCATAAGAAAGACGGCGCGCGCCTCAAGCAGCAGTACGTCTGCTCCAAGGACGGCGAGAAGGTCGAGAAGGACGAGATGGTGAAGGGCTACGAGTTCACCAAAGGCCAATACGTGATCTTTACGCCGGAGGAGCTCAAGGCCCTGGAGGAGAAGTCGACCAATTCGATCGAGATCACCGAGTTCGTCCCCGCGAAGCAGGTGGACCGCGTCTACCTCGAGAAGTCCTACTTCCTCGGGCCCGACAAGGGCGGGGAGCGGGCCTACCGCCTGCTCGCCGAGGCGCTGAAGCAGACCGGGCGCGTGGCGGTGGGTCAGTACGCGGCGCGCGGCAAGCAATACGTCGTGTCGGTCCGTCCCGAGGCGAACGGCCTCGTGATGGAGCAGCTGCGCTACGCGAACGAGGTGCGCTCGATCGCCGACGTGCCGATTCCCAAGCTCGAGGTGAAGAAGCCCGAGCTGCAGCTCGCCGTGCAGCTCGTGGAGCAGGCCGCCTCGGATGGGTTCAAGCCCGAGGCGTACGAGGACAACGTGCGCAAGCGCGTGCTCGAGCAGATCCAGCGCAAGGTGGACGGCGAGGAGATCACCGAGGAGCCGACCGAGGCCCCGAAGACCCAGATCATCGACCTGATGGAGGCGCTCAAGGCGAGCCTCAAGGCCAAAGGGACGGCGGGCGAGCGCAAGCCGGCGAAGCGGGTCGAGCAGAAGGCCGGTGCCAAGGCGGCGCCCGTCGCGCGGCGCAAGGTGGGAGGTGCGCGAGGCTAGCGGTCCCGGATGAAGGGATACACCTCCCGAGACGTCGCCAGGCTGTTGGGATTGACCGTCGCGCAGGTGCGGGGCTACGCGCGCGACGGTTTTTTAACGCCCGGCCGCGGGGGCCGGGGCGAACTGCAGTTTTCCTTCCAGGACCTCGTGATTCTGCGGACGGCGAAGGCCCTCGTAGCGGCCCGGATCCCGAGCCGCCGCATCCGCCGCGCACTCCGCAAACTGCGTCACGAGTTGCCGCAAGGTCGCTCGCTCGCCGAGCTCCGCATCACGGCCGAGGGCGAGCGCATCGTGGTGAGCGACGGCGCGGCCGCGTGGAACCCCGAATCGGAGCAAATGCATCTCGACTTCGCCGTCTCGGACCTGGCGAGCCGGGCGGCGCCGATCGCCCGGCGCACGGCCCAGGCGGCCCGCGCCGCCGAGGGCGAGCTCGACGCCGGCGACTGGTACGAGCTCGGGCTCGAGCTCGAGGCGGTCGCTCCCGGTGAGGCGCGCGACGCCTACCGCCGGGCACTCGAACTCGACGCCCACCACGCGGACGCACACGTCAACCTGGGCCGCCTGCTGCACGAGCAGGGCCTCATCAGCGAAGCGGAGCGGCACTACCGGCTCGCGCTGCGCGAGAGCCCGGATCACGCCACGGCCGCGTTCGATCTCGGCATCGCGCTCGAGGACTTGGACCGCCCGGCCGATGCGATCGAGGCCTATCGCGCGGCGCTCGCCACCGACCCGCGTCTCGCGGACGCCCACTACAACGTGGCGCGCCTGTACGAAAGAGTGGGCAAGCGGGCGGCGGCGCTGCGGCACCTGTCGATTTACAAACGGCTGACGCTGGAGGGGTAGCGGACCGACGCGGGCGGACGTTCAGGCGGGTTGGTCGAGCAACCCGGCGAACTGCTGCGCCAGTTTCGGCCCGATCCCCGACTCCTCGTGCTTGAAGAAGATGAAGGCCTCGCCCCACGCCTTCCCGAGCTCCTGCACGGTCTTCGCCCACTCGGCCAGGTCCTTCTTCTTGTAGCCCTCGTCGCGCAGCCGCAGGTAGCCGAAGTCGGCCGTGGCCGTGAGCGGCGTGTGGCCGGCTTCGGTGTCGGCGACGCACAGCGCGGCGTTCGCGTTCCGGAGCGCCGCGTATACGTCGTCGGCGAACCAGGACTCGTGGCGGAACTCCCAGGCGCACCGCAGGTCCGCGGGGAACTGGGTCAAGAGGTCGCCCAGGCGGTCTAGGTCCTTCTTGAAGTTGGGCGGGAGCTGGAACAGGATTGGCCCGAGCTTCGGCCCGAGCTTGCGGGCGGTCTCAAGGAAATAGCGCAGCGGGTCGTCCACCTCCTTCAGGCGTGCGATGTGCGTGATCCGCTGCGGCGCTTTGAGCACGAACGTGAACCCCGCGGGCGTCACCTGATCCCACCCGGTGACGGTCTTTTCGTTGGGCATCCGATAGAACGTGTAGTTCACCTCCACCGTGGAGAGCCGCTGGCCATAGTACTCGAGCATCTGGGACTCGGGCATCTTGGCCGGATAAAACGTCCCCTTCCACTCGGGGAAATTGTAGCCCGAGGTGCCGACCCGGACCCGCACGCTACGCCACCCACACGGTCTTGATGTTCACGAACTCGCGCAACCCGTACTCCGACAGCTCGCGCCCATAGCCCGAGCGCTTCACCCCGCCGAAGGGGAGGCGGGGATCCGACTTGACGAGGCCATTCACGAACACGCTGCCCGCCTCGATGGCCTGGGCCACGCGCTCGCCCCGTTTCCGGTCCTCGGTCCACACGGACGCTCCCAGGCCGTAGGTCGACGCGTTGGCGAGGCGGATCGCGTCGGCCTCGTCCTTGGCGCGCGTGACCGCCGCCACGGGGCCGAACGTCTCTTCGTCGAAGGCCGGCATGCCGTGCTGCACCGCAACCAGGACGGTCGGTGGGTAGAACGCCCCGGGGCCGTCCGGGAGCTGGCCGCCGACCACCGCCTGGGCGCCACGCGCGACCGACTCCTGGACCTGGCGGTGCAGGTTGGCGCGCAGGTCGAGCCGCGCCTGCGGCCCGACGACCGTCGCGGGATCGAGCGGATCGCCCACGCGGCGCGCGCGCATCTCGGCGGTGAACTGCGCGATGAAGCGGTCCGCGACCCGGTCCACGACGATGAACCGTTTGGCCGCGATGCAGCTCTGGCCGCTGTTGATCAGCCGCGCGTCGGCGGCGGCCTTCGCGGCCCGCGTCACATCCGCATCCTCGAGCACGATGAACGGATCGCTGCCGCCGAGCTCGAGCACCGTTTTCTTGATGTGCCGCCCCGCCTGCTCCGCGACCTGGCTGCCGGCGCGATCGCTCCCTGTGAGCGTCACCGCGCGCACCCGCGGGTCGGCGATGACGGCGCCCACCGCCTGAGGCGCGAGGAACACCGACCGGAACAGCCCGTCGGGGAAGCCCGCGTCCCGCATCACCTCTTCGATCTCCAGCGCGCAGCGCGACACGTTAGCGGCGTGCTTCAGGATCCCGGCGTTCCCCGCCGCGAGCGCCGGGGCGGCGAAGCGGAACACCTGCCAGAAGGGGAAATTCCACGGCATGATGGCGAGCACGGCCCCGATCGCGTCGAAGCGCACATAGCTGCGCGTCGCGTCCGTGTCGCGTGGCTGCTCGGCGAGAAAGGCCTCGGCGTGCTCTGCGTAGTAGTCGCACGCCCAGGCGCACTTCTCCGCTTCGCCGACCCCCTGGGCGAGCGGCTTGCCCATCTCAAGCGCCATGGTGCGGGCGTACGCGGCCTTGCGCTCGCGCAGGATCCGGCCGGCGGCCCGCAGCCGCTCGGCGCGCTCGCGCACCGGCTGACGGCGCCAGTCGCGCGACGCCGCATCGGCGCGCTCGAGGATGCGATCGAGGACGGCGGGCGCGGTCTCCTCGAACGTCTCAAGCACGTCGCCTGTAGCGGGATTGACGGACTGAAACGTCACCTCACCACCTCGGGCCGGTCGCGCACCCGGTCGACCGTGCAGAGGAACCCCAGCGGCTCGCTCCCCGTGGCGTGAAACTGATGGCGCACGCCGGGTGCGACATAGACGCAGTCGAAGGGGGCGAGTTCGTGGTTCCGCTCGCCCAGCACGAGACGCCCGCGCCCGCGCAACACCACCACGGCATGCGGGTGCTGGTGGCGCTCCAGGGTCGAATAGCCGCCGGGCTCAATCTCGAAATACCGGGTCACGAACTGGAACGCCTCTTCCCCCGCGCCGTCGCCGAGGAGCGTCTGGCGCGTTACGCCCTTGAAAGGCGCATCCGCCGTCTTGTACTCCCGCACCGGCACACCAGCCCAGCGGAAGTCCGCGAACGTGAGGACCTTCGAGTGGTCATCCATACGGGTGTCGTCCTACCAGGTCGGCGAGCTGCCGCGCGGCGCGCGTGAGATCGGGCTGCGCGTACAGGCTTCCTCCCAGGAGAAACATCGTATCGGCGCCGTAGCGCTCGATCCAGTGGGGCACGCGGGCCGCGTCCATGCCGCCGCCGGGCGCCGGGCAGGCCGGCCGAAGCGCCCCGAGCGGTCGCCGCAGGTGGTCGTTGATCGCCGTGCACGTCGCTTCGGAAAACGTAAACCGCCCCCCCACGTTGGGATAGATCACCGCATCGCTCCCGGCGATCCGGAACAGGTCGCCCAACAGCACCTCGGGCGCGATCCCGTGGTCCGCGTGAAAGAACGCGCCGCCGAGCGACGGGTGCGCCATGACGGCGAGCCCGGTGGCGCGGGCGAGCGCGCGCACCGTGTCGAGCCCGGCCGGGAGCGCGCTGACGAGCAGTCCGCGACAGCCCGCGCGCCGCGCGAAGTCCGCCCGCTCGAGCGCCACGGCGGCACCGGCGGTGACGTTGGGGAAGTACAGCGTGTTGCCGCCCGTGGTGCGATTGGCACGCGCCACCGCCTCCTGACACCGCTCCACGCGTTCGCGAAACGATGCCGGTGGTTGATCCACGAGACTGTGATCGTCCTTGATCACGTCGCTGCCGCCGAGCGCCAAGCGATGACACCGCTCGGCGAGCTCGAGGGCCGAGAGCCCCACCGGCTTCAGGACCGCGCACAGGAGGGCCCGGGTCGGCGCGCCGATGAGCGCCCGCAGGCCCGCGATCCCCAAGGCCGGCCCGCCGAGGGCGCGCAACAGCTCGGGCGGCCAGTCGATCGCTGTGACGAGGATGCCGGGCTGGAACGAGATGTTCCCGAACACAAGGTTCAAAAGCTGGGGCAGGTCGTCGCCCACGAGCACCGGCGCGAACGCGATCACCGCGCGCCAGCGCGCGTCGGCGAGCGGCTCCACGGCTTCGACGCGGCCCACGACGCGCTGGGCGATGTCCGCCGGCACCGCGTCGGCGGCGAGCTCGACCGTCTGCTCCAGCGCGATCGCCGCCGCGCGCCCGGCGGCATCGGGCGCATCGCGCGCGCTGAACTGATAGGTGACGCGCAGGTCCATGGTGATCCCCGTCACGTCCATCGTTGTGTCACCTCGCCGCGGATTGCCCTGTGGTGCGGCGCGCGCGAGGCGGGCCCGAGTGCTGCGGCCCGTCCTCTATCCTTAATAGCATCATGGGGGTTGCCGCGCACGGCCCGGCGGGCACGCTGCTTGCGTTTGGAGCAGCGCGTGCCGCGAGTGCGGCCGACCAGGAGCGAGGTATGGCAGCCGCATGGACGCCCGAAGGAATGGGGGATGACGAGCTGGAGACCGCGTTCGCCGCGGATCGGGACGCGTGGCGCGGCGACGTGCATCGCGCGGACGAGTCCTGGCGCGGCGCCGAGCACGTCGCCGACTGGCCGGAGTCGGCAGCCGGCCCCGAGTACTGGATGTACAAACAGGCAGCGGAAGAGGGGTGACGGTTTGGGACTGGGGGAGGTCGTCACTGTGAGGTCCCACACTCGCTACCGCCCTCATCAGGAGGCCCCATGCGTCCCATGCTCACCCGCTGGCTCGCCGTCGCCGCGCTGACCGCCCTGTGCACCCTGCCGCTCGGCGTCGCGGCGCAGCCGAATAACACGCCCGCGCGCGCCACGACGGTCGTTGCCGAGCCTCATCCCCAGATCATCGCCGCGATTCGCGCGCTCGAGCGCGCCAAACAGCATCTGCAGCACGCCGCGCACGACTTCGGCGGCCACCGCGTCGAGGCGATCCAGGCGATCGACGGCGCGCTCGTGCAGCTGAAGCTCGCGCTCGAGTACGACAAGAAGTAACCGCTCCGCAGGAGACCGAGGGCCCGGCCGCGCGCATCCGCAGCCGGGCCCTCGTGCCTTCCGGGTGCGCCGCTTGCGGGTCCCCCGAGCGGGCGATATGCTGCGGGCCGCTCCCGGCGCTGCTCGTCCGGTGCGCACCCCTCCGCCTCCGGAGTCGAGTCATGGTCAGTGTGTCGCGTCGCGTTTTGGGCCTCCTCAGCGTGAGTCTGTGCGTCACCCCTCCCCTCGCCGGTCAGCAGCGCTCGGTGCGCGACACGAGTGCCGCGCCACCCGTCGACCCGGCGTTGCGGGCGTTGCACTGGCGGCTCGTGGGCCCGTTCCGGGGTGGCCGTGCCGTGGCGGTCGCCGGCGACCCGACGCGCCCCCTCGTCTTTTACTTCGGCGCCGTGGACGGCGGCGTGTGGAAGACGACGAACGGCGGCGAGGCCTGGACCAACGTCACTGACGGCAAGTCCGAGATCGCCTCGGTCGGGACGATCGCCGTGGCGCCGTCCGACCCCAACGTGATCTACGTCGGCGCGGGCGAAGCCGACTGGCGCGAGGACCTGACGTACGGCGACGGCATGTGGCGCTCGACCGATGGGGGCGAGACGTGGCGGCACTTGGGCCTCGAGGACACCCGCCACATCGCGGTGGTGCGCGTCGATCCCAAGAACCCCGACCTGGTCTACGTCGCGGCCATGGGACACGCGTTTGGCCCGAACCCCACGCGGGGCGTGTTCCGCTCAGCGGACGGCGGCCGGAGCTGGCAGAAGGTGCTGTTCGTGGACGACTCGACCGGCGCGATCGACCTCGCGCTCGACCCGGCGAACGCGCGGGTGCTGTACGCCGCGTTATGGAAGAACCAGCGCTCCCCCTGGGGGTTCTCGGCGGGCGGGGGCAAGAGCGGCCTGTGGAAGAGCGCGGATGGCGGCGATACCTGGAGCGACATCACGGCGAACGAGGGCCTCCCGCGCCGGCCCCTGGGGCGAATCGGCGTCACGGTGTCGCCCGCCAAGCCGGCGCGCCTGTGGGCGAGCGTCGAGGCGCCCGACTCGGCTGGTGGCATCTTCCGTTCGGATGATGCGGGGAAGACTTGGGAGCGGGTGAACGCCGATCAGAAGTTCATGGTGCGGCCATGGTACTTCTCGTCCGTCACCGCCGACCCTGCGGACGAGAACACGATGTACGTCCTGAACCTGAGCACCTGGCGCTCGGTGGACGGCGGTAAGACGTTCACGCGGCTCCGCGTGCCGCACGGCGACTGCCACACGCTGTGGATCGACCCGCGCGACCCGCAGCGGATGATCGAGGCGAATGACGGTGGCGGCACCGTGTCGTTCGACCGGGGCGCAAGCTGGTCCACGGTGCACAACCAGCCGACGGCGCAGTTCTACCACGTCATCACGGACGATCAGTTCCCCTACCAGATCTACGGGGCGCAGCAGGACAATTCGACCGTCGCGATCGCGAGCCGCTCGGATGAGGGCGCGATCACGGAGCGCGATTGGAACCACGTGGCGGGCGGCGAGTCGGGCTACATCGCGCCGCAGCCGGGAGACGCGACCATCGTCTATGCGGGCACGTACATGGGCACGCTCACCCGGTTCGACCGGCGCACCAACCAAGCGCGCGACGTCTCGGTATGGCTCAACAACTACGACGGCCACGCGGCCGCGGAGGTCCCGTATCGCTTCCAGTGGACCTTCCCGATCGTGTTCTCGCCGCACGACCGGAACACCCTGTACACGGCCGCGCAGCAGGTCTTCAAGACGACCGACGGCGGCGCCAGCTGGCGGGCGATCAGCCCCGATCTCACCCTCCACGATCCGGCCACCCTCGGACCCGTCGGCGGACCAATCACGCGCGACATGACCGGCACCGAGTGGTACGCCACCGTGTTCGCGTTCGCCGAGTCGCCGGTGAAGGCGGGCGTCTTGTGGGCAGGCTCGGACGATGGCCTGGTACACGTCTCGCGGGACGGCGGGGCGACCTGGGAAGATGCGACGCCCAAGGGGCTCGGCCGGTTTACCCGGATGAGCATCATCGAGCCAAGCCACTTCGCGGCGGGAGCGGCCTACCTGGCGGCGAACCGCTACCAGCTGGACGATTTCCAACCCTACCTCTTCAAGACGACCGACTGGGGCAAGACCTGGACGAAGATCACCGGGGGGATCCCCACGGGCGCTTACACGCGCGCCATCCGCGAAGACCCCGTGCGGCACGGACTCCTGTTCGCGGGCACCGAGACCGGGCTGTACGTGTCGTTCGACGACGGCGCGCGCTGGCATCCGTTGCAGCTCAACCTCCCCCGGAGCTCGGTGCGCGACATCGCGATCCACGGGAGCGATCTCATCGTGGCAACGCATGGGCGCGCGTTCTGGGTGCTGGACGACATCTCGTCCTTGCGCCAACTCACCGACGCCGTGCGGGGGGAGAGCGCCCATCTCTTTGCCCCCGACCCGACAGTGCGGTTCGGGGGCGGCCGGAGCGAGCGGCCGGCGACGGGCGAGAACCCCTGGCCCGGCGTGGCGGTGACCTACTCCCTCCAGACGAAGCCGGGGGGCGACGTGACGCTCGCCTTCCAGGACAGTGCCGGTACGCTGATTCGCAGCTTCACCAGCAAGCCGGACACGGGCGCGACCCACGCCCCGGTTCCGGACAGCGCGACTTACGCCCCGAGCGATTCGATCGTCGCGGTGCACGCCGGAACGAATCGCTTAGTGTGGAACCTGCGCTATCCCGCGGCCCAGAAGGTGAAGGACGTGGTGGTGGACGAGGGCACGGTCGACGGGCCGGTCGCGCTGCCCGGGCGCTACACGGTCAAGCTCTCGGTGGGCGGCAAGAGTTTTACGCAGCCCTTCACGGTCGTCGCCGACCCGCGCCTCAAGACAACCGCGGCGGAGCTCGCGCGCCAGTACGCCTTGGAGGTTCAGATCCACCAGCGGATCGACACCCTCGTGGCCGCGGTCGAGCGCATCTAGCAGACCGAGCGTCAGCTTACCAGCTGGACCGAGTGGACCGGCAAGCGCCCCGACGCGGCGCGCATCAAGTCGCAGGCCGACTCGGTTCGCACCAAGCTCGAGGTGGTGCGCGGCCGACTCGCCGAGCCGCACGCGCACGCCGACGAATCGACGCTCCACTGGCCGATTCAGATCTACAACCAGTTCCTGTCGCTCAACGCCATGGTGCAGAGCGCCGACGCCGCGCCCACGAAGCAGGAGGAGGAGGTGTTCCAGGAGCTCTCCGGCCGACTGGATCGCGAGCTCGCCACGCTCGCCGGCCTCGAATCGTCCGAGGTCGCGGCGTTCAACCGGATGCTGCGTGACCTGAACGTCCCGGCGGTGGGCGGGAAGGCCGCAGCCGACAAGCGGTGACGGTCGCGCTGCCAGCCCCGACCGTGGTGCTCGGTGGCCGGAGGCGACATCCCGCACGGCTGCGCCGCAGCCCGGCTGCCGCCCTTGCGCTCACATCGCTGCTGTGGTGGGCCGCCCCCGCGTCGGCGCAAACGATTACGGGAACCGTCCGGGGGGCCGCCGAGCCCATCGTCGGCGCGACGGTGCGACTCCTGGAGCTCGATCGCGTCGAGCATACGGGGCGCGGCGGACGGTTCACCTTCTCAAATGTGCCCAAGGGGACATACCGGGTGGTCGCGGGTGCCAGCGGCTATGCATCCGCGACGAATACCGTTGAAGTCGCCGGCGACACCGCGACGGTGTCATTTGACCTCAAGGCGTCCGCCTTTACACTCAAGGAGATCGTCGTTTCTGCCTCCCCCGTTCCGCGCACGGCCAACGAGCAGTACCAGCCCGCTGAATCCAAGTCCCAAGTCGAGTTCCTGAACAGCGCCGGGGCGAGCGTCGCCGAGAAAATCGCGGACCTTCCCGGCGTGACCGTCCGCGGTAACGGCTCCGCGCCCTCCCGCCCGATCCTGCGGGGGCTGGGCGACAACGAGGTCTTGGTCCTGGAAAACAGCCTCCGCATGGGCGACATCGCCACCTTCGATCCGGCACACGCGACCCCCGTCGAGGCGATCGGCATCCTGCAGGTCGATGTGGTCCGCGGCCCCGCGACGATCCTGTACGGGCCCAACACCATCGGCGGCCTGGTGAACGTCATCACCAATGTGGTCCCCGCCGTGGCGGACCATGCGCTGTCCGGCACGGTCGCCCTCGAAGGCAACTCCGTGAGCGATCAGTACGCCGGCCACTTCAACACCGTCTTCAGCGGCCGCAATCAGGCGTTCAGTGCGGCGGCCGGTGGAGTGCATGCGCAGGACATCCGCATCCCGTCCGGCACCTACACGGACCCGGGCAGCGGCGCGCGCTTCAACCTCGACCGGATGCCGCAGACGTTCGACCGCAGCAGCGAGGCCGGCCTCGGCTACGCGTATCAGGGGACTTTCGGCACGGTCGGCATCGGTGGGAAGCACTACGAAATGAACTATGGCATCCCGGGCGTCCCGCCAAACCCGAACTGGAGGGCCGTACCTCCGACCACCTCGCGCATCACCCAAGATCGGAATACGGTCGAACTGCGAGGCCAATTCAACGCCGACGGCTCGTTCCTGAAACGGTGGACGCTGCACGCCAGCTACAACGACTACAATCACTCCGAGTTCCCCACCGCCCAGGATTCAACGGGCGTCTCCGAGCCGCAGGCGAACCACTTCCACAAACGGGAGTTCAACGGCGTGCTGCAGTTCCAACACCAGCCGCTCGGCCGACTCCAGGGCACGTTGGGGCTGTGGACGAACGTCGAGGATCTGACGATCGAGGGCGACAAGCCGCTGGGGCCGAACTCGCTGACCACCGGCGTCGCGGGCTACGCGTATGAAGAGTACCTCGCGACCCAGAATACGCGTCTGCAGGCCGGCGTCCGCGTTGATTTCAACAAGATCCAAACCCGTCCCGACGCGCAGTCCACCGACTCGGCGTTTCGGACCCTCGACGTGTCGCGTCTGTCCAACGCCGTCACGGCCTCACTCGGCGCCATCCAGCGCTTCACGCCTGAACTCACCGGCTCCCTGAGCCTCGCCCGCTCATTCCGCGCACCCACCGTTCAGGAACTGTTCGCGACTGGGCTCGATGCAGCGAGTGGGACCTACTCGATCGGCAGCGCCGGCCTCGGTCCGGAAACGGGATTCGGTGTGGACGCATCGCTCAGCCGCAACGTCGCGGACGTGGCGTTGGAGATCTCGCCTTATCTCAACTTCATCAGCAACTACATCTACGCGTTCCTGCGTGGCGATACGATTCAGAATTTCCCCGTTCGCCAGTTCGCCACGACCAACGCGCGGTTGCTTGGCTTCGACGCGAGCGTCACCGTCCAACCAGTCGCTCGTTTCGCCATCAAGGCAAGCGCGGACTATGTGAACGCCGAGGACACCCGGCGGCATGTGCCGCTCCCGTTCACGCCTCCGCTCCGGGGGTTGCTGCGCGGCACGTATCAGGACAAGACGTACCTAGGGATGATTGAGTGGCGGCTGGCAGCGAGCCAGACGCGGCTCGGCGACGGCGACACGCCGACCGGGGGATCTGCCGTCCTGAATCTCGGTGCCGGCGTCCGCTTCGTGCAGCAAAGCGTCGTTCACCAGATCAGCATCCGGTGCGACAACGTGTTCAACCGGGTGTATCGCGACAACCTGTCGGTGGTCAAGGACTTCATCCCCCAACCGGCGCGGGGCTTCCGGTTGAACTACGAGCTCCTGTACTGAGCGGTCACGCGGCTCGACCCTCGGTGGCTGACGCGGCGCGCGCGCCTGCGTATCTTGCGCCCTCGGTCCCATCGCTCCCCCCTAGCCCGGGAAGGTCCGTCGTGAGAATCGCGCTCGCCGCGGCATGGCTGTCGCTCGTCGCCCGGCCGCCCGCCGCCGCCCAGTTTCGGCAGAAGGACTTCGACGCCTACGTCACCCGCGGGCTCCGCGTGCTCGAGACGCCCGGGGCGGCGATCGCGGTCGTGAAGGACGGCAAGGTGGTGTTCGCGCAGGGCTACGGCGTTCGCACCCTCGGGAACCCGGAGCGCGTGGACGCGCATACCCTGTTCCAGATCGCCTCCAACACGAAGGCATTCACAACGGCGCTGCTCGCGATGCTCGCGGACTCGGGCAAGGTGTCGTGGGACGACCCCGTGACGAAATTCCTCCCCGGGTTTCAGTTGTACGACCCCTATGTGACCCGCGAGTTCACGGTGCGCGACCTCGTCACGCACCGCAGCGGTCTCGGCCTCGGCGCCGGCGACCTGCTGTGGTTCCACTCAAATTACGGGCGTGGCGACATCGCCTACCGCATCCGATACGCTAGACCGGTGTCGAGCTTCCGCAGCCAGTACGCCTACGACAACGTGCTCTACATCGTCGCGGGCGAAGTAGTGCGCGCCGCCGCGAGCAAATCCTGGGACGATTTCGTGAAGGAGCGGATCTTCGTCCCGCTCGCCATGACCGAGACCGGCACGACGATCAGCTACTTCACGACCCAGTCCAACGCGGCGCGGCCGCACGCCGTGGAACACGGGCGGCTGCAGGTCGTCCCGATCGATTCGGTCGACAACACGGCGCCGGCGGGCGGCATCGTCTCCAACGTGGCCGATATGGCGAAGTGGCTGCTCTGCCGGCTCGACTCCGGCCGCTACGCGGGAGGTCGGCTGTTCAGCGAGCGCCAGGCGCGGGAGATGTGGTCCGGCCAGACCATCCTGCCGATCGGCGACCCACCGCCGCCGCTCGCGGCGCTGCGGCCCACCTTCGCCGAGTATGGGCTCGGCTGGCGGCTGCGCGACTACCAAGGCCGCAAGACGGTCTCCCACACCGGCGGGCTGGCCGGTATGACGTCGCAAGTGACGCTCGTGCCCGCCGAGCGGCTCGGGATCGTCGTCCTCACGAACAGCGAGTCGGACCTGATGGTAGCGCTGACCTACCGGCTGCTCGACAGCTTCCTCAAGGTGCGGCCGACCGATTGGGTGGCGGCGTTCGCCGCGGCGGCCCGGCTCGACCAGGCGCACGCCGACTCGGCCGTCGCCGGGAGCCGCGCCACCCGGGACTCCACCTCCAAGGCATCGTTGCCGCTCGAGAAGTACGCCGGCGCGTATCGCGACGACTTGTACGGCGACGCCACGATCACGCTCGAGAACGGCACGCTGGTGCTGCGCTTCAGTCACTCGCCCGCCTTCACGGGCGACCTCACGCACTGGCAGTACGACACGTTCGTTGCCCACTGGCGCGCGGCGCACATCGAGGACGCGTATGTGACGTTCACGCTCAAGCCGGACGGCGCGATCGACCGGTTCCGCATGACCGCGGTCTCGCCGCTCGCCGACTTCAGCTTCGACTACCAGGACCTCGAGTTCCGGCCCGTGACGGGGTCGACGCGGAGCGGCCCATAACGGCGCCGCGCGATGCCCAGCGCGCGGCCCACCCCGACGGGCCGTGGCTCCGGCGAGCGGACTGGGCCTCGGGCCGGATTGCGGGCGCCAGCCGGCGGGCCGTGCTTGCGGCGTGGGCGTTTGCGCTCGCGGGGGCCGGACCGTCGAAGCCCGTTTCGAAATCCGCGACACGCAGGAGGTGGAATGGCTGATCGCCGAGCTGCGCCGCGCCGTCGGACCGCCACAGGGAAGCGCGGCACCCGCACGGTAGGCCGCGCGGCGCCCGATCTCTCTCCGCAGGAGTTCCGCGCGCTCCTCAGCCGCGCGGCGGACATCGCGGTGGGCCATTGGGAGCGGCTCCCCGAGATGCGAGCCTACACCCGGCCGCCCGACGACCTGGTCGCGACGCTTCGCGCCGAGCCCCTGCCCCGCACGGCGCGGCCGGCCGCCGACATCCTCGACCGCATCGCGCGGGAGGTCGTTCCCTACCCCCTCGGCGTGGGCCAGCGCCGCTGGTGGGGCTTCATCAACTCGCCGGCCCACCCGCTCGGAATCGCCGCCGATCTCATCGCCACGACGCTCAAGAACAACTGCGCTGGCACGAGCCAGCTGGCGGTGCACGTCGAGCTCGCGGTGATGGCCTGGCTCGCCGAGCTGCTGGGGCTGCCGGCGGGCACGGGCGGGCTGCTCGTGAGCGGCGGCTCGATGGCGAACTTCGTCGCGCTCGCCGCGGCCCGCGAAGCCAAGCTCCCGGGCACGCGACGGCGCGGGCTGCGCGCCACCGCGCGCCCACCGGTCGTGTATGCGTCGACCGAGGCACACGCCTGCGTGCGTCGCGCCGTCGAGCTCTTGGGTCTCGGTACCGACGCGCTGCGGCTCGTCCCCGTCGACGCCGAGTACCGCCTCGAAGTGGCGGCGCTCGAGCGGATGCTCGCCGCCGATCGGAGCGCCGGCCTCGAGCCGCTGTGCGTCGTGGCGAGCGCCGGCACCGTGAACACCGGGGTGGTCGATCCGATCGCCGCGATCGGGGCGGTCGCCCGGCACCACGGGTGCTGGTTCCACGTGGACGGCGCCTACGGGGCGGTGGGCGCGGCGCTCCCCGAGCTCGCGGCGCGCTATGCCGGCATCGACCAGGCCGATTCGGTCGCCCTGGACCCTCACAAATGGCTCTACGCGCCCTACGAGGCGGGCGCCACGCTGGTCCGGGACCCGGCGACCTTGCGGGCGATGTTCGCGATGCGACCCGAATACCTCACGCTCGAAGAGGACTCGTATCTCGAGGGGCAGGTGTGGTTCTCGGACCTTGGGCCGCAGCTCACCCGCGAGTTCCGCGCGCTCGCGGTATGGGCCGTGATGCAAGCGGTCGGCCTCGAGCGCTACCGCGCTCTGTGGCGCAACGACATCGCCGTGGCGCGGGAGATCGCGGCCCTGGCCCAGCAACACCCCCGGCTCGAGGTGCCCGCCCGGTCGGACTTGAGTTGCTTCTGCCTGCGCTACCGGCCGCGGGCGGGCGATGCCAACGCCTTCAACCGCCGGTTGCTCGACCGCATCCATCGCGACGGGCGGATGTTCGTCTCGGGCACCGTGCTCGACGGGCGGTTCGCGCTCCGGGGGTGCGTGACGAACTTCCGCTCCACGCTGGCGGACGCGGCGATCTGCATCGAGACGATCATCGAATTGGCAGAGCAGCTCGAGCAGGAGGGCGCATGAGCGCCGGCATCGGACCGTGGCGCAGCCGACACCAGCGACCCCGGCGGCCGCGCTAGCCCGTACCCGGCTCGTGGTGGCGGCGGCGGTCCTCGTGGCCGCCGCCGTGCTGCGCTATTACGAGGTGCCGCCCTTCCCCACGTGGTTCTACGTGTTCGCATGGTATCCCACGCTCGTGATCCTCGACCAAGTCGTCGTGCTGCTCGGGGGCGAGTCGTTGCTCGCGGCGCCCCGCGCTCTGGGCGCGATGCTCTGGTGGTCGGCGGTGATCTGGTTCCTGTTCGAGGCGATCAACTTCCGGCTGCAGAACTGGTACTACGTGTTCGTGCCCGCCGCCCGGCTGGAGCGTTGGGTCGGCATCACGATCGCGCTCGCGACGGTGGTCCCGGCCGTGCTCCTCCCCGAGCGCATCCTCGACCGGCTGGGCGTGTGGCACGACCTGCACACGCGTCCCGTCCCGCTCAGTCCCGGGCAGCTGCGGATCGGGGTGTGGGTCGGCGTGGTCGCCTTGGCCGCGGTACTCGCCTTCCCGCGCTACCTCTATCCGCTGACGTGGAGCGCCGTGTGGCTCATCGCCGAGCCGCTGCTCTACGCGCAGGATCCCGCCCATTCCCTGGTCGCCGACATCACCCACGGCGAGTGGGGGCGGGTCGCGCGGCTCATGGCGGGGGGCCTGGTCGCGGGCGCGCTGTGGGAATCCTTCAACGGGCTCGCCCGCGGGCGCTGGATCTACACGGTGCCGTTTCTCGAGCACCTGAAGATCTTCGAGATGCCGCCCGTCGGGTTCCTTGGCTTCCCGTTCTTCGCGCTCGAGGCCTGGTCGTTGTACCACCTGATCGCCCCGCGCACCACGCGGCGCACCGTGCTGGCGTCGATCACCTGCGTCGTGCTGGTACTCGCCGGGATGGACGTGTGGACGGTGAGCTCCACCGCGCCGCGCCTCGCCGACCTCCCGGGCGTCACCAACGGCGTGCTCGACCGGTTGCGGGGCGCGGGCTGGACCGACGTGTTCCGGGTGGCGCGGACGAGCGTGGCGGAGTTGGCCTACAGCGCGAACTTGGGTCCCGCGGACGCTCGGGCGGTGCAGGAGGCGGCCCGGCTCACGACGCTGCGGGGGATCGGCACGGCGCACGCGGCGGCGCTCATCGGGGGCGGCATCCGGACCGTGCGGGACCTGGCCCAGGCCGACCCCGACGCCGTGTGGCGGCTGGCCCAGCGCAGCGCGCGACCCACGCCCGCCGAGGTCCGGGTGTGGATTCGGGCCGCCCAATACGCGACCGGCGCCCCGCAGGGCGCCGGTCGGTGAAGGAGCGAGACCGCGCTTAGGCGGCGACGGACTCGCCGACCCCGCTCCATTCCGCGATGAGCTCGTCCACCGTGCGCAGCTGGCGCGCCGGGTCGGTGGCATACCACGCCTTGAAGTACTCGAGCCCCGCTTGGTGCGCCTCCTCCGTGAACGCCTGCAGCGCGTCCGTCACCCACACGAGGTCGTAGCCGCGCTGGAACGCGTCACCGGACGCGTGCCGGGCGCAGCAGTCGGTGTGCAGCCCGGTGATGTAGAGCCGCGTAATCCCGCGCTCCCTGAGGGCGCGCTCGAACCGGGGCTCGAGGAACGGGCTGTACGTCTGCTTCCCGAGCACGACGTCACGCGGCTCTGGGGCGAGCCCCGCCACGATTCCCGCGTTCCACGTGCCGGCCATGGCGTGGGGCGGCCATTTGCGTAGCTCGCTATCCGTCGGGGTGTGGGCATCGGTCGCGTACAGCACCGTGATCCCGGCGCGGCGGGCCGCGGCGAGCAGGCGCCCGAGCGGCGCGATGATCCCTTGGGCGTGCCGCTGGTAGTCCGGGCCGCCGGCGTCGGCGATCACGCCGCCCGGGTAGACGAAGTCATTGGCCATGTCGATGACGACCACGGCGCTCTTCTTAGGATCGGATTGCTCGAACGAAGACATGGGATGCTCCCATTGTTGGAAGTGCCGACGTCGGGGGGCCGATTGGGCAACGCCTAGGGCCGGCGGAGGTGCCGGACCACTCCCGACGCGGGGCGCGAGACCGCACGCGCCGCACCCGAAATATAACCCTACGGAATGAGCAGCACTTTGCCGCTGGTCTGGCGCGCTTCGAGCTGGCGGTGCGCCTCGGCCGCGTCGGCCAGCGGGAACTCGTGCCCGATCCGCAGCTTCAGCTTCCCCGAGCCGATCCACCCCAGCACTTCATTGGCGCGCCCCACGAGTTCGGCGGGTGGCTTGGCGTAGTGGGCGATGGTCGGGCGCGTGAGAAAGAGCGAGCCTTTCTGGTTCAACACTTGCGGATCGAGCGGGGCCACCGGCCCGCTCGATTGGCCGAACAGCACCATCATGCCGCGGCGCGCCAGGCAATTGAGGCCCTTGTCGAACGTCGTCTTGCCGACCGAGTCGTATACGACCGCCAGTCCTGCGCCGCGCGTCAGCCGTTTCACCTCGGCTTCGAAGTCCTGCTCGGTATAGAGGATGACCTCGTCCGCACCGGCGTCGCGGGCGAGCGCCGCCTTGTCCCGGGTCGAGACCGTACCAATGACGCGCGCCCCGCGGAGCTTCGCGATCTGGCATAACAGCAGCCCCACGCCCCCCGCCGCCGCGTGCACCAGACAGGTGTCCCCGGGCTTCAAGGGGTACGTGCTCGTGGCGAGGTAGTGCGCCGTCATCCCCTGGAGCAGCGCCGCGGCGCCCTGCTTGGTGCTCACCGGCGCCGGCAGGGTCACCACGTAGTCCGCCGGGACGGCGGCGTACTGCGCGTAGGCGCCGAGCACCCCCTGGTAGGCGACCCGGTCCCCGACCTTGACGTGCTGCACGTCGGGACCCAGGGCCGTAACGACGCCCGCCGCCTCCTGGCCCGGCGTAAACGGCGTCGCCACCGGGTAGCGCCCCATGCGCTGATACACGTCGATGAAGTTGACGCCCGCGGCCTCGATCTTGACCACCACCTGGCCCGGGCCGGGGACCGGGTCCGGCACGTCGCCATAGCGGAGCGCTTCCGGGCCGCCCGGGGTCTGCACCTGAATGGCCTTCATC
>DATBCS010000139.1:0-4235 GCA_036270315.1 Gemmatimonadales bacterium
GAGCGCTCGTATCGCTCGGCGCCGTGGTGGCGATCGGGGGTGCGGTGGCCGCCTACGTCAGCGGACGGGTACAGGCCGGCGTCGGCATGGGGGAAGAGATCCTGGCCCTGGTCGTCGTGGGCGCGCTCACGCGGCGCTATGGGATCCCGCTCCCCGGCAACGGCTTTTGCTCCTACATCCTCGGCGTCCTGGCGTACGCCGTGTTGGACCGAGGCTGGCCGTTCGCGGTGCTGGTCGCTCCCCCGGCGATGCTGTTGGGCGATCTGGCGCTGCGCCGGCTTCCAGCGCGCGCCGCGCTCGCGAACGCCGCCCACCTCACCGCGGGTGGGGCGGTCGCGGGCCTCATGTACCAGCGGCTCGGCGGCGCGCTGGGCGCGGACGCGCTCACGCCGTCCAATTTCGCCCCGCTCGGCGCCTTCCTCATCATCCTCCCCGCGGTCGTGAACGGCACGTTCTACCTCGAGCTGGCCATGGGGCGCGCGCTCGCCTGGGTCGATGCGCGGCTCACCGCCCGGTGGGAGGCGATCACCTATGGGTGTTCGGCGGGCTTGGCGCTCGTGTGGCTGCGGCTCGCCCACGCGGGCCTCGAGTTGGGCGACTCGATCCTCGTCGCCACGGCACTGGGCGTGGCCATCGTGGTCAGCGCGAAGGTGATCCGCCGTGGCGTCCATGCGGACGAGTTGGCGCTGGTCCAGAGCCTGTCGCAGGCGATCGCGGGCGACATCAGCCTCGCGCGGAGCTTCCCGCGCATTCAGGAGCTGGCGCGGCGGCTCGTCCCCTGGGAACAGATGGGGTTCGCCCGCTACGACGCGCGGGCCAACGAGATGGAGTTGATCGCCGACACCGCAGTGGGAGGTCCGGCCCCGTTCCGCTACGCCGCCAACGCCGGGCTCACGGGCGATGCCGTCCGGCTGCGGCGCCCCGTGGTGGCGCGGGGGCTGTCGCGCGCCCAGGTGGTCGTCCCCGGCGACGAGCAGCCCGGCTCGGAGGTGCTGGTGCCGCTGTTCCACGGGAGCCAACTCGTGGGGCTGTGGAGCGTCCGCCACTCCGATCCCACCATCTATCGCGACAGTGACGGCGCGATGTTGGCGCTGCTCGCGCCGCAACTTGCCCTCATGCTGGCGATCGAGGGGTCGGTGCAGCCGGTGGTGGGCGCGTCCGACCGCACGAGCGCGTATATCCAGACGCTCACCGCCACCGCGCAGGAGATCCACGCGTCGAGCGAGGAGGTGGTGGCCGCCGCGCGGCGCGCGAACCAGGGCGCCGCCCAGGCCGCGAACCTCGTGGGCGCCGTGGCGCGACAGGCGAACCAGCTCAAGCAGCACGCGGCCGACGTCGCCACCGCCGGCGACGAAACCCGCGATGCGGGCGCCCAGATGGAGAAGACATCGGACAAGGTCCGCGGGGCGACGCAGGCCGCCGTCCGTCGCCTCACCGATCTCGGCGCCACCACCGAGGAGAGCGCGCACGAGGTGCGCCGGCTGCGCGACGTCGCGGCGCAGGTCGAGAAGTTTTCCGAGACCATCGGCTTCGTCGCCAATCAGACCAACCTGCTCGCCCTCAACGCGACGATCGAGGCGGCGCGCGCGGGCGCCCACGGCCGCGGCTTCGCGGTGGTCGCCGACGAGGTCCACAAGCTCGCCGAAGAGAGCGGGCGCGAGGCGCGCAACGTGGGGAAGTCCGCCCAGGAGACGCGCCGGGCGCTCGACCGCGCGGCCCAGCTGCTCGAGCGGGTGCGTACCGACCTCGCCGAAGTGGCGCAGGGCTCGGCGGAGTGGCTGGCCGACTTGACCCACATCGCCGAGTCGGCGTCGGGCACCGCGCGCGCCGGCAAGCGCGTGGCCGATCTGGCGCACGGCATCGCCGACCAGACCGCCAAGATCAGTGGGTCGCTCGAGCAGGCCAAGGTGGGGGCCCAGTCGTCGACCAAGGAAACCGAGGCGGTCGCGGCGGCAGCCGGGGAGCAGCTCCGCGCCATCGAGGGGCTCACCCGCGGCGCCGCCGAGCTGGCGGCGCTGGCCGAGAGCCTGGCCACGGCCGTCCGGTTCGTCCGGGGTGAGAACGGGCGCCACTAGACTCGGCCCCGCAGTGGCGGTCGCCCTGCTGGCCGCCTGCGCGGGCGAGGCAGCCGGCCCGCTGCCCCCCGCGGCCCCAAGCATCGACTACGTCGACGGGACGCTCGAGCCGCTGCTGGAGCGGGGTCAAGCCGTGGTGATCGCGGGCTTCGGGTTCGGCGCCGGCCTCGGCAGCGTCACGTTTACGGGCTCGGGCGGCGGCCCGGTGGCCGCCCCCGTCACGCCGCCTGCCGACTGGACCGACGGGGCGGTCCGCACCACGGTCCCCGACAGCGCGGTCTCGGGACCCATCACGCTGACCACGACGGGCGGGCTCGCGCTGTCGGCGAGCGTCCACGTGGTCCCCCACCTCGTCTTCCGGCCCGATACCCTGCGGTGGCGCTCGCAGGTCGCGGCGGCGTTTCCCCGGGCGCCGGTCGGCGTCGCGCTGGCGGCGGCGGAGCTTCCCTCGGGCAGCGCCCTCGTCACCACGCTGTACGCGGCGGGCGGGGCGGAGCAGATCGGCGGCGTGCTGGTGCCCGACAGCGGCGTGTACGTGGCGCGCACCCAGGCCGGGGGCCTGGTGGGGGCCTGGGTGCGCCAGCGTGACGCGACCGACTTCACGGCGCGCGTGCTCCCGGCGCCGCGGGCCTTCGCGGCCGCCGCCGTCGCCACGCGGTACAACTCGCGCTTTGCGGGCAGCGCCCTCTATGTGATCGGGGGGATCGACGCCACGGGTCGCGCGCAGGCCTCCGTGTTCGCGGCCGACGTGACACCCGACAGCGTCGCCGTGGCTTTCACCCAGATCGAACCACTGCCAGCCCCCGTCGCGGGGGCGCTCGCCGTCGTGAAGCGCGGTCGCATCTACGTCATCGGTGGCACGGACTCGAGCGGCCACCCGCAGCCGAGCGTCTTCGTCGGGCGGATCGGCCTCCAGGGACACATCGATGGGTGGTACGTGGAGCCGCCGCTCCCCGCCCCGCGGGCGTACGGCGGGGCCGTACTCCTCGCCGACCGGGCGGTCGCGTTCGGCGGCGTGAAGGACAGCGTGGCACCGGGCGGCGGGCTCGATTCCGGAACGGTGCGACTCGCGTCGAGCGACACCGCCCCCGTGAGCCTCGCCTCGGGGTTCTTCACCGGGCTGTGGACGCCCGGACGCACGCTCCTCCCGACGGGTCGGTCGCAGTTCGCCACGCTCGACCTGCGCGACATCGTGCTGCTCGTGGGCGGGATGTACGCGGGGGCGGCGACGAACAGCGCGGAGACGATCGCCGCAGGGGTTGTCGGGGACTCGCTCGGCCCGTTCCAGGGACCAGTGGGGCTGAACACCATCCAGAGCGCGGGGGGCGGTACCCTGATCGGGCCGAGCGGGGTAACGTGGCGCGACGCCACCGGGGCGCGGCACGGCCTGGTGCTGGGCGGCATCGACCTGAGCACGGGAGTAAGGAAGGCGAGCGCTTGGGGTTTCTAGCTTCTGAGGGCAGCGTCGACGGTCAGGTCGCGCCAGGCGTCCCATGTCACACCAGCCAAGTGGTTCACCCTCCAACGACGCCACGCCGTCGACCCCCGGCGACGTGACTGCCGTCACCACCTCAGCGTCCCAGGCGCCGCCCGCCCGGCCCCGGGGTTTCTAACGCGGGGCAGAGTTATTAGCGTAGGGCCAGGCCCTTGAGGCATGAGTCCTTTGGGCCGACGGTCAGCCGGGTGGGAAGGTGCCCTGACTACCCTAAGACGCGCACGACGCGTAGGAGCTGACATGAGGACGTTCCGGTCGCTGATGGCGTTGCTCGTGCTCCCGGCGGGAAGGCTCGCGGCCCAGCACACCGGCCAGTTCGAGGCCGGCGCGTTTGGCTCCTACACGCACTACGACCCGGCGTTCGGGCTCGCCAGCAAGGTGGGTGGCGGGGTCCGCCTCGGGTACCTGTTCGGCAACGTCCTCGGCATCGAAGGGGACGTCCTGTTTCAGCCCGAGTACTCGGTGCTGACCGGCGGCACACCGACCACGCTCCAGCCGTTGATCGGCAGCGCCTCGCTCGTCGTCAACCTCATGAATGCGGACTACCTGATGGTGTACGCGCTGGGTGGCTACTCCGTGCTCGACTTCGGCAATCGAGCGCCCTACAAGTTCACGGACAACGGGCCCCACGGCGGCGCGGGTGTGCGACTGTTTTTGAGCGACCG
>DATBCS010000140.1:0-14578 GCA_036270315.1 Gemmatimonadales bacterium
GGGGGGCGTCGGCGGTGCCGGCGGATAGAGCGGCTCCATCATGCCGGGGCCGGTCCAGCTGCTCTCCGAAAAATCGGTTGGCTCGAGCATCGGATGATCTCCCCTCTGCTGGTTGTCGGTGGGCGTGGCCTATAGCTTACGTCGGGAATCGTGTCACGCAAGTGATCACCGTGCGCCGACGTCGCTCCGGGCCGCGCCCCGGCCAATCGCGACAAGTTAGCTTGACAACGACACTTACGACCGCTTACGTTGCCGCCGCTATGGTGGCTCGCGGTATCGCACTCATCGCCCTGGCCGCTCTTCCGGCGACCGCATTCGGTCAAAACGTGGCCGAAGTCCAGGTCGCACCTCCCTCGGTGACGCTCAAGATCGGAGAGCGCACCGGGCTCTTGGCGACGGCCTTTGACCGTGCCGGCAACGTCATCCCCACCGTGCGCGTCATCTGGTCCTCCAACAACGTCGCCGTGGCGCGCGTCGACAACGACGGCACCGTCACGGGCGTCGCCGGCGGAGTGGCGATCATCGAGGCGCGCGTGGCGGCTCGGAAGGGCCAAGCGGTGGTCTCGGTCGCGGGCGCCCCGGGGGGCGGCGCGGCCCAGCCGCCGCCGCCCCAGCCTCCGCCCGCCGCGGGGACCGGCACCCCGAGCGGCACCAACCCCGATGCGTTCGCGGGGCAGCCCCCCGGGACAGGACCCGCCGCGGTGCTCCGCATCGAGCCGCCCACCGTGTACCTGCTGCCGTCGGAGAATAGCCGCGTCTCACCGCGTGCCCTAAAAGAGGACGGGTCGCCGGCCGCGCCCGTGGCCGTGACGTGGAAGTCGCTCCGGCCCGACATCGCGAGCGTGGACCAGAACGGCGTCATCGTCGCGCTCGCGTCCGGCCAAGGGACCGTGCAGGTCACGAGCGCGGCGGGCCTCACGGCCACCGCCCCGGTCGTGGTGCAGTCGAGCGACATCGCGATCGCGGAGGCGAACCCCCTGTTCCTGTCTCCGGGAGGCGTGGACACGTTGCGCGTCATCGTGCCGGGGCAGGGGAACCGCGTGGTCAGCCCGCTCGCGTTGCAATGGTCGGCGGCGGACGCCACGGTCGCGCGCGTCAGCCTCACGGGCGTCGTCACCGCCGTGGCGCCAGGCAAGACGGCGCTTGCGGTCACCGGGCTGCTCCAGTCGAAGAGCCTGGACATCGTGGTGCACAAGACCGTGGACCAGCTGACCGTCGCTCCGACGTTTAAGACGGAAGTGGTGGTGGCGATCCAGGGCAGCGCGAAGTTCCAAGTCCAAGCGCTGGCGGCCGACAAGACACCGGTGCCCGAGGCGCCGATCCGCTGGAGCGTGGCGGACACGACGTGCGCCGGGTTCGATCCCGCGAGCGGCGTGCTGACGGGGAAAAAGGCGGGCAAGACGACCCTGACGGCCCGTGGCCCGGGCCCGGGGCTCGTCGTGACGTGGCAGATCCGCGTGATCTCCGCGGGCTTGAAGCTCTCCGCCACCCGGATCGGCCTGCCGCTCGGCCGCCGCTACGGCGTAAAGGCCAGCTTCGTCGACGAGGCAGGGGTGGTGCTCGCGCCGGCGACGGGCGTCACATGGGTATCGGACAATCCCGCGGCCGCGGCCGTGAGCGAGGACGGGACCGTGTCGACCGCCGGCTACGGTCACGCGCGGATCACGGCCACGGCGCCTGGCGGCAAGCATACCGTCGTCGAGGTGTTCGTCCAGGGCGAGATCCTGCTCGCGAGCTCGCGCACCGGCCGCTTCCAGCTGTACTCGGCCGAGCGGTCCAACCTCGCGCAGTGGCGGAAGGTGGTGGACGACACATCGGCGGCCACCGAGCCGGCCGTGTCGTCGGACGGCTCCCGCATCGCGTTCACCTCCACCCGGGAGGGCCAGCCGGCGATCTACGTGATGGACGCCGATGGCACAGGCGCCGGGCGTCTCACCAACTCTTCGGCCGCGAACGGTGCCCCTGCGTTCACGCCTGACGGCCAGGCGGTAGCGTATCACTCGCAGCGGACCGGGCACCGGCAACTGTTCGTGCAGCCGATCACCGGCTCTGACGCGATCCAGCTCACCCAGGAGCCAGCGGAGAATTGGCATCCGACCGTGTCGCCGGACGGCGAGACGATCGCGTTCGTTTCGAACCGTGACGGCAACCCCGACATCTGGCTGATGGCGAAGGACGGCTCGAACCAGCGCGCCTTCACGAAGACCCCGCAGCTCAAGGAAAGCGCGCCGCACTTCCTGCGCGACGGCTCGCTCGCGTATCTGGTCGAGCAGCGGGAAGGCGGCCGCACGGTGACGCAGGTCGTCCGGGCCGAGCTCGTGACCGGCAGGCTCACACCGCTCACGGGCACCGATCTCGTGATCACCGACTTCGCGGTCTCACCTGGCGGCGACCTGCTTGGCCTCGTGGTCATGGTGCAGAAGAACGTGTATAAGGTGTACATCCAGCCGGTCGGGCCCGGCGGCGGGGCCCCGGTGCCGGTCCCGACGACGGGCGCCGAACAGATGGTATCGCCAGCGTTCTTGCCGTAACGGCGTCCGCGGCATGCGCGCCTGGGTCATCCGCGCCACTGGCAGCCTCGACCAGCTCCAGCTCGTCGACGTTCCCGACCCCGCGGGCGCGCTGGGCCCCCGCGACGTGCGCATCGCGTTGCAGGCCGCCGCACTGAACCACCTCGATCTGTTCACCGTGCAGGGCCTGTCCCACGAATACCATTTCCCGCACATCGTCGGCGCGGATGGCGCCGGCCTGGTGGCCGCGATCGGCGCGGATGTCCGCACCGTGCAGCCGGGCGACCGCGTGATGATCAACCCGGGCATCCCCGATTACAGCTGCGCGTATTGCCGCGCCGGCGACCACTCGCTGTGCCCCAACTACCGCCTGCTCGGCGAGCACCTCCCGGGCACCCTCGCCCAATACATCGTGGTGCCCGAACAGAATGTCGCCATCATCCCGACAGCGGCGCCGCCCCTCACATGGCCCGAGGCTGCGGCGTTCTCGCTCGTGACCCTCACGGCGTGGCGGATGGCCGTGACGCGCGCCCAGGTGCAGCCCGGTGAGACCGTCCTGATTTGGGGAATCGGGGGCGGGGTGTCGCTCGCGGCGCTGCGAATCGCGAAACTCCGGGGCGCCCGCGTGGTCGTGACGTCGGCGCACGACGGCAAGCTCGCCGAGGCCCGCCGGTTGGGGGCCGACGTGACGCTGAACCATCGCACCCAGAACGTGTCCCAGGAGGTCCGCGCGCTCACCGAGAAGCGGGGGGCGGACGTGGTGATCGAGACCGTGGGGGAAGCGACGTGGGATGAATCGCTGCGCTCGCTCGCGCGCGGCGGGCGGCTCGTGTGTTGCGGCGCGACGTCCGGCCCGCGCGTCGCCATCGACTTGCGGCGCCTGTTCTGGCATCAGTGGAGCCTCCTGGGTTCGACCATGGGCAACGTGGCCGAGTACCGCGAGATCGTGCGGGTCCTCGGCACGGGCGAGCTCCGGCCGCTCGTCGATCACGTGTTCCCCTTCGCCGAGGCGCGGGCGGCGTTCGAGCGGCTGGAGCGGGGCGAGCAATTCGGCAAAGTGGTCGTCCAAATCGCCGCCCCTTGAAGAGCCGCGCCAGCGCGCGTAAGTGCTGCGACCACTCCCGGTTAGCAGTGGATTTCACGTTGCCTTTCCCCGGCTAAGTGGTTAATTTTTAGTGACTTAGGTCGCCGTGTCGCGGCCCGCCGCCGGACCCGACACCAGACACTCGACACCCGAGACCCGCAGCTATCCGCTCATGACCGGACCGAACGCCCGCGAACGCATCCTGCCTCGCTTGATCGAGGACGAGATGAGGGAATCGTTCCTCGATTACTCGATGAGCGTGATCGTGCAGCGCGCGCTCCCCGATGTACGCGACGGACTGAAGCCGGTGCACCGCCGCATCCTGTACGCGATGCACGAGCTGGGGCTCGTCCCGGGCCGCCCCTACAAGAAGAGCGCCACGGTGGTGGGC
The DNA here is from genome assembly GCA_036270315.1 of Gemmatimonadales bacterium. Taxonomy (GTDB): domain Bacteria; phylum Gemmatimonadota; class Gemmatimonadetes; order Gemmatimonadales; family GWC2-71-9; genus AG41. The sequence continues at coordinate 3,986 of DATBCS010000140.1, forward strand.
GACGTGTTGGGCAAGTACCACCCGCACGGGGACGTCGCCGTCTACGACTCGCTGGTGCGCATGGTCCAGGACTTCTCATTGCGCTACCCGCTCATCGACGGGCAGGGGAACTTCGGCTCGGTGGACGGCGATCCCCCCGCCGCCTACCGCTACACCGAAGCCCGCCTCACGCGAGTCGCGATGACCATGCTCGAGGACATCGACAAGAACACCGTCGATTTCGTCCCCAACTTCGACGACCGCCTCCAGGAGCCCACCGTCCTGCCGTCGCGCCTGCCGAACCTAATCGTGAACGGCTCCGCGGGCATCGCGGTCGGGATGGCGACCAACGTCCCGCCGCACAACCTCGCGGAGACTGTCGAGGCGGTTAACCACCTCGTTGACCACCCCGACGCGGCGCTCAAGGAGCTGCGGCGGTTCGTCAAGGGTCCCGACTTCCCGACGGGCGGGATCATCTACGGTCGGGAAGGCATCAAGGAGTGTTACGAGAAGGGGCGCGGCCGGATCGTGATCCGCGCGCGCGCGGTGGTGGAGGAGACCGAGTCGACTGGAAAGCAGCAGATCGTCGTCACCGAGATCCCCTACCAGGTGAACAAGGCGAACCTCATCGCCCAGGTAGCCGCGCTCACCAACGCCAAGAAGCTGGAAGGGATCGCCGACATCCAGGACTATTCGGACCGCGAGGGGATGCGGATCGTCATCGACTTGAAGCGCGATGCCGTCCCCGCCGTGGTGCTGAACCAGCTGTACAAGCACACGCAAATGCAGACGACGTTCGGCGCGATCATGCTGGCCCTGGTGGATGGCGTGCCGAAAGAGATGAACCTCAAGGAGCTGCTCGAGCACTTCGTCGACCACCGTCATACCGTCATCACGCGCCGTACCGAGTTCCAACTGAAGCGCGCGCAGGACCGCGAGCACATCCTCGAGGGTCTGAAGATCGCGGTCGACCACATCGACGAGGTGGTGCGGATCATCCGCAAGGCGAAGGACGTGCCGGCCGCAGACGCGGCGTTGCGCAAGCGCTTCAAGCTGTCCGAGAAGCAGGCGGCCGAGATTCTCAACATGCGCCTCGCCCGGCTCACCGCCCTCGAGATCACGAAGCTCGACGAGGAGCTGAAGGAAGTCCGCAAGTTCATCAAGGAGTGCAAAGAGATCCTCGGGTCGCGTCCACGGCGCATGAAGATCTTGAAAGAGGAGCTCTCGGAGCTGGCCCACGGGTTCGGCGACGAGCGGCGCACCGAGATCGTGGCCGACCAGGGCGAGTTCTCGATCGAAGATCTCATCGCGGAAGAGGACATGGTGATCACCGTGTCCCATGCGGGCTACATCAAGCGGCTCCCCGTGTCGGCGTACCGGCGGCAGCGGCGGGGCGGCCGGGGTGTGATCTCCGCCCACACCAAGGACGACGACTGGCTGGAGCACCTGTTCATCGCGTCGACCCACGACTACGTGATGTTCTTCACCCAGAGCGGCCAGTGCTACTGGCTCAAGGTGCACGAGATCCCGCAGGCCGCGCGGGCTGCGCGCGGGAAGCCGATGGTGAGCTGCATCGCCATCAAGCCCGAAGAGCGGATCGCCGCGCTCGTCCCGGTGCGAGAATTTTCGGAGGATCAGTATCTCTTGTTCGCCACGAAGCACGGCGTGGTGAAAAAGACCCGCCTCTCCGAGTTCGGGAACCCGCGCTCGGTGGGCATCCGCGCGATCAATATCGAGAAAGGTGACGAGTTGATCGACGTGCAGGTGACCGACGGGCGCAACGACATCGTCCTCGCCACCCAGCAGGGGATGAGCATCCGGTTCCACGAGAAGGACGTGCGCGACATGGGCCGCACGGCGACCGGCGTGAAGGGGATCGAGCTCGACAAGAAGGACTACGTCATCGACATGGTCGTCGTGCGGCGCGCGTCCACCCTCCTTACCGTGACCGAGAAGGGCATGGGCAAACGCTCGGAGCTTGACGAGTACCGCGTGCAGCACCGGGGCGGTCGCGGCATCATCACCCTCAAGCGCACCGACAAGACGGGTGCCATCGTGGCGCTCAAGGAGGTCCTGGCCGACGACGAGCTGATGATGATCACCAAGAAGGGGATCATGATCCGGGTGCCGGTCGAGGGGATCCGCATCTCGGGGCGCAATACGCAGGGCGTCAAAGTGATGAACCTGACGCCCGGGGATCTCCTGGTCGACGTGGCGCGCGTGGTGAAGGAGGATGACGCGGAGGGCGCCGCCACCGGGGAGGATGACGAGGACGCCCCGCATCCCGCCGCCAAGGCGTCGAAGGCCCGGGCCAAAGGCAAACGGGCGCCGGCGAAGGCAAAAAAGAAGTAGGTGGTCACCGCCCAAGAGGTGCGGGAGGCGGCCGCCGGGCTCGTCGGCGTGGCGGTGCGCACGCCGCTGCGCTACGTCGAGCCGCTCGACGCCTACCTGAAGCTCGAGAACCTCCAGCCCGTCGGCGCCTTCAAGCTGCGGGGCGCCTACACGGCGATCCGCCGCCTGCCCGAGGCCGTCCGCCGCCGCGGGGTGATTACGTATTCCAGCGGCAACCACGGGCAAGCGGTCGCGTACGCGGCGCAACTCGTGGGCATTCGCGCGGTGGTCGTGATGCCCGAGACCGCGCCCGCGGTCAAGGTGGCCGGGGTGAGGCGCTGGGGCGGGGAGGTGGTGCTGGCGGGCCGGACCTCCGAGGACCGCCACAAAAAGGCAGAGGAGCTCGCCGCGCGAGACGGGTTGGCCATCGTGCCGCCGTTCGATCACCCGGACATCGTGGCGGGGCAGGCGACGGTCGGTCTCGAGATCGCCGAGCAGCTGCCCGACGTGGCGACGGTGGTGGTCCCGGTGGGCGGCGGCGGGTTGCTGGCAGGCGTGGTGACGGGGCTCGCGGCGGCCGGGAGCGCGGCGCAGGTGTGGGGCGTCGAACCGGCGGGCGCGCCCAAGCTCAAACGCTCGCTCGCCGCGGGCCGCCCGGTGCGGCTCGAGCGGACCGCCAGCATCGCCGACGGGCTCATTACGCTGACCGTCGGTGCCATTCCGTTCGGCGAGCTTGCGGCGCACCGCGACCGGGTCGCCGGGGTTGCGCTGGTGGAAGAGGCCGCCCTTCGCGAGGCGGTGCAGTTTCTCTGGCGTCACTGCCAGCTGGCGGTGGAGCCCTCCGGGGCCGCCACCACGGCGGCCGTGCGGGCGGGCGCCGTGCGCCCCGTCCCCCCCGCCGTCCTGGTGGTGAGCGGCGGCAACGTGGACCCCACGGCGCTCGAGGACTGACTGCGTGATGCCCGACAGCACGGGGGGCAAAATCCTCGTCGCGGATGACGACCAATCCCTGGTCCGCACGCTCACCTGGATCCTTAAGGAGAACGGGTACGACGTCGTGACGGCCCCAGGGGGCGAGGGGCTGATCGGCAAGCTCGAAGAGGAACGCCCCAATCTCCTGCTCCTCGACATCATGATGCCGAAGGTCGACGGGCTGCAGTTGCTGGCGAAGATGAAGGCCGACGACCGGTTCCGCGATGTGCCGGTGCTGATGATCTCGTCCATGCCGCCCGAGGAGGCGACCGTCAAGTCGCTCGGGCTGGGCGCGGCGGACTTCATCTCCAAGCCGTTCCGCGTGCGGGAACTGCTCGCCCGCGTCAAAGCCCACATCCGATCGGCCCAGGAGCTCGCGCGGGCGCGCGACGAGGCGCAGAGCCGCGCCGCGATCGTGGACATCCTCCACGAGGTCACCGACTCGCTCAAACCCGACGAGATCTACCACATCCTGGTGCGACGCGTCGCCCGCGTGCTGCAGATTTCGAAGTGCTCGATGGTGCTGGCCAAACCCGGCGACCAGCTCGGGGTCGTGGTCGCGGCGTACGAAAACCCGATGCTGCGCAATCTCCAGATCGAGCTCCCCCGCTACCCCGAGATCGAGCGCGCGCTGGCCAGCGGCCGGCCGGTGCTGGTCGAAGACGTCGCGTCGGATCCGCTGTACGCCGCCGAGCGGGTTCGCTGGCAGCGCGACCGGATCACCGTGCCGACCCGCTCGGCCGTGGCGCTCCCGTTCTCGATGAAGGACCAGCAACTGGGCGTGTTCTTCCTCCGCACGGCGGGGGAAGACCCCCCGCTGACCCGGGCCGACGCCCAGTTTGCTGAGACCGTGATCCGCACCGCGGTGGCGGCGATCGAGAAGGCGTACGACTTCGAGACCGCCGTCTCCGACAAGAAGCGGCTCGAGAAGCTCGCGGCGACCGACGCCCTCACGGGATGCCTGAACCGGCGCGCCCTGTCCGAGGAGCTCGAGGCTGAGCTGGAGCGGGCGCGGCGCTACAATCTCGCGCTGACGATCCTGCTCGCCGATATCGACCGCTTCAAGCTCGTGAACGACACGCGGGGCCACATCACGGGGGACTCGGTGCTGCGCCAAGTGGGCGAGATCCTGCGCCGCGAGGCGCGGTCCGTGGACCTGGTAGCGCGCTACGGCGGGGAGGAGTTCGTGGTCGTCATGCCCGAGACGGCGCTCCACGGCTCGGCGATCTTCGCCGAGCGGTTGCGGCGCCGCGTAATGCACCACGACTTCGCCGACCCGGGGGAGGATCCGCTGCATCTCACGATCTCGATCGGGCTCGCTTCCTTCCCCGACGACCGCGTGAGCGGAGCCGACAGCTTTGTGGCGCTCGCCGATCAGGCCCTCTATCGCGCCAAGAACGAAGGCCGCAACTTGGTGCGCCAATGAGTGAACGTCGCTGCCCCAAGTGCGGGATGGTGTACGCCGGCGCCGCCCGCTTCTGCCCGCGCGACGGCAGCATGCTGGTCGACGTGCAGCCGCGGCCCGGCCCCGCGGCGTCCGGCGCGACCGCGGTCCGCACCCCGCCCAAGGCGTCCAAGGGCCTGGACCGCGCCGCTGGCTTGTCGGGCCAGTTGCTCGACGCCCGCTACCAAGTCCTGAAGAAGCTGGGCGAGGGCGGGATGTCCTACGTGTATCTCGCGAAGGAGGTCGCCACCGCCCAGGAGGTGGCGATCAAAGTGCTCTCCCCGAAGCTCGCCACCGACAAGAGCTCGGTCGAGCGGCTGCGGCGCGAGGCGGGGCTGGCGATGCGCCTTGAGCACCCCAACGTGTGTCGCATCATGCGCCTCGGGGAGTCCGAGGACGGGCTGATCTACTTGGTGATGCCGTTCTTCCAGGGCGAGCTGTTGTCGGACCGCGAGGTGCGCGACGGGCCGATGCCGATCGCCGCGGGGATCGACATTCTGCGGCAGGTGTGTGCGGGGCTGCATCATGCGCACGAGCTCCAAATCGTGCACCGGGACCTGAAGCCCGAGAACATCATGTTGGTCGCGACGGGCGATGTCGCGGACCGGGCGGTGGTGATGGATTTCGGGCTCGCCAAGGAGCGGCGGGCCGATCCCGCCATCGCGAAGCTCACCGCCACCGGGATCATCCTCGGGACACCTGAGTTCATGAGCCCGGAGCAGATTCGCGGCAAGCCGCTCGACGCCCGCTCGGACATCTACGCGCTCGGCATCGTCGCGTTCGAGATGTTCACCGGGAAGCTGCCGTTCCAGGGCCGGAATGCCCAGGAGATGATGATCGCGCGGCTGCGGGGGCAGCCGCTCAAGCTGCGCCAACTCCGGCCCGACGCGCCTGAGGGATTGGAACAAGCTCTCACCTGCGCGATGGACTCGAGTCCCGACGGGCGCTACAACACCGCGCTCGAGTTCGCCGCGGCGCTCAGCGCTGCGAGCGACGGCGGCCTGCTCGCGAAGCTCAAGGAGAAACTCATATGAACCGGGCACAGTACTTCGCCGCCCTCGCGGTCCTCGTGACGGCGCCCGCCTCGCTCGTGGCGCTGCAGTCCGCCCCCGTCACCGCGATCCGCGCGGGCACCCTGATCGACGGCACGGGGGCGGCGCCCGTCAAGAACGCCGTCATCCTGGTGCAGGGCGAGCGCATCGCAGGCGTGGGGGCGGGCCTGGCGATCCCCAAGGGCGCGGTGGTGATCGACCTTTCGGGCGCGACCGTGCTCCCGGGCTTCATCGACGCCCATGTGCACCTCGTCGGGCGCACCCTCGGGGACGGCGACTGGCAGCACGCCCGGCTCACGACACTCCCGAGTGAGCTCGTGCTGCTTGGGGCGGCGCACGCGCAGGAGACGCTGGAAGCGGGCTTTACGAGCGTGCGCAACGTCGGCGCCCCGGCCTTGGGCGATCTTGCGCTACGCAACGCGATCAACGCCGGCTGGGTCGTCGGGCCGCGCATCCTGGGCGCCGGCATCTCATTCGGGATCCAGGGCGGACACTGTGACGGGACCGACGGCCTCGTGCCGCGGATCTACGGGCACGACGCGGCGATCGAGGAAGGGGTCGCGGACGGGGTCGACGCGGTGCGGCGCGCGGTGCGCTACATGGTGAAGTACGGGGCCGACTGGATCAAGATCTGCGCGACGGGCGGTGTGCTGTCGCCGACCGACTCGGCCGGGCTGCAGCAGTACAGCGAGGAGGAGATGCGGGCGGTCGTGGAGGCGGCGGCGCAGCTCGAGCGCAAGGTAGCCGCGCACGCCCACGGCACCGCGGGGATCAAGGCGGCCGTGCGCGCCGGCGTCGCCTCGATCGAGCACGGGTCCATTCTGGACGAGGAGGCCGTCCAGCTGATGAAGCAGCACGGCACCTATCTCGTGCCCACGCTGCTCGCCGGCTATACCGTGGAATCGCTCGCGGTGGCCCGGAAACTCCCCCCGGCCGTCGCCGCCAAGGCGCTCGCCATCGCGCCGCGGATGCGGCGCTCGTTCAAAATGGCGGTGGATGCGGGGGTGCGGATCGCCCTCGGCACCGACGCGGGCGTCATGCAGCACGGCACCAACGCCCGCGAATTCGAGCTCATGGTGAAGTACGGCATGCCCCCGATGCAGGCGATCCAGGCGGGCACCCTGAACGGAGCCGCGCTGCTCGGTACGCAGGCCGATGTGGGCTCGCTCCAGATCGGAAAGCTCGCGGACATCGTGGCGGTCAAGGGCGACCCGCTCCAAGACATCACGACGCTGCAACACGTGGACTTCGTCATGAAGGGCGGAACCGTGGTCAAGCAGAATGGCCAGGTCGCGGGACGGAGCGTCGCCGGGGTTCCGTGAAGCGCTTTCCGGCGTTTGATCCGCCGGAGTACGTCCGGTGGCAGCCTGAGCCAGCGCTCGTCCGCGCGTTTCGGGCCACGCTCGAGCGGGATCCAGGACGCGCCGCGATCGTCTCCACCCTGGGCATCGCCCAACGGCTCGCCCTGTACGGCGGGCTGGTGCGGGCCCGCCTCCACGACATTCAGTTGAAGCGCTGGGTCCGCACCGGCGTGATCTCCAAGGCGTGGCTCGGCACAGGCGAGGAGGCGACCACGATTGGCCCGGTGCACGCGCTCGAGCGCGGGACTGACGTCGTCGCGCCGATGATTCGCAACGCCGCCGCCTGCTGCGAGCTGGGCATGTCCCTCGCCGATATGCTGCGGGCCTATCTGGCGACCGACGACTCGCCGTCGCGCGGCCGCGACCTGCACGTCGGCTCGCAGGCCCACGGCGTGATCCAGCCGATTTCCCACGTCGGAGACATGGTGCCGGTGATCACCGGGATCGCCCTCACGTTCAAGCTGAGGCACGAGGCGCGGGTCGCTCTCACCTGGGTGGGGGACGGCTCCACCAAGACGGCCGCTGCGCACGAGGGCACGAACTTCGCCGCCGTGCAGCGGGTCCCGGCCATCTTCATCCTTCAGAACAACCAGGTGGCGCTCGGCACCCGGCTGGAGCAGCACCACCGCCCGGGCAATTTCCGCGCGTGGGCGGGGAGCTACGGCGTGTGGGGCGCCGAGTTCGACGGCAACAACGTGCTCGACGCCTACGCGGCGACGAAGCTCGCGGCGGATCGCTGCCGCCGCGGTGAAGGACCGGCGCTCCTGGTGGCGGAGACATTCCGGATGGGTGGGCACGCGACGCACGATGAGCGCGAGGCGCGGGAGACGTTCCCGCCGGCCCTGTTCGAGGCCTGGGGGCAGCGCGACCCGATCGGGCTGTACGAGGCGTATCTGAAGGAAGAGGGGGTCACCGGGACGCAGCTCGAGGAAGTCGAGCGGGAGGTGACGGCGGAGGTCGAGCGGGCGGCGGAGCAGGCGCTCGGGAGCCGCGCCGCCATGCCGCCTGGGGCCAGTGCCCTGCCCGGGGTGTACGCGCCGAGTGGACGATAGGGGCCCCGGGAACCGTTCCGGGGAGTGGGGTCGATTGTCGACCGAACCGAAACCGATCGGGAGGTAGGCCATGATCCGATTCGTGCTGGCCGCGCTTACGACGGCGTGCGGCTCGGCGCCCGGCCCCACGGGGCAACCCTGGGGCGGCGACTCCGTTGTGATCGCCGGGCACGTGCTCTATGTGCCGGCGGGATTCAGCGTCGAGATCTTCGCGGACAACTTGAGTGGCGTGCGCTACCTTGCGCGCGGGCCCCGGGGCGCCGTGTACGCGTCCCTCTCCCGCGCGGGCCAGATCGTCCGGCTCGTCGACTCGCACGGGACGGGCGTGGCGGACTCAGTCAGCGTGGTCCTCAGCGGCCTCACGTATCCCTTCGGCATCGCGTTTCGCGGCGACACGCTGTACTTCGCGGAGCAGACCGCTGTCAAGCGGCTCGATCCCGGCAGCACCACACCGGTCACCCTCGTGCCCAACCTGCCGGGTGGCGGTCACATCACGCGGACGCTGGTCATCGGTCCCGACAACCGGATGTACGTCGCGGTCGGCTCCTCGTGCAACGTGTGCGCGGAGACGGATACGCTGCGGGCTGCCGTGACGCGCTTCGACCTCGACGGCTCAGGCGGCCGGCTGTTCGCAACCGGGCTCCGCAACTCGGTCGGGCTCGCGTTCCATCCCACGACCGGCGAACTGTGGGCGAACAACAACGATCGCGACGACATCGGGCGACAGGGTACTAGGAACGACGTCGCGATGACCGACAGCCTCCCGCCGGAGCACGTGAACATCCTGAAGGCCGGCAAGTGGTACGGCTGGCCGCGGTGCTACCTCCCCGGAAAGCCGAATCCCGAGTACTCGGGCGCCGATTGCTCCCAGGTCCAGCCCCCGGCGCTGCTCGTGCAGGCGCACTCCGCGCCCTTGGGGCTGGCGTTTTACACCGGCACGGCGTTCCCCGCGGCCTACCGCGGGGATGCTTTCATGACTTTTCACGGCTCGTGGAACCGCTCGGTACCGACCGGCGCGAAGGTGGTGCGAGTCCACGTCCAAGGCGGTGTGGCGACGGGCAGCGAGGATTTCATCACTGGGTGGCAGCTTGCCGACGGCTCGCGCTGGGGGCGACCGGTGAGCGTGCTCGTGGCGGCGGATGGCGCGCTGCTCGTGAGCGATGACGTGGGCAATCGGATCTGGCGGGTGACCTATGGCAAGTAGAACGCTGGGACGGACGGGCGGGGCGGTTGGGAGCGTGCTCGGCGCGGTGGTGCTCGGTGCGGCGCTGGCCGTCGTCGCCATGCGAGCCCCGGCGCGCGCGGCGGCCGATGTGCACGCCGAGTACGTGAAGGTGCCGAACGGTCGCGATACGATTACGGCGTACCTCGCCTATCCCGAGCGCCACGAGCGGGCGCCGGGCGTTGTCGTGATCCACGAGATCTTCGGGATGTCGGATTTCATCCGCCAGACAACGGAGCAGCTCGCGAAGGACGGCTTCGTCGCAATCGCGCCCGATCTGCTGTCGCGCCGGGGCGGGACGCCGGCCTCGACCGACTCGGCGCGCAAGCTCATCGCGGGCCTCGATGCCGACACGCTGACGCACGATCTCGATGTTATCGTCGCATACGTGAAGCGGCTTCCGGCGGTCCGGCCCGAGCGGGTCGGCGTGATCGGATTCTGTTGGGGCGGAGGCCAGAGCTTCCGGTACGCGACGAACAACCCGGGGCTAGGCGCGTTCGTGGTGTGCTATGGGCCCGGCCCGGATGCGCTCGCCATCGCGCGGATCCGCGCAGCGGGCCTGGGTGTGTACGGCGAGAACGACGCCCGCATCGACGCCGGGCTGCCCGACGTGGAGCGCGCGGTTCGGACCTACCACAGGGACTACCACTTCACCGTCTATCCGGGCGTGGGGCACGGCTTCCTGCGCACGCGCGAGCGACCCGAGATGGCCGACAGTGCGTGGCGCACGGTGATCCGCTTTTTCAAGGCGACGCTGGAGCATTAGGACCGCCGCCCAGGTATTGGCGTGCCCGTGCCAGCGCTGCGTCCCGGCCGGCGAGTGCGTCGCTCACGGTCGGGGTCACAGCGATGTGCGGCTGCACGCCGACGCCCGCGAGCGGCGTGCCGTCCGGGCCGGTGTGGTGGGTGACGGAGAATTGCACCGCCCAGCTCTTGGGGAGCGCAAACGCCGCCGCATCACCGGCCCCGCCCGCCGACGGCTGGCCCACGATCACGCCGCGGCCGGTGGCCCGGAAGGCGGCCAGGAGATCCTCCGCTGCGCCGGCGGTGGCGTCCGAGGTCAGCACGGCGATGGGGCCCCCGTAGGACGGCAACTCGGCACGCGGTCTCACCGTATCGGGCGGTGGCGCGTACCACGTGAGGGCCGAATCGGGCTCGCGCCAGGCGCGAAACCCGGGCC
>DATBCS010000141.1:0-5691 GCA_036270315.1 Gemmatimonadales bacterium
CGCCGGCATGACGCGCTTCACCGACTTCCAGAAGAGTCTAGGGTTAGCGCCCAACGTGCTCGCGGCGCGACTCGAGCATTTCATCGCGGAAGGACTCATGAACGCGTTACCCGGGCCGACGGGGCACGCGGAATACCACCTGACGAAGAAAGGGCTCGACTTTAAGCCGGTGCTCATCGCCCTCAGCGAGTGGGGCGACCGCTGGGACGCACCGGACGGGCCGCCGATCGTGTACCTGCACGACCAGTGCGGCGGTCACGTCGGTTCTCGATTGGAGTGCGACCGTTGCACGAAGACCCCAACGCCCAAGACCGTGAGTGCGCGAAGAACGGCCGCCTCACCCGCCGCCCCGGCCCGACGCCGGACGCGGCCACTGGGGTCACGGCGCGAATCGAGCACCCGGATTCAGCCCTGAGCCAGTACCCGAGTGCCAACAAAATTGCCAGCAGTCGTCGATCCCGAGGACGTCGGTTGAAGAACGCTTAGCAGCGTGCGAGTTTATCTCGCTCGTGGCACGGAGCGAGCCGAGGTTTGAAAGACGTCGGCGCCTTTCCTTGGGGTGGGTTGAGGAAGTCCAAATAACTTGCGAGTTTATGTCTCTCGGCGCCGTAGCCAAGTGGTAAGGCAGAGGTCTGCAAAACCTCTATTCGTCGGTTCGATTCCGACCGGCGCCTCTAAGAGCAGGAGCGCGAACCTGTGCCTCGTGTCCCCGTCTTAGCGATTCTTGTCACCTTGCTTGGCAGCACGCGCGCCGCCGCGCAAGCCTGCCGCGGCTCCCCATTCTTTCGGGGAAGGCCAATTCAGCTTTTCGTGAGCGGACTGTTGGGCGACGGCCGCCGATCCTATGACGCGGGGGTGGCATTTGGCACCACCGGCGCGTTCGCGGAGCTGCGCCGCGGGGCGGTCGACATCGACGCGTTCAGCGCCTCGTCGTCCACGGTCGGCGGTGGTGTTGGGTACCAGATTCCGCTAAACGGCCGCGGGACCGTCCAATTGTGTCCGACTGCCGACGTGGAGGTCGGGCACGGCCCCAACGATATCAACGGGACCGGTCTCAACTACAAGGAGACTGATGCCTCGTTCGGTCTTGCGGCCGGCGTCATTGCCACCGACCCGGCCCAGCGGATCCAGGTGGTGCCCACGGTGGCCATCGCCATTGCGACCGCCACCAGCACACTCAGCGAGCCACTCTTTCCTGGGTGGGGCGCCGGCCCGCAGTCCACGTCGTTCGGCATTCTCCGTCTCGGTATCGGTGTTGGGATCCGCGACGAGGTGAGCGTCACGCCGTACCTCTCGCGCGGTCTCGGCGGGAGCGGTGCCACGACGGCGTTTGGCCTCACGGTGCGGTTCACATTGGGGCGGTCTCGGACTTCAGCCCTCACCACTCGCGCCACGTCCTGTGCCGGACTCGCCGGCGCGGATTCCGTCGTCTACGACACGACCCAGGTCACCGAGCGCCCCAGTCTGCGCAGCGCTCCCGACCCCTGGTACCCAACGCTGCAGCGGGACCTCGGTATCGAGGGTCGGGTCATCCTGGACGTGGTGGTCGGGTCTGACGGCACTCCCGATGCGGGATCGGCCCGAATAGTTCAGGACGTTGTTCCCGCCCTTGATCATGAGGCACTGCGCTGGATCTGGAACGTGTCCTACTGGCCGGCGTGCCGCGATGGTCGGCCGGTGCGCGCGCGCGTCGCACAACCCGTTGACTTCTGCATCAGCAGCAAGTGTCGGCGCGGCAAGTCCTGAAGGTGTCCACCCGTCGGTCCTGACGCGACCCCCCCACCCCTAGGGTGGAGAGGGCGGTCGGCGTCAGTGGGCCGCACTGCGCGGCCTAACGTCGTCCCCAGATCGCCAGGAGCGATGATGCCCCGAGCGGAGCGATGATGCCTCGAGCGCACCGCCGGTTCCTCGGATCCGCCGTCCTCGCGGTCGCGATCCTCGCCGCCCCCGCCGCCCGGGTCGGGCGGGCGCAGCGCGTTCAACGTGAATGGGCGCACCTCGGTGCGCGACAAGTGGACCTGCGGGCGGACCACGACGTCCTTCGGGCCGCCGGAGAGGGTCGGTTTAAACGCCTCCGGCTCGTGGTCGAGGGTGGCGACCTGGAGATGTTCGACGTGAGGATCACCTTCGGAGACGGTGCGACCTACTCGCCGGTCACGCGGTTCCGGTTCACAGGTCGCGCGCGCAGCCATGTGATCGACCTCCCGGGCGCCGCGCGGGTCATCCGCTGGATTGATTTCTACTACAGCAGCATTCCCGGCGGTCGCAGGGACAAGGCCACGGTGCACCTGTACGGCCGGTGAACATCGTTCTGTGGCGCCCGGTAACGATAGCGGAGCGCCGCAGTTGGTCGCCGTCGACCATCGCGGGGCGGGTCGCGCTGTTGCGACCCTATCCCGGACCACTGTTTCTCATGTGGAGGGTCTCCATCGTGCGTTCAGCTGCGACGCTTCTCCTCGTGGCACTCGTCGCCGGGGCGTCCACCGCGCTCGCCGCCCAAGCCCCGCCCCACTCCCTCGGCATCCGTCAGGCCGCCCTGGACTACATCGAGGGGTGGTACACGGGCGACGGCGACCGGGTGGCCCGGGCGCGGAGCGACGCCGCGGGTTGACACCTGATTCGCGCCATCTCGCGAGCCGACGCCTCGGGCCTCGAGTCCCGGCGCGCCCTGAGGATCCTGTCGTGTGAACGTCGCCTTGTTGACGGCAGCCCGCGCCTGGCGCGGCTCGGGCGTGAGCCTCACAAACATCGCGCGCGGGCTGGTGGCGCAGGGCCACACCGTCGAGATGCTCGCCACGGCGCCCCCGGTGACGGCGGGCTTCACCGCGGCAGGGCTGCCGGTGCGTGAACTCCCGATTCACGACACGGGCTTCGCCGAGGCGCGGATCCTTGCTCGTGTGCTGGCCCAGCTCGAGAGCGACGTGCTCCTCGCTGAGATGCCCCGGGACGTGCGCCTCGGCGCGCTGGCGTCCCTCACGCGCCGCTTCGCGCTGGTCTACAGCTACAACGTGAATCGCGCCACGCCACCCCGCGACCCGATTATGTGGCTCGCCTACCGCCGCGTGCGCATGACGATCTTCCGGGCCCGAACGGGTGAGCGCGACGTCCTCCGCTTGGCCCCGTTCATGGGTCGACCACCCCATCGCGTGATCTACGAAGGCGTGGACACGGACGTGTACCGGCCCGACGCCGCCGCCGGGCGCGCGTTTCGGGAGCGACATGGTTTGGGAGAAGGGCCCCTGCTCCTTGCCGCGGGCGCCATCGAGTGGGAGAAGCGCTACGCTTGGTTGCTCGAGGCGCTGGCGCACCTCGGCCCGGCCGCTCCGCCGCTCGTCATCCGCGGCACCGGCTCACAGGAGGCCGCCGTGCGTGCGCAGGCCAAGCGACTCGGCCTCGCGGTGCGCTTTCTCGGGTTCCTCCCACCGGCCGAGCTCGCCGCCGCCTACAACGCGGCCACGTGCTTCGTGCACGCGGGCGCGGTCGAAACGTTCGGCCTGACGGTCGCTGAAGCCATGGCGTGCGGTCGGCCGGTGGTCGCCGTGCGCAGCGGCGCTCTGCCCGAGGTCCTGGGCGACGCGGGCGTCTTGGCGCCGAGCGATGACCCGAAGGGCTTCGCCGGGGCGCTCGCCGCGCTGCTCGCCGACCCGGCGCGCGGGGCCTCGCTTGGCGCGGCGGCGCGCCGGCGCGCGACCGAGCTGTTCTCGCTCGCGCGGATGGGACGCGAATACGCCGCGGCGCTCGAGGCCGCGCGCGGCTAGCGGACCGCGGCCTTCGCCGGTCCGGCCGCGACGGCCGAGACGATCACCCCCGCGCCGAGCGCGACGCCGGGTCCCGGGACGGCCCCGGATTCGCCGAAATAGGCCTCTTCCCCGTGCTCGCCTAGGTCGAGCCCGGTGAGCTGCTCGCGCACGTCGGCCTTGGCGTTGAGGGTGGCGTTCACGACGGTGAGGATCACCGCCGTGCCGCCCGCGGCGATTGCGACGGCCGCGAGCACCGCCACGAGTTGCACGCCCATCTGGGCGAAGTTGCCCGCCAGCCACCCGTCGCCGCCCGCCGGGTTGGCCAATTTCGTGGCGAACACGCCTGTCAACAAGGCCCCAGCCACTCCTGCGAGTCCGTGGCAGGAGAACACGTCCAGCGAGTCATCGAGCCGTGTGGTAGCGCGGATCTGGATGGCCGTATAGCTCACGAGGGCAGCCAGCGCCCCCACCGCCAGCGAGGCCGCCACCGAGATGTACCCGGCGGCGGGTGTGATGCCGACGAGTCCCACCACGAGGCCCGTCGCGGCGCCGACGGCGGTGGCCTTCCCGGTCCGTAGCAGGTCGAGGCACACCCACGTGACCAGCGCCGTAGCCGCCGCGGTGTTGGTGTTGGTGAACGCCAGCGCGGCGAGCCCGTTCGCCGCGAGTGCGGACCCGGCGTTGAACCCGAACCATCCGAACCACAACAGCCCCGCCCCGAGTAACACCATCGGGACGTTGTGGGGCACGATCGGGGTCCGCTTGAAGTCCTTGCGGGGCCCGAGCATCGCCGCGGCGACGAACGCCGACACGCCGGCGCTGATGTGGACCACCGTGCCACCGGCGAAGTCGAGCGCGCCAAACTTCTGGAGCCAGCCGCCCGCGCCCCACACCCAGTGGGCGAGCGGATCGTAGACGAGGGTGGCCCAGAGCACGAGGAACACCACGTAGGCGCGGAACCGCATGCGCTCGACAATGGCGCCCGAGATCAGCGCCGGCGTGATGATCGCGAACATCGCCTGGAACATGGCGTGCGCCTGGAGCGGAATCGTGGCCGCGTACGCGGGATCGGGGTCGAGGCCCACCCCCTTGAAGCCTGCCCAGGCGAGCCCGCCCCACCATGGCGTGCCGTGCGCGAAAGCGATGGAGTAGCCGATGAGGACCCACTGCACGCTGATTACGCCCAGCGCGACCACGCTCATCATCATGGTGTTGAGCGTGTTCTTGGGTCGCACCAAGCCGCCGTAGAACAACGCGAGTCCTACGGTCATCACCATGACGAGCGCCGTGGAGGCGAGAACCCAGGCGGTGTCCCCTGCCGAGATCGCCGCGGTGTCGAGTCGGAGCAAGGGCTCCGTCATGCCTCCCCCTCGGCGGCGGCCCCCGAGCGCTGGGCGGTCTCGAGGGCCGCCCGCTGCACCTGGTCCGCGTTCACGGCCGTGAGCGCGGCGTTGTCCAACTCACCGGTGCGGATGCGGATCACGCGCTCGAGCGACTGGACGAAGATCTTGCCATCGCCGACCTCGCCCGTGCGCGCCGCGGAGAGGATGGCGTTGATGGTCGGCTCCACGAACGGCTCGGACACCGCCATCTCGATCTTCACCTTCTCGCGGAATTCCATGACCACCGTCGTGCCGCGATACTGCTCGAGGACTTCTTGCTCGCCGCCGTGTCCCGAGACGCGGCTGAGCGAGATGCCAGTGACGCCCGCCCGGAACAGTGCTGCCTTGACCTCGGGCAGTCGCTCGGGGCGGACGACGGTCGTGATGAGTTTCATGGCGGGAAACTACGCGGCCCCTGGTGGGGTGTCAACGAAATCGTGCGTCCCCTGCAGATGCTGCGCTGCAGTCGTCCGGCATGTGTGGTCAGACCACCGCGGGCTGTACTACCTAACGGTGCTTGTCGAGCACGAATCCCGTGTCAGTCGCGCTTGCGTCCGCGGAACCGTCCT
>DATBCS010000142.1:0-3448 GCA_036270315.1 Gemmatimonadales bacterium
CTGTCGTAGGGCCCCCGCAGGTGGGGCAATACGGAGGTATCCCCCATGTTCCGCAGCGTTCTCGGATTTGCCCTCTTCGCCGTCGTGGCGTGGATCGGGCTCAAGCTCGTGTTCGGCATCCTCGGCGGGTTGTTCGGGCTCGCGATGACGGTGCTATGGCTCGCGGGCATCGGCGTCCTGCTCTATCTCGCGCTCCGGGTTATCAGCCCGAGCACCGCCGACAAGATCCGCGAGATGATCAAAGGCCGGCCCGCGGACGCCTAGCGGTCCCACGGCAGCAGCTGGCTGGAGTGGACATGGACGATCTTCCACCCCCGCGGCTGCTGCTCGCACACGAAGGTGGCGCGGCCGGCGTCGGCTTGTTTGTTCTGCCCGTCGATCCAGCGGTAGTCCACCACACTCCAAGCAAACCGGCCCTCCAGGGTTACCGCGGCGGCGGCCATCGTGACGCGACCACCCGATCCGACGCCCGCGAAACGCGGCGACCCAAGCCGCACGCGCGCGTTGGCCACGACGAGGGCGGTCGGCGCGTACAGGGTGTCGGCGGCCCGGTCCCCGGCGGCGTCGAGCAGGAGGGCCTGGCGCGCCAAGTCCTGGATTGCCGTCGGCGGGCCGAGCGCGGTTGCGGTGTTGGGCGGCGTGAGGCGGTGGCTCCGGGTCACGCAGCCCGCGAGCAGCACGGCCGCGAGCGCCACGCTCCGGCTACGGCGCATCGAGCTGGTGGATCACCGCCCAGCAGAGCAGCGGGATCAGGATCTCGTGGTGGCCGGTGAGTTGGATCCCGCGGCCGCCCCCGAGGGTCGGGCGCTCCACCACATTGACGCGCGGGCGGTAGTGGCGCTGCATGTCGCAGTCGCACGCCGTGAACCCCCGCGGTTTGCCCGCGTGGAGATTGCGTGCCACGGTGAGCGCCTTGAGGAACACCTCGGGCATGACGACCGCGCTCCCGAGGTTGAGGACCACGCCACCGTCGTCGAGGCCCGGGAGCGATGCGGCCAGACGCTTGAAGTCGCGGTGGCTCGTCGCGCCGAGGGCCGCGCCGTCGGCCGTCGGATGCTGGTGGATGATATCCGCGCCCACGGTGGCGTGCACCGTGACCGGGATGGCCCGCTCGGCCGCGGCGAGCAGCACCGACACCTCGGGCGCAACGAGTCCTCCCCGCCGCCCGAGGGCGTCCGCCAACGCCTCGCCCATCCCCTGTCCTGCGCGCGCGCCCGCCGCGATGGCGGCGTTCATGTCGCGCCCCGTCTCCTCGGCCATCCCGAACGTCCCGTCCGCGAGTCCTGCCGCGACGTCCTCACTCGTGCCCCCGTACGCCGCGAGCTCGAAATCGTGGATCGCCGCGCTGCCGTTGAGGGCGAGGTGCGTAATCACGCCGCGCCGCATGAGCTCGCGCAGCAGCGGTCCGAGCCCGACCTTGATCACGTGCCCGCCGAGCATCACCACGACGGCGCGACGGCCGGCCGCGCGCGCCATCTCGACCGCGAGCGCGCGCAGGTCCCGCGCGGCGAGGAGGTCGGGCAGCGCCTCCCAAAAGGCGACGAAGCTGTGGTCGCGGCCGGGCGGGTGGGCGAGGACGGAGGGGTCGACCTTGTTGGGGCGCTGCGCGATGGGGACGGTCTTCAGCCGCGAGAAGTCCGCCTCGCGATAGTCGGTCATGGGTGCGCCGGACCGGGAGCGGAGTACTCCTTGAGCTTCAGCGTCACCTGGCCGAATGAGAAGTTCGACTGCAGCCCCACCATGACGTGGAGGCTGTCGTCGGAGAGCCACATCCGCGCGTCGGCCTTTTCGGCGAAGATGCCGCCGCCGTTGGGGATGCGCGGGCGGACGACGATCGTGTTCCACTTCTTGCCGGCCGCGCCCACGCGGTCGTGCCCCAGCACTTCGACGATCACCGGGTTGCGCTCCGGGCGGAAGTAGCGACGGTATTCGTAGCGCTGCTTGAGTTCCAGCGGCACCGTGCGGATCCAGTACAGGAAGGCGGCGTCGTCGAGCGGATCGGTCACCGTGGGCTGGGTCGAGTCACGGCCCGCTTCGCGGTAAAATCCCGAGTCGGGGTAGATCTCGAACTTCCGCTCCCACGAGCGGCCCTTCTCCGCCGTCTGGTTCCAGAAGCGACGCGAGTGGAAATCGTTGCGCCCGACCCACGACTCGAGGTTCTGGTGGATGTGGTACCACAACGCGCCGCCGTCGATCAAGAACACGAAATGGACGGTCTCCACCCCGCGGATCGTGTCGATTCCGGCCACCTGCATCGTCGCTTCGCCCACGCTGAAGGGCCCGTAGCGGGCCTGGTAGACGAGTCGCTCCCCGACGACAAACGGCACCGCCTGCGCGGCGCCCGCCACCGGCGCGGCGGCACTCCCGGCCCGCACGGTGTCGCGGTGGGTAGTGTCCGCCTGGGCCCAGAGGCCGGACGTCGCCAGCAGCACCGCCACCGCCGCCGTGCGGGCGGCGCGGATGAGCGGACGGGCCCGCCACGCGGCGAGCAGTTGTCGCCATGGCTTGACGCGCGAGGGCCGCTGCGCCAGGTCGTAGCGGGCCGACGCCGCGACGGCATCGATCCGCCGCGCGTGGGGGGCGAGCCGAGCCAGCAGCTCGGCACTCGCGCACCAGCCGTCCGTCACGAGGAACGGCGCATCGTCCTGCCGTAGCGCCTGGCGCAGCAGGCTGAGCCGAAGCGCCACGAAGCCCGACACTGTATCGCGCAGCCCCGGTAGCGCCAGCAGGCGCGGCGCCCAGCGACGCGCCAGCCGAAGCGGCCCGGACGCGTGCCCCCGCAGTTCGACCAGTTCCGCTACCGCGAGATCGGTTCCCGACTCGAGGCGCTTCACGAGCTCTTCCATCGCCTCGGGCGAGTGCACGAAGTCAGCGTGCAGGGTGATCGCGCAGTCGCGCTTCGGACGATCGGTGCGCTGGAGCGCGAGGCGCAGCACCGCTTCCAGGCTGGCCGCGTACCCGCGACGGTCCCGGTGCGTGACCACCGTCATGGGGAGCACCTTGGCGTAGGACGCGAGCACCGCGCCGGTGTCATCCGTGGACGCGTCGTCCAGCACGACCAGCTGGTACTCGCGCGGGAACGCCGTGAAGACCTGGCGCACCTTCCATAACACGAGCCCCACGGTGCGGGCCTCGTTATGTACCGGCATGCAGACGTAGATCATGGCTCTGCAAATCTAGACAAGCGAGCGATATACGGCCACGACGCCGCGCGCCATGGCGGCGGCCGTGTACCGCGGCGCCAGTGGGTTCAGGGACGGGTGCGCCAGGGCCCGCACAACGCACCGCGCGAGCGCTTCCGCGTCGCCCACCGGCACGAGCCACTCACCGGGTACGAGTTCGGGCAGGCCGCCGCCGCGCGTGGCGACGACGGGCTTGCCGAGCGCCAGGGCGTGCAGCACCACCGAGCCCAGGCCCTCCTGCTCGGACGACATCACGAACACGTCGG
>DATBCS010000143.1:0-10215 GCA_036270315.1 Gemmatimonadales bacterium
AGCGGACGCTGTGCGAGGAACAGGTCGGCGGCATAAGTGAAGCGGTTGAGCGCATCCGTGCCCGCAGTCACCGCGCCCCCGAACCGCCCGCTCGGACCCGCGTTCCGGAAAAACGGCAGCCAGAAGTGCGGCCGCAGCGACGGCCAGCTGGCGTATCCGGTCTCGCGCGTGGACACGGCGGGCGCCGAATCGAACGGCAGAGGCACAGGGAACTCGACGCTCGGGCCGCCGCGTACGCCGGCGGGCAGCGGGGGTGCGTGGCGCAGCTCCCAGCCCCGGGCGGTGAGAGTGGCGTAGAAGAGCGTGCCGTCCGGAAGGGGGGCGGGAGCGCGCGCGCCCAGCGGCTCGGCGGTGAGCGCGCGGGCGCCGGTTCCATCGTCCCAGCGATACACCTGCGGAAACCCGGTCGGGTCGGCGACGAACCACAGCTCGCCCTGGGCGGTCCACACCGGGTCAGCGATAATGCCGCGGGATTGGACGAGCACGCGCGCCGCGACCGCCGTGTCCGCGGACCAGCGCACGAGCGCCCACGAGCCAGCGGCGTTGCGGCTTGCCGCGAGCCACCGCCCGTCAGGCGACGGCACCACCTCGCCCCAGGTGGCATCGGCGGGGCCCGGCGGGACGCGGACGCTGGGGTGATTCGCGGCCGGCTCGAGCATAATCGTCACCAAGCGCCCAGCGCCCGCGGCGGGCTCAGTCACCCGCGCGTCGTGGGTCACGCGGCGCCACCGCGCGCCCGGGATCCAGCGGTACAAGTCGCTCCGCACGCGCCAGCGCGACGTGAAATCAAGCTGCGCAACCAGCAGCGTGTCCCCCAGCCAGTCGTAGCTCACTCCAGCGTTCACGGCGTGGGCAGCCACGCGCGCGAACGTCGTGGCGTCGATCACGCGGAGCTCGCGCGCGCCTTGGCCGTCGTCCCACACGTAGGCCACGCGGCGGCCGTCGGGTGAGACGCGCGGCACGGGCTCCGTGCGGAGCGCGCTGTCGACCACGCGCATCCCCGCGGTCGGTGCGCCCGGCCCGGGCGGCGGCTCGGTCCCGCGCGACCAGTCGGCGGCGAGGGAATGCCCGGGGGCGGCGCGGCCGATCTGGCGCCCCACGCGGTACGGAATGAACTGGCCCGCCGTGGCCTCGACGAACCGTGGTACGACCGAATCCCCCCCGATCGCGGCGAGGTGCGCGAAGAAGCGGCTGCCGTAGGCATACGGGACGAGCCCATCCGCCCAGCGCGTGAACAGCAGCGCCTCCCAGGGCGAGCGCGACGCCGTGCCGGCGTGGTCGGCGGCGAGCAGCTGCGTGTGGAGGCTGCCCCGCACGCGCCCGCCGTGTGTGAACTTCGATTCGTAATAGGTGGCGAGCCCTTCCGTCACCCAGCTCGGTTGATAAAGGTTGGGAAAGAGCCCCGGCGCGCGGCCGAACACGTGCTGTGCGAGACCCCAGATGCTCTTCGAGCGGTCCAGGTGGAATACGTGGGTCAGTTCGTGCTGGGTGACGAGCCGGAGCCAACTGTCATACTGCTGCAAAGCGGGGTCAGCCGCCGGGGGCGCAAGAAAGACCGTGATGCGGTTGGAGGGAAACACGGTCGTCAGGCCGTTCGCGACGTCGCCGTCGTCCGCGAGCGTAAGATCGACCGTGCCACGCGGGGGGTGCAGTTCGGTCGCGAGCAGCCGATAGGCCCGCTCCGCTTCCCGGGCTTCGGTGAGCGCGACGGCCCGGTAGGAAGGTCGGAAATGGATGCGGAAATGCACCGTGTGGAGGGTGCGCCAACTGCCAGACGGATCGAGTTGCGCCGCGGCGGGCGCCGCGGCGAGACAGGGCACGAGCCAGAACGAGAGGCCACGTAGTCGCGTCAGGGCAGCCGCGCGTGCGTCGCGCGCCGGGCCTCCGGGGTGTGCGCCGAGTGGTGGCACAAGCGCGCAAGGTAGCATCGTCCATTTCGCGCCGTCAATTTGCTGAATGGATTGGCAGGCCGTAACTTGGGGGCCCTGTGAAGGCTCTTCGCCAGTGACCGCGTGCGTCTGCTGCGGTCGCGCTAACGATCCCGGCGCGCAGTTCTGCATGGACTGCGGCAAGCCGTTGGGCGAGTCCACGGGCCGACAGGCCGGGGTGGCACCGGCGGGTGGAGGGACGGCCGCCGCACCGAGCGCCCGCGTCGCCACCCCTCCGACGGCTGCTGCTCCGTCTGACACCATCCCCTGCCCTTTCTGCAGCGCCCCGACCGCCAGTCGGCTGCCGTTCTGCGCGCACTGCGGCCGACGGCTCACCGCGCCCGGCTCGGGGCCCAGCTGCGCGCGCTGCGGCTCGACGGTGCCGGCCGGCACCCGATTCTGCGCGACGTGTGGAGCGCCCCTCCTCGCCGCGACCGCGCCGCGCCGTTCCCCTGGGGGACCGGGAGGGCGACGAGCCGGCGGGCCAATCGTACTCGTGCTGCTGGACGAAGCAGGCCACCCAGCCCAGCGCTTCGAGCGTGGCGTGCCGGCCACGACGATCGGCCGCCACGATGGCGACCTCCGCTTTCCCGAGGATGTGTTTCTATCGCCGCTGCACGCCAAGATCTGCTGGGAACAGGATCTCCTGGTGGTACGCGACCTGGGCAGTCGCAACGGCACCTGGGTGTTTCTCGAGGCGCCGCATCGCTTGATCGACGACGACCTGCTGCTCGTCGGGTCGCAGGTGATCCGATTCCGGCGCCTCGGGTACCCCGGGCCGTACGCCCCCGACGCCGATGCCACGAAGCGGATGGGCAGCCTCATCCCGAGCGCTGACATCGCAAGCCTCACCCAGCAGCGGGCCGATGGCAGCCCGCGCGACGTCGTCCAACTCTCCCCGGGACGCGACATCGCGATCGGCCGCGAACAGGGCGATTGGCGGTTTCCCTACGACCCGTCCATGAGCGCGCACCACGCGCGGATCCGCTCCGAGGACGCGGACTTCGTCGTCGTGGATGAGAGCAGCCGCAACGGCGTTGCCCTGGCCGTCCGGGGAGGCGTGCCCCTGCACCACCACTCGCGCGTCCTCGTCGGCGACAAGCTGTTCCGCCTCGAGATCCCAACGTGAGGGGCTCTCCGGTCGGCCCCACCGCGTGTCCCGACGCCCGGCGGTTCGGCCCGCGCGACGGGGTGGGCGCGTAGCATGTTCGGCCGCGCCGCCAAGCCGATCAAAGTCGAGGTCTTCGCGAAGACGGACCTCGGCAAGACGCGCGACCACAACGAGGACCGCTTCCTCGTCGCGGATCTGACGCGACCAGCCGCGTCGCTGCGCCCGGACGCGCGCGCGCACGACGTGGGCGAGCGCGGTTCGTTGTTCATGGTGGCCGATGGGATGGGGGGGGCGGCCGCGGGCGAGCTCGCGAGCGAAATGGCCACGGACACGATCTATCAGCAGATGATCCGCGCCTGGGGCGACGAACCTGAGCCGACCCCGCAACGCTTCGCCTATCGCCTCAAGGAGGCGGTGGAGGTCGCGAACGGCCACATTCACGCCTACGCCAAAGCCCACCCCGAAGTGCGCGGGATGGGAACTACGACGACGGCCGTAGGCCTCCTAGGCGACCATTTCTATCTCACCCAAGTTGGCGACAGCCGCGCCTATCTCATCCGCGGCGGCCAGGCCGTGCAGCTCACGAAAGACCAATCGCTGATGCAGCGCTTGGTCGAAGCTGGAGAACTGACGGAGGAGGAAGCCGCCAAGAGCGAGCGACGCAACATCATCCTCCAGGCGCTCGGTCCTGACCCCCGGGTGCGGGTGGATCTCACGCACCAGGACGTCCGGCGGGGCGATGTGCTCGTGCTCTGCTCCGACGGCCTTTCGGGGCAGGTGAGGAAGGACGAGATCGCGGCCATCGTGACGCGCGAGCCCGGGCTTGAGGCCGCGGCCAACCGCCTCATCGCGCTCGCCAACGAGCGGGGAGGTCCGGACAACATCACCGTGATCCTCGCGCGCTTCGACGGCGAGGGCCTGCGCCCCGCGAGCGCCGACGAGGCGGTCGGCTACCAAGTCTACCCGCTCATCGATCCCGAGACGAGCACGGAGCCCGTTCCCGTCTATCGCGGTAGCCGCCCGCCCGTGCCCGCACGCCAAGGCCGCTGGCGCTTGATCGTCCTGGTGCTGGTCGGCGCCGCGGCCATCGCCGCCCTCTACCTCGCGACCCGAGGCGAGTGAACGGCCGGCCACGGCCGCTCATCGCACCCGGGCCGTGACCCATCGCGCCGCCGCACGCTGCATCAGCGGCTGCCCGTGCCAGCAACACACGATCGGCGCTCGGCCGGGGATCTGGGCCGCGAGGCGCGGGTGCGCCGCCAACACGACCAGCGCAGCCCCGGGCGCCAAGCGTTTGAGCGTGGCCCGGGAGCGGGCCCCAAGGTCCGCCCGTCCCTTCCACGAGCGCGGCTCCGCGTAGACGAGCACGATCCGGGAGCCACCTCCCGAGTCCCGCCGCGCGAGGGCCACGCCGGCTTGTTGTAACGTCTCCTGGAACACGTCGCGTGGCCCCACGCGGTAGGGTCCCCCGACATCGTCGTCGACAAGCGCGAGACCTAGCGGGGCGCGCAGCACGGGTGCGTCACCCCGCACGAGGTGGATCGCACGGTCGGCGAGCCCGTCCCCGAACGCCGCATGGGCCGCAAGGTCCGGCTCGCCTTGATCGGCGTGGCCGCCCCACACCGCCACCGCCTGCTCGTAGCGGGCGAGCGCGTCCTCAGCCCGCGCCACGGGGATCCCGGTGCCCACAGCGCGGTTCAGGGCCGTGACCACGCCCGCGAAGTCCTCGGGGTAGAGCAGCGCGTCGCACCCTGCGGCCACGGCCGCCACGGTGGCGGCGGGGACCGGCTGCGCGGCACTTGCGCCCGCCATGATGAGCGCGTCGGTCACGATAAGTCCACCGAAATTGAGCGTGTCGCGCAGGTACCCGAGGATCTCCGGGGAGAAGCTCGCCGCTCGACCCGATCGGTCCCAGCGGGGGTAGGCGACGAACGCGCTCATGACGCTGCCCACCTCCGCGCGGATGGCATACTCAAACGGGGCCCCGTCCACCGCTTGGAGGTCGCTCGCGGGCACGTCCACGCGCGGTAGGGTGGCGTGCGAGTCCTGGGTCGTGCGCCCATGGCCTGGGTAGTGCTTCGCGCACGCTAGCACGCCGTGCTCCTGCACGCCGCGGAGCCATACAGCCGCGTGTTCGCCCGCACGCACGGGGTCGGCGCCGAACGAGCGGGTCTGGACGATGGGGTTGCGGGGCTCCAAATCAAGGTCGCACACAGGGGCGAAGGCCCAGTTAATTCCGACCGAACGCGCCTCGGCCCCTGTGACGATCCCCGCGGTGCGCGTCGCTTCGAGCTCGTCCACCCACCCGAGGGCGGCGGGTGGGGGCAGTTCCGTGAGCCCCTGCACCTGCTGCGCCGGCCCTCGCTCCAGGTCGGCGCCGATCAACAGCGGTCGCCCCGCCTGTTGGCGCAGCGCGCCCGTCAGCGTGGCAACCGCGTCGCGCGCGCCCCCGAAGATGATGAAGCCGCCGACCCCGGCCGCGAGGGCCGCATCGATCTTGGGGCGCTCGTGGGCGAAGCTCTCGCGATGCCAGCGGAGCGCCGGGAACACGAGGCGCGCGAGCGACGCGGTCACCCGGGGGTGATATGGCCGAGGACCCGGGGACCCCGGGCGCCGGTGGCCGCCGGGAGGTTGCCGGGTTGCCCCGCCACGGTGAGGTAGCCGAGAAACGCGAACACGAGAGCCTCTTTCGCGTCGCCGTCGAAGAAGAGCTGATCGAAGGCGTGCACCGGCCGCGGCCGCACGCGGGCGGCAAGTTGCGCCACGAGGACGGGGT
Organism: Gemmatimonadales bacterium; assembly: GCA_036270315.1. GTDB lineage: Bacteria > Gemmatimonadota > Gemmatimonadetes > Gemmatimonadales > GWC2-71-9 > AG41. The sequence goes on from DATBCS010000143.1 coordinate 5,816, forward strand.
TGCGCGCGCCGCCACCGGAGATCACGAGCTCGTCCTCGGGCTGCGCCGGCGTCCACCGCTCGATGCCGCGGGCGATCGCCTCCACGGTGAGCGCCGTCGCCGTGGCGACCGCGTCGTTGGCCGAACCGCCCGCCTCGCTCACCTCGTGGATGAGGCGCTCGGCGTATTCGAGGCCAAAGCGCTCGCGTCCCGTGCTCTTGGGCGGAGGTTGCGCGAAATAGGGGTCGTCGAGGAGGGCGGCGAGCACGCGGGCGGCGGGACGGCCTCGCCGCGCGCGCTCGCCGTCGCGGTCGAAGGGCGCCGCTGGGTCGAGCCGCCGCGTGACTGCGTCCATCACCGCCACGCCCGGCCCGGTGTCGAACGCAACGGCACCCGCGACGACGCCGCGGCGCGGCGCCCAGGTGACGTTCGCCATGCCGCCGATGTTGAGGAGCAGCCGGCCGCGCTCGGGATGGGCGAACAGCAGCACGTCCGCGAGCGGCACGAGCGGTGCTCCCTGACCACCTGCGGCGACATCCCGGGCGCGGAAGTCACTCACGACCCGCACCCCCACGCGCTCCGCGATTACGGCGGGATCGCCGAGCTGCAGGGTGGCGCGGCCCGGCTCATGCCAGATCGTCTGGCCGTGCGAGGCGACGAAGGCGAGGGCCCGGGGGGACAGCTTCGCCTGGGCGAGCAGCTCGAGTACGGCGCCCGCGAACCGCTCACCCAGCGCGACATGGAGCAGCGCCAGCTCCTTCGACCCACCGCGCGCGATGGTATTGATGATCTGCCCCCGCTCCGTCGCCGTGTAGGACTCCTGTCGGAACGCCACGAGGGCGGCCTCGAGGGGATCGTCGGTGATCCGCGCCAGCGCCGTCGAGACCCCATCGAGCGAAGTGCCCGACATCAGTCCCACGGCGAGGCAGGACGTCACGCCGGCCGCACCGGTGGCGGGTCTCCGACGGCCCGCCGGACGAAGCCGCCCGCTGCGGTCAGCAGGCGCTCCGCCTCCACCCGCGTCACCCGCTCGTCCACCATGACGATGGCGAGCTTGACGCTGTTGCCTGCGGCCTCAATGGCCTGTCGCGCCGTCGCGCGGTCGACGCCACAGCATTCCATGACAATGCGCTCGCCGCGATCGCGCAGCTTGTCGCTCCACGCCATCAGGTCCACCATCAGATTCCCGAACGCCCGGCCCAGCCGGATCATCGCACCCGTCGAGACGGTATTGAGCACCAGCTTGGTCGCGGTACCGGCCTTCATGCGGGTCGAGCCTGTGAGCGCCTCGGGCCCGACCGGGGGCAGAATCAGCACGTCGCACGTCTCGACGAGCAGCTGCGGCGGGTCGGAGCACGACAGCAGGCCCGTAACGGCCCCGATCGTCTGGGCACGCGACAACGCGGCGCGCACGAACGGCGTGGTCCCGCTCGCCGCGATTCCGAGCACGAAGTCCTTGGGACCCACCCGGGCATCGTCCATGGCGGACATCCCCGCGTTCACGTCGTCCTCGGCGCCCTCGAGGCCCTTGACGAGTGACTGGTAGCCCCCCGCGATGACGCCGACGACCATCTCGGGCGGCGTCCCGAAGGTCGGTGGGCACTCGCTCGCGTCGAGCACACCCAACCGCCCGGAGGTGCCGGCGCCGACGTAGATGAGACGGCCGCCCTGTTGGAATGCCGCGACCGCGAGGTCGATCGCCCGAGCGATGGACTCGCGCACCGCCCGCACGGCCTGGGGCACCGAGCTGTCCTCGGCGTTGATCAGGTCGACGATCTCAAGCGCCGAGGCGACGTCGATGCGCTGGGTGCGAGGATTCCGCTGCTCGGTGAGACGCGGGTCGAGATAGTCGGGGGAGGTCATGAAGGAGGTCTGGTGGCCCCAAGTTAGATGTTGACCCGAACTCGGGTCAACGTGCACAATTCGCCATGCGCACGCCCCTCGTCGTTGGCCTGCTCGGGCTCGCCGCCTGCGGTGGCGGGGTCCGGCCCCCCGAAACCGTGCCCGCCGCCGTGGGCGCCGCCCCAGTCGCTCCGGTCCCCGCAGTCGCGCCCGGCGCGCCATCGGCCTCTGGGACGCCCGCCCCGCCGCCCCCGGTTCGCCCACGCCTTATCGCGCCCGACTGGCCCCTCGCCCCCCGCGTTGTGCCGGTGGCCGCGGCGCACGGCATGGTCGTCTCCTCCCACCCGCTCGCCAGCGAGATCGGCGTCGCTATCCTGCGGCGTGGCGGCAACGCCGTCGACGCCGCGGTGGCGGTCGGGTTCGCCCTCGCCGTCGTGCATCCGGTCGCCGGCAACATCGGGGGCGGTGGCTTCATGGTCATCCGGATGCGTGACGGCACAGTGCGCGCGCTCGACTTCCGCGAGGTCGCCCCGTCGCGCGCGACGCCCGACATGTACGTGGACGCAGCCGGAAACATTACCGGGGCGTCGCTCACGGGTCACCTCGCGGTCGGTGTCCCGGGCACTCTCGCCGGACTGTTCGAGGCCCATCACAAGTTCGGCCGGCTCCCGTGGAAGGACCTGCTCGCGCCCGCCATTACGCTGGCGCGCGAGGGGTACGCGCTCGATGCCCCCCGCAGCCACCAGATAGCGCGTGAAGCCGAGCGACTGGCCCGCTTCCCAGCCTCGCAGGCGCAGTTTCTCGTGAACGGGGCCGCGCCACCCCCGGGCGCGCAGTTCGTGCAGCCCGACCTCGCCCGTACCCTCACGCTCATCGCCGACAGTGGGCCCAGGGTGTTCTACCGCGGCGCGATCGCCGATCTCATCGTGCAGGAGATGCAACGGGGCGGCGGGCTCATTACTAAGGAAGACCTGGCGCGGTACCGCGCCAAGTGGCGCACCCCGCTCCGGATCGCCTACGCTGGGTATTCCATTTACACGATGCCCCCGCCGTCCGGCGGGGGCGTGACGCTCGCCGAGCTGCTCAACATGATGGAGGGCTACCGTCCGCTCGCTCCCTTTGGCAGCGCCACGCTCGTGCACCTGCAGGCGGAAGCCATGCGGCGCGCGTACACGGACCGCAACGCTTATCTCGGGGACCCCGATTTCATCACCATGCCGTTGGCGCGTCTGCTCTCCAAGTCGTACGCGGCTGCGCTCCGCACCGCCATCGACGCGCGTCATGCCACGCCTTCGCGACCGGTTGCAGGCCCGGGTGCCGAGGGCCCCGAGACCACCCATTTCTCCGTCGTCGACGCCGCGGGCGACGCGGTCTCCTGCACCACGACGCTGAACAACGACTTCGGCAGCGCGGTCACGGTCGCGGGCGGCGGATTCCTCCTGAACGACGAGATGGACGATTTCACGGCGGCGCCAGGGAAGCCGAACCTGTTCGGACTGATTCAGGGGGCAGCGAACGCCATCGCGCCGGGCAAGCGGATGCTCTCCGCGATGACGCCGTCGATCGTGCTCGACTCGGCGGGTCAGTTGTTTCTGGTGCTAGGCTCACCCGGCGGTTCGCGCATCACGACCGCCGTGTATCAGGTGATGACGGATGTGATCGACCAGGGGATGTCTCTCGCCGACGCCATCGCCGCGCCGCGGCTCCACCACCAGGGGCTCCCGGACATCCTGTACGTGGAGCAGGAGGGCTTCATGCCTGTGTCCCTCGACTCACTCGAGGCGATGGGCCACAAGGTCGACGCATGGAACTACAAGACGGAGGTGAACGCCATCGCGCGCACCGCCGCCGGCTGGGTCGGCGTCGCCGATCCCCGGCGCGCCGGCGGCGCGCTCGGCTACTGAGGGAGCGGGCCCCTTCAGCCTCGCTTCACCGTCAAGGGCGCGTCGAGTCGGAACGTGACCGCCGCTCCCTTGGGGAGCACCAAGTCGATGCTGCGCGTCTCGCGTGCGGCGCCAGCGCCCGCGGCCGCACCCACCAGGCCCCCGATCAGGGCTCCCTTCGTATCCTTGCCAATGAGCTTGCCGACGAGTGCGCCAGCCGCGGCGCCCGCTCCGACCTTCTCGGCATCGCCCGCGGTGACGCCCCGGCCTTGTTCCACTGTATCCATGGACGCGATGCTGCCCAAGACGGGATAGGTCGTCCCCCGGACCGTGACGCTGTGCACGCTCAGCACCAGTTGACCGGTTGAGTTCGGCTTCCGCGCCTCAGCGGCGTCGATGGTCCCCTGCACCGTCGACCCGGCCGGGATCACGACGTGCCCCTGGGCGTCCTTCACGGCCGCGCTCACGGTCGCCGTGAACGGGTCGCCCGCTTTGACGTGCCGCGTCGTGATCGTGTCGCTGATGGCGAGCGGCACGCGCGTGCCGGCCGCCGCCGTCAATGTCGTCGGCGGAGCGGGCGCGGGCGGCTTCGGCGCGGGCGCCGGGGTCTTGTGCTCGGGAGTGGAGGTGGGTTTCGCCGCTTCCGGTCGCCCGGCCGGGACGTCCCGGATCGCCGCGGTCGACTCGGTAGGCGCG
>DATBCS010000144.1:0-7316 GCA_036270315.1 Gemmatimonadales bacterium
CTCGGCCTCGCCTACGTGTTCCTCGCGCGGGCCATCGCCCGCGTGCCGGCGTTCGAGGCCTCCCTGTTCCTCCTCGTCGAGCCGGTGCTGAGCCCGGTGTGGGCCTGGCTCGTGCATGGGGAGACGCCGGGGCCGTTGGCCCTCGCCGGCGGGGCGGTCATCCTGACCGCGACGGCGCTGCGGTCGCAGGGCGCCACGCCGCTCGTCGCCGCCTAGCACCGCCGCGCCCGGTCGAACCGCTAGACCGGCCGCCCACGCCAGACGTCAGGGACCGGCGCGCTACGGCGTGATACATTCCCCCGGGTATGGTGACGGCTCGCTCTCGTCTCGCCGTGATCTTCTTCACGGTCCTCATCGACCTGGTCGGGTTCGGCATCGTCCTCCCCATCCTCCCCACGTACGCGCAAAACTTCGGCGCGCAGGGGATCGGCTACGGCGCCCTCATCTTCGTGTTTTCAGCGATGCAGTTCCTGGCGACGGCACTGCTCGGTCGACTCTCGGACCGCCTGGGTCGCCGCCCGATTCTCCTGACCACGATGGTGATCAACGCCGCCGGCTACGTACTGTTCGCGTTTGCCCCGTCGTACCGCGTGTTGTTCCTCGCGCGCGTGATCTCCGGGTTCGCGAGCGGCAACATCTCGGCCGCACAGGCGTATGTCGCCGACATCACGCCGCCGGCGGCGCGGGCCCGCGGGATGGGCCTGATCGGCGCGGCCTTCGGGATCGGCTTTGTGCTCGGCCCGATGATCGGAGGCCTCGCCGATCACTACGTCGGCCACCGCGCCCCGGGGCTCATCGCCGCCGGCCTGTCCCTGATCAACTTTTTTTCGGCCGGCGCCATCCTGCGCGAGTCCCTCGCCGTCGAGCACCGGACCGTACGGCCGTTGTTCGACTTCGGCCACATGGCGCGGGCGCTCGCCCGGCCGGGCCTGCGGCCGCTCATGCTCGTTTGGCTGGTCGCGCCGTTTGCCTTCGCGGGCTATACCGTGGCGTTGCCGCTCTACACGAGCGCGGCGTTCGGGTGGCGCGCCAAGGAGTTGGGCTGGTTGTTCGTCCTGATCGGCGCGATCGCGGCGGTGGTGCAAGGGCTGGTGTTTGGTCGGCTGGAGCGGCGCACGGGCGCGCGGGCCCTGCTCACCATCGGCTTGCTCGGGATGGCGCTGAGTATCGCCATGGTGCCCTGGGCGGGGGGCAGTCTGCTCGTGTACGCCTGGACGGTGCCGCTCGCGGTGGCGAACAGCCTGTTCGCGCCGGCGGCCTCGGGGCTCGTGTCGCTGTACGCGGATCCGACGGAGCAGGGCACGATCCTCGGGGCCGCCCAGGCCTTCGGGGCCCTCGGCCGCAGTCTCGGTCCGCTGGCGGTGGGGTGGGCGTACGACGGATTGGGCGCGCGGAGCGCGTTCCTTTTCGCCGGCGCGGTCATGCTGCTCGGCGGTCTGACGAGTCTGGAACTGGGGGCCGCGCCCCCGCGCGACGTGGTGGCTGACGCGTAGCGGCACGGCCGGGCGGCGCCCAGCCGTGCTCTTCGTCTAGCCGTCCTTTTCCCCTGCTGGCATATTCTCCCTCCCCCCAGCGGGAGGTGTGTATGCGTGTCTACAAGACTGGAGAGATCCGCAACGTGGCGGTTGTGGGCCACGGCGCGAGCGGAAAGACCTCTCTGGTCGACGCCCTCGCGTTCGTGGCCGGCACGAGCAAGCGCCACGGGTCCGTGAAGGATGGGACCGCCCTCACCGATTACACCCCCGACGAAATCGACCGCAAATACTCCATCAACCTCGCCGTCGCCGTGGCGGAATGGCGCGACACGAAGCTCAACCTGATCGATACCCCCGGCTACCTCGACTTCACGGGCGAGGCGCTCGCCGGGGTGTGCGCGGCCGACGGCGCGGTCGTGGTCGTCTCGGCCACCGGTGGCGTGGAGGTCGGGACGGAGAAGGTGTGGGACTACGCCGCGGCCCGGGAGGTCCCGCGCTTGTTCTTCGTCTCCTTGATGGACAAGGAGCACGCCGACTTCGAGCGGGTGTACGACCAGATCAAGCAGCGGCTCACGCCGAAGGTGATCCCGGTGGAGATCCCGGTGGGCGAGGGCCCCGAGTTCCACGGCGTCATCAACCTCTTCTCGCAGAAGTGCCACATGTACACGAAGGGCACGAAGACCGGGGAGTACGAGGAGGTTGACGTGCCCGCCGGCTACCAGGACCGGTTCGCGCGCTATTCGAAGGAGCTGATCGAGCGGATCGCGGAGACGGACGACACGTTGCTTGAGCGCTACCTCGGCGGCGAGGAGATCGGGCGGGACGAGGCGATCGCCGCGATGAAGGTGGGGATGGCGAAGGGGGAGCTGTTCCCGCTGTTCTGCGGCGCCGCCGAGCTGACGTATGGGACGCGCGCGCTGCTCTCGAAACTGGTGGAGCTCGTCCCTGCGCCGAATGAGCGTCCGCCCGTGGACGCACAGAAGTGGGGGAGCGCAGAGCGGCTGGCGCTTCCAGCCGCGGACGGCGGGCCGTTTGTCGCGCAGGTCTTCAAGACGATCTCGGAACCGCACGTGGGCGACGTGACCTACTTCCGCGTGTACTCCGGCACCGTGCGGAACGGCCAGGATGTCTACAACGCGCCGCGCACGGCGTCCGAAAAGCTGAACCACCTCTGTGTCACGGTCGGGAAGGATCGCGTGGAGATTGCCGAGCTCCATGCCGGGGACCTCGGGGTGGTCGCGAAGCTGCGCGACACGCACACCAACGACACGCTGTCCACCAAGGACGTGCCGATCGTTCTCCGCAAGATTCCCTTCCCGGAGCCCGTGATCACCGAGGCGATCGAGGTGCGCCAGCGCGGTGAGGAGGAGAAGCTCTCGAACGGGCTGCACAAGCTGCACGAGGAGGATCCGACGTTTCAGCACGAGTACAACGGTGAGCTGCAGCAAATGCTGATTCGCGGGCTGGGGGAGCGTCACCTCGAGATCATCGTCGGGCGGTTAGCGCGCAAGTTCGGCGTCCATGCGCTCATCACGAAGCCGAAGGTCGCCTACCGCGAGACGTTCAAGGGCAAAGCGGAGGGACAAGGCAAGCACAAGAAGCAGACGGGCGGCCGGGGCCAGTACGGTGACTGCTGGATCCGGATCGCACCGCTGCCGCGCGGGTCGGGGGTCCAGTTCGCGGACGAGATCGTCGGCGGCGTGATCCCGCGCCAGTACATCCCCGCCGTCGAGCGCGGGATCCAGGAAGCGGCCGGGCGTGGCCCGGTGGCCGGCTATCCCGTGGTGGACTTCAAAGTGGAGCTGTACGACGGCTCCTACCACGACGTCGACTCGAATGAGCAGTCATTCAAAATGGCCGGCATCCTCGCATTCCGGAACGTCAGCCCGAATGCTCGGCCGACGCTGCTCGAGCCGATCCTCGAGCTTGAGGTATGGACGCCGGACGAGTACCAGGGGGCCGTGATGGGCGACCTGTCGTCGCGCCGCGGCCATATTCTCGGCACGGAGCCCGACGGTCGCCTCACGAAGGTGAAAGCCCTCGTCCCCGAGGCAGAGCTCGACAAGTACGCCACCGTGTTGCACTCGCTGACGCACGGGCGCGGGACGTACCGCCAGAAGTTCCACGTGTATCAGGAAGTTCCCCCCGAGGTGGCGCACAAGGTGGTCGACGCGCGCAAGAAGGAGCTGGAACAGGCGAAGGCGTCGTGACGGGCGGGCGCGGTTCCCCCGCTCCCGGGCCCCGGGGCCCGGCGCGCGCCACGCTAGCGGCTTGGCACCAGCGGTGAACCCCGCGCCCCTCGGCGGGTACTTCCGAGCGAGCTGCGGGAGTAGCCGCCGCCGCGCGGCCGCCCACAGTCAGACGGGTGTACCGACACGATCGGGCCTTGGCCGAGGAGGGTCCCCACCCATGAGAGCGACGGTTCTGTGCGCGGCACTCGCCGCCCTCGGGGCGGCGTGCACGCCCATCGATAAGACGCAGCAGGCATCGCAAAGCCCGACGGTCACGCACGCACCGCCGGATACCGCCACGCCGTTGCCGCCCGCGGCGCCTGCGACGACCGCGGCCGCCACGAAGGTGGCAACGGTCCTGGGGTTCCTCGCGCCGCAATCCGTGGTGCATGATACGACACAGGACATCTACTTCGTCGCCAACGTGAGCGGCAGCGCGACGGCGAAGACCAACCACGGCTTCATCAGTCGCGTACGGCCCGACGGCGCGGTCGAGAATCTCAAGTTCATCGAGGGCGGGCGCAGCGGCGTTACGCTCAACGCCCCAAAAGGGATGACCGAGCGGGGCGATACCCTCTGGGTGACCGACATCGACGCCGTGCGCGGGTTCGACGCGAAGACCGGCGCCCCGCGCGACAGCCTGAGCCTCGTCAGCCTGGGCGCGGTGTTTCTGAACGGCATCGTGGCGACGCCGACGGGCGCCCTCTACATCACCGATACCGGCATCCGGTTCGACGACGTGGGCAACGTCCTGCACCCCGGGCCCGACCGGATCTTCCGTATCGGACCGGACCGGCAAGTGAGCGTCGCCGCCCGGGGAGATACCTTGGGCCGCCCGAACGGGATCACCGTGGACCCGGGGGGCAAGCGTTTCATCGTGGCCTCATTTGGAGGTCATTCGGTGTTCGCGTGGAAGCCGGGCGACAAGACGCCGAGCGTCATCGCGAAAGGCGCGGGGGCGTTCTACGGCGTGATCATGGCCGGTGGGAGGATCCTGGTCTCGAGCTGGAACGATTCGACGGTCTCGAGCTACGAGACGGGTCAGGCCGTGAAGCTGATCACGGGAGTGCCGAGCCCGGGCGACATCGGCTACGATGCCAAACGCGCCCGCGTTCTAGTCCCCATCCTCTCGGGCAACCGCATGGAGATCTGGCAACTGCCATAACCCGGGCCGAGGCCCGGTCAGGCGGTGGCTAGCCCGCGAGCATCGGCTCGAACTGACGCGGCGGCTGCGACGCGGCGTCTGGGGGGGGCTGCCGGTACACGTAGCGCTGCCCGGCGTAGTTGCGCAGCACCACCGCATCGTCCGTGATCGACTCGACGTATTCGGGCAGGAGCGGGATCTTGCCCCCGCCGCCCGGGGCGTCGATGACGAAATGCGGCACCGCGAGCCCCGACGTCCAGCCCCGCAGTGCCCGGATGATCTCGAGCCCCCGCTCGACCGTGGTGCGGAAGTGTTCGGCCCCAGCCACCTGATCGCACATGTAGATGTAGTAGGGACGCACGCGCGCCGCGAGAAGCCGCTGCATCAGCCGCTTCATCACTTCGGGGTCGTCGTTCACGCCCTTCAGCAGCACCGTCTGGCAGCCGAGCGGGACGCCGGCGTCGGCGAGCATGCCGAGCGCGCGGACCGCGGCGGGGGTCAGTTCGGCGGGGTGGTTGAAGTGCGTGTTGATGTAGACGGGATGGTATTGCTGTAGCAGGCGGCATAGTGCCGGCGTGATCCGCTCCGGCAGATGGCATGGTATGCGGCTCCCGATCCGGATGACCTCGATGTGCGGAATCGCGCGGAGCCGACGGCACAACTCATCGATGCGGCGGTCCGACAGCAGGAGGGGATCGCCCCCCGACATGATCACGTCGCGGATCTCGGTATGGTCCTCGAGGTAGCGGAACGCCGACTCGAGCTGGGCCATGGGGATCTTCTCGGGGTCGCCCACCTTGCGGCGCCGCGTGCAGAAGCGGCAGTACGAGGCGCACACGGGCGACACGAGGAACAGCGCCCGGTCCGGGTAGCGGTGCGTGATATTCGGCACCGGTGAGTGCGCATCCTCGGCGAGCGAGTCGACGATGCCGTCGCGGACCTCGAGTTCCTGGACGTCGGGAACGTATTGGCGCCAGATCGCATCGCCCGGGGACGTGATGAGATCGACCATCGCGGGCGAGATGCGGAACTCGAAGTTCTCGGCCGCCTGACGCAGCGCCGCCAAGTCCGGGAAGTGCTCGGCGCCGAACTTGGCGACGAGCGCCTCGAGGGAGGCGATGCTCTGCTTACGAAGGCGCGCCTGCCAGGACTCCATGCGTCAGATCCTTGAGGTAGATCACGAGGTCGTCCCCCGGCGCGTAGTAGCCCGGGAGCCGCGCCGCGGGTGCGTAGCCGCGCCGCTCGTAGAACGCGCGCGTCGGTGCGTACTCGGCGCGCGACGACGTCTCGACCACGAGCAGGCGTGCCCGGTCCGCGACGAGCGTCGCCTCGACGGCGCGCAGCAAGTCGGTCCCGACCCCCTGCCCCTGCTGCGCGGGGTCGACGACGATCCAATAGAGGTCGGCAGTGCCTTGGGTTCCCGGGGTGGGCCCCCAGCAGGCGTAGCCCACCAGCTCGTCGCCCGTGTACGCGCCGAGGAACCGGTAGGCGTCGTCGCCGGCGAGGCTATCGTCCAAGAGCTCCAGCGCGATGGCCACCTCGTCCGGCCGGAACACGCCGGCGGCCGTCGTGAGCCGCTCAAGCCGTGCGCGTTGCGCGCGACCGACGGGCCGGAGCGAGCAGCTCACGCGCTGCCTTAGCACCCTGCGCTTCGCGGAGCGCGACCTCGGCGATGCGGCGCACCAACTCCGCGTAGTCCCATCCCGCCGCCCGAGCCATCCGCGACAGGCCGGCGTCGTCGTTCAAGTCGGGGTTGGGATTGACCTCGAGGAGCCACACGCGCCCCGGTTCGTCCACGCGGAGGTCCACGCGCCCGTAGCCCTTCCCCTGCATCACGCGCCACGCCGCCTCGGCGACGCGGACGAGCTTGTCGCCGAGCTTTTGCGGGACGCTCGCCGGGCACACCGGCTTGCTGCCGAGGTCGTCGGCCGATCCCGGTTCCCATTTGCCGGCGTACGTCAGGATGGGCCACGCGCCGGGCGGCATGCCGCTGAAGTCGATCTCGGCGATCGGCAGGACGCGGCTGCCCACGAAGCCGACGTTGAACTCGCGACCGGCGACGTACTCCTGGACCAGGACTTCGTCGAACTGCTCCGTCATCGCCGCGACGCGGGCGCGCAGCGCCTTGCGGTCCGCCACGACCGAGCTGCGATCCAGCCCGGCGCTGGCGTCTTCCGCCGCCGGCTTGACGATGGCCGGCAGCGGAAAATCATCCTCGATCTTCCCTTGGGCGATCGTCCACCGGGGGATCGGCAGCCCGGCCTGGGCGAGGAGCGCGTTGGCGATCGGCTTGCGGCGGCAGGCGGCGAGAGTCCAGAGGCCCGCGCCCGTGACCGGGACACCCGCGAACTCGAGCGTCCCTACGACATGCTCCTCCCACTCGCTCTTGCCGTGGACGCCTTCGCAGAGATTGAAGACGAGGTCGGCGTCGCGCGCCGCGCGCAACCAGCGGAGGTCGTGCCGGAC
>DATBCS010000145.1:0-5928 GCA_036270315.1 Gemmatimonadales bacterium
GGGCCGAATCGGGCTCGCGCCAGGCGCGAAACCCGGGCCGGTGCTCGGGTGTCTTCCACCGCGCCGCCGCGAATGGCTGGTTGGTCAGACGCGCGAGGATCTGGTAGCCGACCTCGCTCCGTCCGCTGGCGGCGCGTCGCAAGTCGAGCACCAGCCCTTGGACACCCCCGAAATGAGGGAACACGTGGTCGAACCGTCGGGCGACCTCCACGTCAGCGAGCCCGTTGAGACGCACGACGACCACGCTCCCAGGCAGCGTGTCGACCGCAAGCGCAACCGGGTCGAGCGGCCAGCGGTCGTTGAGCGAGTGGCTGCGCGTAACGCTGAGCCCCCGCTCGGCTCCCCCGGGCACGCGCAGCACGAGCTGCAGCGTCGTGCCCTTCTCGCCCTGAAGCATCCACGCGACGGCACGTTGCCAGCGATCCGCCGGCGTCGCGGCCGCGATCTCGGGCAGGACGGAGTCGCGGATCCAGGTTTCGGCGCGGATCCCTTGGACGGCGAGGATCTCTCCCAACCGCTCGGGTCGCGCGACGCGCATCTCGTCATTCTCAGCATAGTCAAGGATGAACGGGCGACGCTCGAGGCTCGTCACGAGCAGCGGCGGGCGCGCGATGCGCGAGCGGGCGCTCGGGGAGGGGATGACGGCCGCCTGGCCGTCGCCGAGCAGGGCGACGAAGCGCCGCAGCCGGCGGTAGAACACGAGATCGGATTGGGGTTCTGTAGCGAGCTTCAGGTTGGCCGTGAGGGCGGAGTCCCAGTCGGCCCGCACTCGGTCCCAGTAGGCGAAGTTGTAGCGCGCCTCGGCCCAGATCGTCGCGACCGCCGCGGCGCGCTCGGGCGCGGTGAGCTGCTGAGCCCCGAGCGGCACGAGCGGCGCCGCGACGAGACCCGCGAGCACGAGTGAGCGAGTGGCCACGCGCCTAATCTATCTGCTTCTCTTCGCTGCGCCGCAGCCGCTGCTCTACCTGTACCTGCGGGAGCGCCTGCCCGATCCGACCCGCCCGCACCGCGCGCGCGTCGTGCGCGGCGCCCTCGCCACGCTGTTCTTCCTGTTCAACCTTCCGTGGCTCGTCGTGGCCGCACGCATGGTGGCCGGCTCGGTGTGGGGCGTGGGTCGGCTCCCCTTCACCGGGCCGTTCATCGCGTGGCAGCTCTTGGGGTGGGTCTTCAGCGCGCTCGTGGTCGTCTACCTGGCGCTGAAGGGGCTGCGCGCGGCCGTCCGGTGGATGCGACGCCCGGGGCTCAGCCAGCGGGACGCACCCGACGCGGTCGTGGCGGCGAACGCCCCGGCGGTCGGCCTAAGTCGGCGCCAATTCCTCGCCCGGGCGACCTACGGGTACGCCACCGCTGGCGCGGCCCTGTCGACCTACGGCATCTGGAGCGCTTACCGTTTACCCGCGCTGACCCGGCGCGTCCTGAGCTGGCCCGATCTCCCGCCCGGTCTCGACGGGCTCACGGTGCTGCACCTCTCCGACCTGCATGCCGGTGCTCACCTTGGCGAGGCCACGATGCAGGAGCTCGTCGCCCAGGCGAACGCGCTCCATCCCGAGCTGATCGTGCAGACGGGCGACATGATCGACATCTCCCCGTCCTACATCCCGCCATACGTCCGTGCCTTCCGCGAGCTCCGGGCGCCGCTCGGCGTCGTCACCGTGCTCGGCAATCACGACCGCTATACCGGCGAGCGCGCGGTGATCGCGGGTTGCCGCGACGCGGGGCAGGTGGTGGTGCAGAATGGCTGCCACCCAGTCGAGCGGAACGGGGTCACGCTCGCGCTGCTCGGCATCGCGGACCCCGGCACCTGGCAAGTCGACGACCCGCAGGCGGCGGCGGTGGACGCCGCACTCCGCGCCGCGCCTCCCGGGGCGTTCCAGGTGCTGCTGGCCCACCGCCCAGGCGCGTGGGACAGTGCGGCGCCGCGCCGCATCCCGCTCACGCTCGCGGGGCACATCCACGGTGGCCAGTTCTACGTGCCGGCGCTCGGCTGGTCCCTGGGACGGCTGATCACGAAATACGTGATGGGGCACTTCCAACGGGGGCCAAGCCAGCTGTATGTGAGTCGCGGCATTGGCGTGGTCGGCGTGCCGATTCGCGTGTTCGTGCCGCCGGAGATCGCGTTGTTTACGCTGCGCCGCGCGTCGCCGGGCTGACCGGGGAGGGTACGCCCGGGCGCACCGCCTAAGGCCGACTGGGTGGGGCCGCCGCGATCGCGTCCCACGCCCCCTCGAGCGCCAGGGCCAGGCCGGCGTGTGTCTCCGGCCACTCCTTCGCGGAGACGCGATCGATGGCGAGCGTCACCACGCCGAGCCACACGGCCGCCCACACTTCGGCGGCCCCCGGCTTCACCGAGCCGTCCGCCTTGCCCTGCGCAATCAGGCTTTCCAGCCCGAGGCGGAAGTCGCGCGCCGCCTTCCGGCTCTCGTCGTCCAGTAGCTCGCCGTACCGATGGATGAAGAACAACCGCGCCACCGCCGCGTCGCGCGCCGCACCAGTGACGAGCTCGCGCGCCAGCCCGGCCAGCTTCTCGCGCGGCCCCACCTTCAGTGCGTCGGCGTCCATGACGAGCTTCACCGCCCACCGCGCCGCACCGCGGTACAGCTCGTTCAGCAGATGCTGTTTGCTGTGGAAGTGGCGATACAGCGTCCCTTCCGCCACGCCCGCCTTCTTGGAAATCTGGGGCGTGGTGGTGTCGTGGTAGCCTCGGGCAGTGAACAGCTCGAGCGCGGCGCGGACGAGGCGCTGGCGTGTGAGATCGGCCTGGCTCATCCGGCGCGAATCTAACCCGACACCCGCGAGCGCGCCGGTCCGGTCGACTGGTGCGCCATGCTGCGGGGCGCCGCTCAGCAGGTGCCGCGCGTCCCGTAAGGGTACCGGGCTTCGCTGGGCCCCACTAGCTTTCCGCCGCTCGTCGTCCGGTCGTTGTCCGCCGCGTCCCACGGGAGGTCTCACGCGATGCGCCTGCTGGTATTGGGCGCGGGCCTGCAGGGGTCCGCCTGCGCCTATGACTTGTTGCAGCAGCCGGGCGTGGAGCGCGTCACCATCGCGGACCTGACGCCCGAGCGCCTCCCGGCGTTCCTCCGGCCGCACGTCGGTCAGCGACTCGCGCTCCTCCCCCTCGACCTGCAGGACAGCGCCGCACTCGGTGCGGCGCTGCGCGGGCATCAAGCCGTCCTGAACGCGGCGCCCTATTACCTCAACGTCGCGGTGACCCGTGCCGCGGTGGACGCCGGTGTGCACTGCGCCGACCTGGGCGGGAACACGGAGATCGTGTTCGCCCAGCGCGCGCTCGACGCCGAGGCACGGCGCAAACAGGTCTCCGTGATCCCCGACTGCGGCCTCGCGCCGGGCATGGTGAACATCCTCGCCGCGGAGGGGATTCGCCGGGTCCCCGATGCCGACTCGGTGCGGATCTACGTGGGTGGCTTGCCCCAACACCCCGAGCCCCCGCTCAACTATCAGATTGTCTACTCGCTTGAGGGCGCGCTCGACTACTACACGACGCCGTCCTGGGTGCTGCGCGGCGCCACGCCCACCCAGGTCGACGCCCTGTCCGAGTGCGAGCCCGTGACGTTCCCGCCGCCGCTCGGCGAACTCGAGGCGTTCCATACCGGCGGCGGCATCTCGACCCTGCCCTGGGCGTACGCGGGGAAGGTCCAGACGATGGAGTACAAAACGCTGCGCTATCCGGGGCATCTCGCGATCATGCGCGCGATCCGCGAGCTCGGGCTCCTCGACCTGACGCCCGTCGCGGTGAAAGGCCAAGCGATCGTCCCGCGCGACGCCTTCATCGCCACGGTGTCCCGGACCCTCCACAAGCCCGAAGGCCGCGACCTCGTCGCGCTGCGGGTCGAAGTGCGCGGGCGCACCGGCAGGCGGGTAGCGTGGCAGCTACTCGACTACTACGACGAGATGCACGGCATCAGCGCGATGATGCGGACGACGGGCTACTCGCTCGCGATCACCGGGCTGATGCAGGCGGAGGCGCGGATTACGGCGTACGGCGTGCACACCCCCGACGAAGCGATGCCGTTCAGCGCGTACGTGGCGGAGCTCGCGAAGCGCGGCGTCGTGATCCGCGAGGTGTGATGCCGCCCCAACCCTCGGGCGCTCGGCGCGTGGCGGGGGTCAGTAGCTCCAGCTCGTCCCGAACAGGAGTTGTCCCCCCTCGCTGCCCCGGCCATATCCGACCACGAGGAGCGAGTTGCGGAGGAAGCGGAGCGCGAGCTCGCCGCCCCCGCCGTGATGCAGGCCGGCCGTCGTCAGTCGGATCGCCTCGCCGGGACCAAACACCCGGCCGGCGTCGTAGAAGGCCACGAGCTTGAGCTCCAGGACGCTCGGCGCCCACACGAGGGCGTAGCGCGCCTCGACCCCCCCGAGCAGCTTGCCCGGCCCCACGAAACGACCGTCGTAGTAACCGCGCAGCGAATGGTAGCCGCCCACGGCCACGAACGGTCGCTCGCTCGACTCCATCTCCTGCTCCGCCGCGAGCGGCGGTGTGCCGCCCATGCGCTCCGCCGCCAGGCGCCCGGCGAGGATCAGCTTCGCGACCGGGTGCACCTGGACCCGAGCATCCGCCGTGGTGCGGGTGTATCCGGTGCCGCTTGCGAACAACAGTTCGGCGAACACGCCGGTGTGCGGGTCGATCTCGTGGTCGCGGGTATCGAGGACCACACCTGCCCGGACCGCATGGTCGGTGAAGGGGACCGTGCTCGGATCGACCGTCCCCGCCGCGAGATCGCGCGCGAACACGCTCGGGCCGGGAAGAGCGCGGAAGTCGGTGTGCGCGAGCGTGACACCGGCGAGCAGCCGGAGGGGACCGAGCGCGCGGCGCTCGAGGGTGGCGCGCGCCACGCGGCGGGCGCGGCTCACCTTGTAGAAGTACGGGCGTCCTCCGGCGACGCTGTCGGCCGCATACTGGGTGTCGTTCCCGAGCGCGTAATACCCCAAGCGGTTGTCGCGCGTCACCCCGAGCGTTAGGGCAGCGCGCCAGCCGTCCCACCAGGCCGGTGCCCGTGCGTCGAAGAGGAGAGCGTAGCTGCCCTGGGTGCTGGCGCCGCCATCCAGGGTGATGGCCGCAAGATGCGGCTCGGGGCGCTCGACGAACCCGACGGGGCTGTAGCGGCCGTAATGCGCGGCCCCCCACAGCCCGTCAATCGTGCTGTAGTAGGCGTAGGGATAGACGTTGTCGCGCCAGTAGCGCTGCGCGGCGAAGGCTGGTGCGACGCCCGCGAGGAGCGCGAGTGTCGCGCTAACGGCTCGCAGAGGGCCCCTCGTAGAGGTACGCCGTATCCATGGCCTTCGCCGCGGTGCCATCGTGCACGGTGAAGCGGCCGGGGTAGAGGGACGCGGCCCCGAATTCGCCGCGCTTGTTCACCGCGTAGTACTGCAGGTGGAACTTCGGCCGGCCTCGCTCGTCGAGCAGGCGGGCCTCGCTCATCCTCACCACCCGTTTGAGCGTCTCGAGGCACGCGTCGGTGGGCTTCATGCCGCGTCGCATGTGGTCCACGGTAAGGAATCCGCCGCACACCTTGATGTTCGACTCGCCCCGCCCCGTCGAGCCCGCCGCCCCGATCTCGTTGTCGGTGTACTGGCCGGCGCCGATGATCGGACTGTCTCCGACGCGGCCGGGAATCTTGAAGGCGAGGCCGCTCGTCGTCGTCACGGATGAGATGTCGCCTTGCGGGGTGACGGCGTTGCAATTGATGGTCCCGGTCGGCCGAACGCCCATGTGCTCCGCCTCGGGAACGTCGAGATAGTCGTCGTCCGGGTTCAAGTTGGCGCGCCAGCGCAGCCAGACCTCGCGCGAGTGCTCCGTGAGCAGGTTCTCCTCCTTGAAGCCGTACTGAAGCGCGAATCGTTTCGCCCCCTCCCCCACGAGGAAGATGTGGTTCGTGTATTTGAGGACCAGCTTCGCCACTTCGGAGGGAG